>JANMTD010000258.1:0-2420 GCA_031390075.1 Deltaproteobacteria bacterium | reverse complement strand
GTTCCCAGAAGCTCCCGGATCCCGCGGCCCTCGAGGCCGCACGCAGTCTCGTCGGCTGGTCGAAGCTCCGCTGGGAGCGCCCGCGTCTCGTGCTTCCGGTTCCCGGGATGCAGCTCGATTTCGGGGGCTTCGTGAAGGAGTACGCCGCCGACCGCGTGGCGGCGTTGTGTCGCGAGGCGGAGGTCCGGTCGGGGCTCGTCGACCTGGGCGGAGATCTCGCCGTCGTCGGGCCGCATCTGGACGGATCGCCCTGGCAGGTCGGCATCCGCGATCCTCGCCGTCCGAGCGAGGCGATCGCGCGCATCGAGCTCCGCTCGGGCGGGATCGCGACGAGCGGGGATTACGAGCGCTGCATGGTCGTCGACGGCGTGCGCTACTCGCATCTGCTCGACCCGCGCACGGGCGAGAGCTTTCGCGGTGGGCCGGCGAGCGTGTCGGTGGCGGCGCCGCTCTGCCTGCTCGCGGGCGCGGCCAGCACGATCGCGATGCTCCACGAAGAAGAACAGAGCCTGCGATTCCTGCTGGATCTGGGACTACCCCATCTCGTGATCCGCCAGAGCGGCGCCGTCTCCGGCCCTCAGGCGGGCGATGCGCGACTCGCCTCACGAGCGCGACGAGAATACGACGAGATCGGCGTCCCAGCCGTCCTGCGCCAGGCGGTGTGCTAGGTCGCCCGCGTCCACCATCGAGCTCAAACCCATCACGTAGACGTCGAAGAGCGCGCGGTCGTCGGCGCCCTCCCAGTGATGGACCTGCGTATGGTGTCCCTTGCGCTCGAGATCCTCGGCGATCGCGATCGCGTCTTCCTCGAGCGCGCGCGTCGTCACGCGCACGCCATAGGGCGAGCCTCCGGAATCGGGCAGATCGGCTTCACGCGCCCGCTGGCGCTCGAACACGAGTCGGCGGCGGATCGTGTCGGCGACCAGCTCGGCGGGCGTCGAGATGCGGCGCGCGCGGGCAGCGATGATGAGCCGGACGTCGTCGACCTGCTCGCCCCGCGCCTTGAAGAACCAGCCGATCAAGGGGATGTCGGAGAGCCAGGGCGTGCCGCCTTGCCCGACGGCCTCGACCCGCTTGCGATAGACGCCGAGGATCGCCGTCTCGCCGTCGTCGAGGCGCGCCTTCGCGTTCAGGACCTGTTTGATGAGCGTCGGGCCGACCTTCGTCGGGTCGCCGGCGATCGAGGGGCCGATGTCGGAGAGCTCGGCCTCGATGTCGAGCTGGATCGGCCCCGTCTGGCCGGCCAGAGCTTCGAGGGTCAGCCGGACACCGATGTCCTCGCGATTGAAGGTGACGGTCGCCGCGGGCACGCTCAGGCCTCCGCCGGTCGTCGTCGAGCCGCCGAGCGGCGAGACGTCACTGACGGGAATCGGGATGTTCGCGCCGACGAAGATCTCGTGCTGCTCCCCCGCCACGAGGATGAGGCTCGGCTGGATCAACAGCTCGTTCGTGACCTTGCGGTCCACGGCATCGATCTCGACCGTGTCTTCGACCGGGATCTGCACACCGCCCTCGCCGGGGATCTCGAAGTCGATGCCCGCATCCCGCGACACGCGACCAAAGAGCGCGCCTTGATCGATCGGCGTCGTGCGGAAGCCACCGCCCGCCGGCAGGCTCACAATGCGTCCGATGAACTCGTCGAGCGAGTCGCCGGGCAGGAGCGGCAGGTGGTAGCTGAGTGCCAGCGCCCAGGTGGTCGGCGTCCGCAGCTCCGAGACCGTGACGTCGACGGCGATCAGCTGGGGCCGGGCATCGAGCTCCTCGACGACCTCGCGGATCAGATCATGGCCCCGCTCGCTCGCCCGCACGACGAGGGAGCGGGTCGGCTCGTCGACTGCGATCGAATAATCCTCGCCGCCGAGGAGCGCCGCGAGATCGAGTGGGATCCCGCTTCCGGTCGACGTCGGAGCTTGCGTCTCCACCCCCACGGCCTCGTCCGGTGCCGCGTTCGTCCCCTCGAGCCCTTCCCCCGTCTGGCCGCGATCCTCGAGCTGGGATTCGTCCGGCTCGTCCCTGCGATCCTCGTCGTCGTCCTCCCTCGTCTTCGTCGACTCGCGCTCCCGGGCACGCGTCGGGACCTGTCCGCCGAGGATCTCTGCGATCTCGGCGGCGTCCCGGTTCAACACGCGCAGGATCCGGACCTCGCCCTCCCCTTCGACGGGCTCGTCGATGACTTCGATGAAGGCGATCAGGCGGGCAACCGTGTCTTCCTCGCCGCGAAAGATCACGCTGTTGGTTCGCTCGTCGCTCCAGACCTCGAGGTCCCGGTCGTTGAAGCGGCCCGAATCGAACTGGGCCTGGATCATCGGCTCGACGTCGACGACGCTGCGATAGCGGAGCACACGCTGGCGCAGGGCGCGCTCCTCGACCCGGTCGAGCTCGTCGGCGAGCGCCGACAGTCGCGCGATCGCGCGCTCGGG
>JANMTD010000574.1:0-2433 GCA_031390075.1 Deltaproteobacteria bacterium | reverse complement strand
CCCTCGTGCGACCGCCGCTCCGGGTCGCCGACATCGGCACCGGAACAGGGGTGCTCGCCCTCGAGCTCGCGCGCCAGGGCCTCGACGTCGTCGGCATCGACCGCTCCGAGGCGATGCTCGAGGCCGCGCGCCAGAAATGGGCGCTCGAGGCGGACGGTGCGCGGGGTCGGGTCGAGTTCAAGGCCGGCGACGCCCACGCGCTGCCGCTCGCCGATGCGAGTGTCGACGCCGCCTTCGCGCACATGGTGCTCCACTCCCTCGAGGAGCCCGAGCGGGCGGTGCGTGAGATGGCGCGCATCGTGCGGCCCGGAGGCCGAGTCGTGCTCGTCGATTTCCTGGCCCACGACCACACCTGGATGGAGCAGGAGCTGGGACTTCTCTGGCTCGGCTTCAGCCCCGAGCTCGTGACGAGCTGGCTCGAAGGCGCGGGACTCGTCGACGTGAAGCTCCAGCGCGAGGCCCCCGACTCGAAGCGCGATCTGCCCGCGAGCTTCGTCGCCGTCGCCGAGCGCCCGGCGGCGTCTTAAGCATGAGGAGGCATGAGGACGGCATGACGATCCGCGCCGTCTGCTTCGATGCGACAGGGACACTGATCGAGGTCGCCGAGAGCGTGGGCACCGTCTACAGCCGCGCGGCGCAGGCCGCCGGGATCAAGCTCCCGGCCTGGCGCCTCGACGACGCCTTCGCACGCGTATTGCGCCACGCGCCGTCGCTTGCGTCGGTGGGGGCTGCGGCTGCGAGCCGCGCCGAGCGCGAAGCGGCGGAGATCGCGTGGTGGTGCGAGCGGGTGCGACAGACCTTCCAGGCGACGGACAGCACGGTCGAGTTCGCCGACCCGAAGGCCTTCGCACTCACGCTCTTCGAGACCTATCGCAGCGCCGAGGCGTGGCGGGCGCGTCCAGGCGCGCGGGAGCTGCTCGTCGCACTGCGCGCCGAAGGCTTCGGCCTGGGACTGGCGAGCCACTTCGACCATCGCTTGCCGAAACTCCTGGAAGACCTTGCCCTGATTGAGTTTTTCAGCGCCATCGAGATTCCGAGCCTGCACGGGCGGGCCAAGCCGGACCGGAGCGTCTTCGAGGCCCTCGCCCGCGCCCTGGGCGCTCGCCTCGACGAGCTCGCGTACGTCGGCGATGACGCGCCGGAGGTGCTCGAAGCCATCCGCGTGCTCGGTCTGCTCGTCATCGACGTCCGCCAGGTCGCAGCCCTGCCCGAGATCGCCGATCGGCTCCGCGCAGAAAGGGCAGCGTGATCCCGCTAAGCTCCGGCGACCGCCCGCTCCCCGTGCGAACCGGCCCGTGCCGCGAAACGAGTCGAACGAAATGAATCCGCCGAGTGCGACGGAGGCGCCCGCGCAACAGCGCGCCCTCGCCTTCTTCCAAGACCGCTTCGATCTCACCGATCGCCTGCTCGAGAAGGTCCTCGAGACCGCCCTCGAACGACAGATCGACGCCGCCGATCTCTACTTCGAGCACACCACGACCGACTCGGTCTCCCTCGAAGAGGGCATCGTCAAATCCGGCGATCGCCACGTCGAGCAGGGCGTCGGTGTCCGGGCCCTGCGCGGAGAGCGCCAGGGCTATGCGCACTCCGACGACATCAGCATCGAGAGCGCCAAGCTTGCGGCGGCGACCGCCGGCGCGATCGCCGACGACCCTCGTCCCCACGCACCGGTCGCGCTCCGCTCGGGCGCGACGGGGCGCAACCTCTACCCCGTGACGACACCGCCGACGGAGATCCCGGTCGCCCGCAAGGTCGCCTGGCTGAACGAGATCGATCGTTATGCGCGGGCGCGGGACCCGCGCATCAAGCAGGTGATGGCGAGCGTCGTCTGCCAGCACAAGCAGATGCTGGTCGCCGCGAGCGACGGGACCCGGGTCGCCGACGTGCTGCCGTTGATTCGCGTGAACGTGCAGGTGATCGCCGCCGACGGCGCCCGGCGCGAGGTCGGCTACCAGGGCGCGGGCGGACGCTTCGAGCTCTCGACCCTCGAGGACCCGGCGCGCTGGCAGCCGCTGGTCGACGAGGCGGTGCGGATCGCGCTGCTCAATCTCGATGCGAAGGCGTGTCCTGCGGGCACGATGGACGTCGTGCTCGGCCCCGGCTGGCCGGGCATCCTGCTCCACGAAGCGATCGGCCACGGCCTCGAAGGAGATTTCAACCGCAAACGCACGTCGGCGTTCTGGGACAAGCTCGGCCAGCGCGTCGCCGCGCCGGGCGTGACCGTCGTCGACGACGGGACGATTCCCGGACGGCGCGGCTCGCTCAACGTCGACGACGAGGGCACGCCGACACGGCGCAACGTCCTGATCGAAGACGGCGTGCTGACCGGCTATCTGCAGGATCGCCTGAACGCGCGCCTGATGGGCGTCGCGCCGACGGGCAACGGCCGCCGCGAGAGCTATGCGCACCTCCCCCTGCCCCGCATGACCAATA
>JANMTD010000539.1:0-6860 GCA_031390075.1 Deltaproteobacteria bacterium | reverse complement strand
ATCAGGTCGTCGCGAGTCAGGCGGCTGCTGCCGTCGGCTTCTTCGAGGGCCGCGTCGGCGAGGGCGCGTTTGCGGGTGTGCAGGGCGAGGATGCCTTCCTCGACGGTGCCGCGGGCGATCAGGCGATGGACGACGACGGGGCGTTCCTGGCCGATGCGGTGGGCGCGGTCGGCAGCCTGGGCCTCGACGGCCGGGTTCCACCAGGGGTCGAGCAGGAAGACGTGGTCCGCGGCCGTGAGGTTGAGGCCCATGCCCCCGGCGCGCAGCGAGAGCAGCATGACCGGCGGCCCGCCCGCCGCCTGGAAACCGTCGACGACGGCGCCGCGATCGCGGGTCGATCCGTCGAGGCGCGAGAACTCGATCTCGCGCTCGCGGAGCCCGGGCTCGACGAGGTCGAGCAGGCTGGTCCACTGGGAGAAGACGAGCGCCTTGTGTCCGTCGGCCACGGCTTCCTCGAGGCGCGCGTAGAGCGTGTCGAGCTTCGACGAGGAGAGCGGCGCGTCCTCCTGGCCCGGGACGAGGCGCGCATGACAGGCGGCCTGCCGCAGGCGGAGCAGCACCTCGAGGGCCGCCATGACGTTCTCCCCCGCGCGCAGCCGGACGACGATCTCGCGCACCGACGCGGCCCGCACCGCGTCGTAGACCGCGCGCTCTTCGCTCGACAGATCGCAGTCGAGCACGACCTCCGAGAGCGGCGGCAGCTCCCGGGCGACATCCGATTTGAGCCGCCGCAGGAGGAACGGGCGGATGCGCTGGCGCAGGCGAGCCGCGACGTCCGAGTCCCCCTCGCCGATCGGCTTCGCATAACGCTCCCGGAAATCGCTGCGGCCGCCGAGCAGGCCGCGATTCAGGAAGTGCATCTGGCTCCAGAGCTCTTCGAGGCGATTCTCGACCGGGGTGCCCGTCAATGCGACGCGCGCCTCCGCCTCGAGGGCCATCGCGGCCCGCGCGACCTGGCTGTCGGGGTTCTTGATCATCTGCGCCTCGTCGAGGACGACGCAGCGCCAGCGGATCTTCGCGAGGCCCTCGGCGTCCTGGCGCAGGATCGCGTAGCTCGTGATGGTCACGTCGGCCGCGGGATCGAGGGCGCGGCCCGGGCCGTGGTAGAGCGCGACGGCGAGCGACGGACGGAAACGCTCGATCTCCCGCAGCCAGCCGTGGAGCACGCTCGTCGGGGCTACGACGAGCGTGCGCCCGTCGATCGAAGCGAGCGCCTGCAGCGTCTTGCCGAGGCCCATGTCGTCGGCCAGCAGCGCACCGAGCCCCGCCTGGCGCAGGAAGAAGAGCCAGTCGACGCCCTCGCGTTGATAGGGGCGGAGCACCGCCGCGAGCTCCTCGGCGATCGGCGCCGGCGGAATGCCCGCGAAGCCCTCGAGCAGCGGCCGCAATCCCTCGAAGGCCGGCGGCGGCGGGAGCTCGAGGTCGTCGCACAGCAGGGCGAGATCGGGAAGCGCATGGCGCGCGACGCGGCCCGCGGCATCCCGGGCCCCGAGCAGGTCCGCCACGCGCTGGCCGTGCAGCGCCAGCCAATCGGCAGGGAGCTCGGCGAAGCCGCCGCCGCTGAGGGACACGACCGATTCTCCGCTCGACCACGCGCGCAGCACGGCGGCGGGCGAGGCGCCGCGCGATCGCGCCGCGGCCGCGCCGGGGCCGCCCCCCGCGCTCTCGGCGCCTCCCGCGTCGAGCGAGTCGAGCGCGCCGAGCGAGAAGTCGAGGTCGAGGCGATCGTCGTCGATGCGCAGCCGGGGTGTCAGGCGGCCGCGCAGGGCGAAGTCGCGGTGGGCGCTGCCCTTGAGCTGATAGGCGCCGGTCGCGACGGCACTCTCGAGGCGGACCGAAAACTCGATCGCGTCGGCCGCTCCGAGCCGGGCGGCGGCATCGACGCGCAGCCCGAGCTCGCTGCGCAGCCGCACGGCGAGCTCGTCCTCGGCCCGCTCGCTCCGGATCGGCACGCTGCCGGTCCCGAGCGCGACGAGCCGACCGCCTTCGATCCGCGCCACCGGCGGATCGCCGTAGACGATCCCCGGCTGCACCACGAGCTCGTCGCCCTCGCGCGAGACCGCGATCTGCATGCGCGGCTTCTCGCCGCGGCGGGTCGAGGGCAGGCGCGTCGTCTCGATCGTGAGCGGGATCCGGCCCTCGAGGGCGGGGATCACCTCGGTCACGAGCAGGGCGAGATCGCCGTCGCTGAAGAAACGCCCGCGCGGCAGATCGGCCAGCTCGCGCCCGGTCAGACGATTCTCCGACACGGGATGCAGCGCCCCCAAGGCCAGCACAACGCCGTTGCGGAATGCGCGCTCGATCCGGCGATCCTGCTCGATGAAGAGCCGTGCACCACCCGGGGCGTCGACGACACGGGCCACGAGGCCGAGGGGCTCGCTCTCGATCCGGATCGGAAGGCCATCGAGAAAGACCGCGTCGGTCTGCGCGAGGCGCGCGAGCAGCGACGTCAGGGCGGGCGTCGAGGTCGCGTCGGCGGGGCGCGAGGCGAGGGCCTTCTCGATCGCGAGGTCGGCGGCGGTCGTGACGAACTCGGGGCCGCTCTTGTGGCCGGCGGCGACGGCGGTCAGGCGGGTCGTGAGCGGTGTGCGCCGGCCTTCGAATTCGACGGCGCGCTCGAGCACGAGATGTCCGCCCTGGTCGCGCAGCTCGTAGACGAGGCGCCCCATGCGCTCGCCCTTCTCGGGGAGTGCCGTGCCGGTCTTCTGCTCGCGGCGCAGGGCGATCACGCTCGCGGCGACGTGCTCGCAGGGATCCTCGGCGGAAGCGCAGCTGCACTCCCAGGCCTCGTCCTCGAGATGCAGCGTCACGAGCGGTGCGACGCGGCCCGCCCGGGTCACGACGCGCAACACGATCTCGTGTCGATCCCGCGAATCGACCTGCACGTTCTCGCCCCGGGCGAGCTCGACGCCCCGGGACCAGACGCTCCGGTCACAGGCCTCCTGCACGGCCTCGTAGATCGACGAAGGAGCTTGCATCGAGGGACTCAATCCGCGGGCTTCGCGTCGGTCTTTGCGTCCGTCTTCGAGTCGAGAGCCTGCCAGGCGAGGAGCTCGGCGGTGAGGGCGGCGCTCTCGTTGCGGGCGGGATCGTCGGCGACGACGCGCGCGAGGTGGGCGAGGGCGCGGCCGACATGGGGGCCGGGACCCGAGCCGAGGAGCTGCATCACGTCGGCGCCGCCGAGGGCGAGGGTGCGCACGGACTGGCTCTCGGAGGCCTGGCTGCGGAGCCGCTCGAGGCCGGCTTCGATCTTCGAGAGGCGATCCCGGAAACGATCGCCGTCCTGGCTGCTCGGCGCGGCCGCGAGCTCGAGCCGCCGCCACACGATCAATCCGTCGAGCTCCTCCGCCGTGAGCCGCCCCATCGCCCGGCGGATCTGCGGATCCCGGGCACCCTCGATCGTGCGGTCGAGGGGATGCGCTTCCTGGACCCGGCTGATCCGCCGGCCGAGGCCGATCGGCATGCGGAGCCGCGCGAGGGCGCGGGCCGTCGAGCTCCCGCGCAGGAACGCCGCCCAGCGCAGCGACGCCACCTTGCCGAGCGCTTCGACGTGGGATTCGGCGCCGGCCTCGAGGCCGGGGAGCACGGCCGTGCTCGCACCGCTCTCGCGCAGGAAGGCGAGGGCGCGTGCGGGTCGCGGGCACGCGAGCACCCGCTCGAGCACGCGCCGCGCCGGTGCGCCTTCGGGCAGCCGCGTCACGACCTCGGGCAGCGCCTCGCGCGCCGCCTGCACGAAGGCGGCTGTCGGCTCGAGCTCGTACTCCGCGATCAGCTGGGCCGCGATCCAGTAGCGCCGCGGGGCATGCAGGAACGGATTCGGGCGCCCGGGGAGCAGGTCGAGCTCGCGCCGGGCGAGCGCTTCGAGGCTCTGGCCCGGCGCATGCCAGCGGGCGCCGCTCGGGCGGAAGCCGATGGCGAGGGGGGCGAGGCCGAAAGCGACGAGCGCCGCATCGATGTCGCGCTCGCCGACCGGGATCAGATCGACGGGGCCCACCAGCGTGGCCTGGGTCAGGCGCATGGCGGATTCCGCCGTGACGACGGCGGCCGGAAGGGCACGCAAGATGCGCGCAGCGTCGGCTGTGCACACGACGGCGCGAGTCGGCACCCGCCCGCTCGACTCGCCGAGCCATTGGTCGAGCAGCGCCTCGCCCTGCAGGTAGGCCCCGATCCCGGCGTCCTCGAGCTGCGCACACAGCTCGAGCACGGGCTTCGGCCAGGGGCCGAGCGCGCGGATTTCGGATGCCAATTCGGGAGTCGTCGTCGCCATGCGGTGCGCAGTGTACTCGCGCGCGCGGTGTGCGTCTTCAAACGCAGGCCTGCAAACGCTCAAGAGAAGCCGGAGAGGCTCCGAATTGTCCCGTGCACGGCCGGTGGCCGGGATCACACAGAATTCGCAGGAGCAGTAGATGAGCACCGGCCCGGACCACCCGAGCGAGGCGCCCGCGGCGAACACGAGGTACTTCGAATCCGCGCGGATACGGATCCTGTTCGTGGCGGACCGCTCGCTGCTCGCCGCCGAGATCTGCAGCGTGCTCGAGAAATCGCCGAGCGGGGACTTCGAGCTCGTCGTCGAGCGCGAGCTCGACGCAGCCACGCACAGGATTCACGGGGAGCGCTTCGATCTCCTGCTGCTCGACCTCGCCCTCGCGGACACGCGCCGCAGCGCCCTCGTCGATCGGGCGAGCGAGCTCGCGACGCGGCTTCCCGTCGTCGCCCTCTCGGGCACCGAGTCCTTCGGCTCGGTCGACCCGGGCTCCCCCCGGTCGCTCCGGGCCCAGCTCGAAGAGGCCGACCTCGCCGCGGTGCTCCAGCGCACCCTGCGACGGGCGCGTCGACTCGGCACCGTCGCCCTCGCGCCGGTCTTCTGTCGCCTCGAGCATTTCGGCGCCTGACGCCGCCCCAGTCCGAATTGCCACAAATTCCAGGCCTCGACCACATCCTCCCGCCGGGGCTGCTCCGAGCGGAGAAGGCGGTCGTCCGCCTTGGATCGGGCTGCTGCCGGCTGCTCCGGTAAAACCCGGAGTGATTTTCGCTCCAGTGCAGAAGAGATGCAGCCGACATGCAATTCGAACGCGGAGGAGATGCAGCAGTGCGTGCAGAACGGGAGATGGGTGCGATGACGAGCGGGCGCGAGAGCGGCGTGGAAACAGGGCCGGGTTGGAAGGGATTCTTGGCGGGCGCGGTCGCGCTCGTCTGGGTCGGGGCAGCGGGGCCGGCGTTCGCCACGCCCGCGAATTTTTCGAGCGGCGGCTGGGGCTTCGCTCCGGCGGGTCTCGGCGGACTCCCGACACTCGCGATCGATGAATCCGTTCCGTTTCTCGACGCCGGGACGCCGGGCTCTTTCCCGAACCTCGATGTCGAGCTCGTCGGCTCGACCAACATCTGTGTGCTCACGCCGGGCAGCAGCGTCTGCCGCGGTGCCAATCCGGCGCCGACCGGTCCCTTCTCGGTGCTCGTCTCGTTCACGGTAAATGTCTTGAACGACGAGCTCGAGGGGCCCTTCACTCTGATGCTGACGAGCCTCGTCGGAACGCTTGGTTATTCGCCCGCCGAGGTGGCGATCGAGCTCTCTCCGAGCGTGCCGGTCGGCCTCGATACTTCGGCGGCTCCCGGCTTCGTCTTCGACGGGAGCTTCGATCCCTTCGTGCGCGTCCGCGATCCGTACGATCCGCCGACCACGGTCTACGACTACGTCGGCTGGACGGTGCAGCAGGGGAGCCGGGTCATCTTCCGCTACGACGTGCTGACGCAGCTGCGCGGGAGCTCGTATCCGCAGTTCACGGCGAATGCGGTGCCCGTCGTGGTGCCGGAGCCGGGGACGACGCTGCTCTTCGGGCTGGGACTTGCGGGGCTCGCGTGGCGGGGCGGACGCGGGGACCGGATTCGCGCCTGAAGCCAAGGATCGAGAGAACGAGAGATCGGGGGGTTTCGTGCGAAGAGGATGGGGGGCCTCGGCGATCGGGGTCTTTGTGTTCGCGATGGTTGTGTTCGCGATGATGTCGGCGGGGGCGGGACGAGCCGCCGCCGATCCGATCGAAGACGCCTTGAAGGCAGCGCGCGTGGACGTCGAGCAGGGGCGCTGCGAGCAGGCCCAGGAACGCCTGGCGGGAATCGAAGGCCTCGCCAATCGCGCGCGGCTTCTCGGTGGGCAGTGCCTGATCCGGACCGGCCGCTATTCCGAGGCGCTCGCGAGCCTCGACCGGGCGCGCGGGGCGCGGGATCTGACCGCCGCGCAGGTCGGTGATGTCGAGCTCTTCCGCGGCGTCGCGCTCTACCACCTCGAACGTTATGCCGAGGCCACGACCGCGTTGGTCTCGGCGGAGGGTCTGACCTCCGAGCCGGCGCAGCTCTCCCTCTACCGCGGTCTGATCGCGCTGCGCAGCGGCGACAGCGCGCGGGCGGCCCCGGACCTCGAAGCGGCGGCGGTGCTCTCGCCGGCCGTGACCGAGCCGGTCGCGTCGTATTATGCGGGCCTCGCCTGGCAGGGCGCGGCCGAGCAGGACAACGCGCGGGCTGCCTTCCAGCGCGTGATCGACATCGATGGCGAGGACGGCGATTGGGGCCGCCAGGCCCGGGCGCTCCTCGGCGCGACGGATCCGCATCCCTTCGCCCTGCGAGCGATGGTCGGCCTCGAGTACGACGACAACGTGATCCTGCGCGGGGGGGCGACGCAGTTCAGCGCGCCGGACTCACCCGCGGTCATCCGTGACGACGAAGAGGACGGTCGCGCCGTCTGGAGCATCGACGGCAGCGTCCAGCTCCTCGACGTCGGAAGCTTCGGCGCCGGCCTCACCGCCGGCTATTCGGGGAACGCCCATTTTGAGCTCGCGGACTTCAATACCCAGTACCCGCGCATCGGC
>JANMTD010000252.1:0-2005 GCA_031390075.1 Deltaproteobacteria bacterium | reverse complement strand
TCTCGAGCTGCTCGATCCGCTCCTGGGTCGGCTCCGTACACCCGACGATCATCCTGAATTCGTCGAGGCTCTTGCCCGCCGCGAGTCGCGCCGCGCGCGCGCCCATCACCTTCGGCTCGAGCTCGTCCCACGGATAGACCGCGCCTTCCCAGCCATCGTGCCGCGCCGCGCGGGCGAAGGCCGCGGGCGAGACGCCGCCGACGTAGATCGGGATCTTCGCGGGCGGTGTCGGCAGCATGCGGATACGCGGGAAGTCGTAGTAGTGCCCGTGGTGCTCGACCATCTCGCCGGTCCAGAGCTTCTGCATGACTTCGAGCTGCTCGTCGATGTGTCGGCCCCGCTCGTGGAAGGGCTGACCGCTGAGGCTGAACTCGAGCTTCTGCCAGCCGACGCCGACGCCGAGGTGGATGCGGCCGCCGGTCAGGACCGAGGCGGTACTGATCGCTTTTGCGGCGGTGAAGGCGTCGCGGATCGGGAGGATGTAGACGGTCGTCAGGAAATGGAGCGTCTTCGTGTCGCGGGAGAGGGCCGCGAACGTGACCCAGGGATCGGCCCACGGGACCTCGTTGTCCCAGGGCGCGACGCCGTCCTTCGAGATCTCGTAGCGGTCGACCTGCTGCTCGGCGGTGACCCAGTGGTCGCCGAGCGTCATGCCGTAGAAGCCGAGGGCCTCGGCGTGGCGCGCGAGGATCGGGAGCTCCTCGATCGGCGTGTAGCCCATGCCGTGCCAGAAACGCATCAGTCCTGTCCGCTCCAGCCTTCGAGTCGTTCCATCGTGTCGGCGTATTCGGTGACGAGCTCCTGCATGACGGTGCGCACCGACTTCACATGGTTCATCGAGCCGACGATCTGCCCCACGAAGTAGTTGGCGAGCTCGGCGGCGCCGGGGGATTTGTGGGCCGTGCGTGAGATGCGGGCCTGCGCCTCGCGGACGAGCCGCGGCTGGAGCGGCATCGGGAGCGGCTTCGGGTTCGCGGGATCTTCCCAGGCTTCGGTCCACGCGCTGCGGAGCTGGCGCGCGGGCTTGCCCGTCAGCGAGCGACTCCGGATCGTGTCGCTCGAGCTCGCCTTCAGGAATTTCTGCTTGACGACGGGATGGGTCTCGGCCTCTTCGGTCGTCAGCCAGAGCGATCCGAGCCAGACGCCCTGCGCGCCCAACGCGAGGGAGGCGGCGATCTGGCGGCCGCTTCCGATGCCGCCGGCGGCGAGGACGGGAACGGGCGACACGGCGTCGACGACCTCGGGGACGAGCACCATCGTCGCGACCTCGCCCGTGTGGCCGCCGGCCTCGTAGCCCTGGGCGATCACGATGTCGACGCCGGCGGCGACGTGGCGCCGCGCGTGCTCGACGGTGCCGGCGAGGGCCGCGACCTTGACGCTGCGCGCGCGGCCCTGCTCGATCATCCAGGCGGGCGGGGGCCCGAGCGCGCTCGCGATCAGCTTGATCTTGTACTCGAAGAGCATCTCGATGACTTCGCGTTGTTTGTCGAAGCCGACGAGCATCTCGCCGGTCAGCTTCGTGTCGGGCGGGAGTGGCGGGACGTCGTAACGGGCGAGCAGCTCGTCGACGAAGCGGCGGTGCTCGGCGGGAATCCGGGCGTCGAGCTCGCTCTCGTCGAAGCCGCCCTGTCGATCGCTGCCGACGAATTTGGCGGGCAGCAGCAGGTCGACGCCGTAGGGCTTGTCGCCGACCTCCTTCTCGATCCACTCGAGCTCGGCGCGCAGGCCCTTCGGCGAGTGGGCGGCGACGCCGAGGATGCCCATGCCGCCGGCCTTCGAGACGGCGGCGGCGACGTCGCGGCAATGGGTGAAGGCGAAGATCGGAAACTCGAGGCCGAGATCGCGGGCTAACGGGGTATCCATGGGGGACTCTCCTGTGGACCACGACTATGCCATTCTCGCACCGGGCTGACCAAGGAGGCCAATCATGACTCTGATTCTCTACGGCGCACCGCTCTCCCCCTTCGTTCGCAAGGCCGAGGTCGTGCTGCGCGAGAAGGGCATC
>JANMTD010000531.1:0-3024 GCA_031390075.1 Deltaproteobacteria bacterium | reverse complement strand
AGCAGAACGGAAAGAGCTTGCCTGCGAAGACGGGACCGCTGCCGTCGATGAACTGGGTGAGCGGCGGGAGCAGGACCGGGGGCTGCACGATCAGGAGACCCGCGGCGAGCAGCCCGACGGTCCCGATCTTGATGAAGGCGGAGAGATAGTCGCGCGGCGCGAGCAGCAGCCAGACCGGGAGCACGCTCGCGATGAAGCCGTAGGCGATGATCGAGAGGGCGAGCGCGCGTTTATCGAGGTCAAAATAGACGCGCAGCGTCTCGCTCTCGTCGACCCAGCGTCCGCCAAAGACGGCTAATACGACGAGTCCGAGGCCCAGGATCGTCGCTTCGAGGACCCGGCCCGGCCGGATCCGGGTCATGTAGATCCCCATCAGCAGCGCGATCGGGACCGTCGCCGCCACCGTCGAGGTCGCCCAGGGACTGCCGAACATCGCGTTGACGACGACGAGTCCGAGCACGCCGATCAGGATGATCATGATCGCCAGCACGCCGACCAGGGCCGCCGCCCCGCCGATCGGCCCGATCTCCTCGCGCACCATCTGTCCGAGGCTCTTGCCGTCGCGGCGCAGCGAGCCGACGAGGATCGTGAAATCCTGGACTGCGCCGCCGAGGACGACGCCGATCACGATGTAGAGCGTACCCGGCAGGTAGCCGAACTGCGCTGCGAGGATCGGGCCGACGAGGGGGCCGGGGCCGGCGATGGCGGCGAAGTGGTGGCCGAAGACGACCCAGCGATTGGTCGGGATGAAGTCCTTGCCGTCGGCGAGCCGCGTCGCGGGCGTCGCGCGGTTTGCATCGAGCGCAAACACGCGCACTGCGAGAAAGCGCGAGTAGAAGCGGTAGCCGAGGGCGTAGATGCAGATCGCCGCGACCAGGAACCAGGCGCTCGAGAGCGTCTCGCCGCGGGTGAGGGCGATCGTTCCGAGCGCCCACGCGCCGACCAGCGAGACCGCGATCCACAGCAGTGCCCGCAATCCCCCCATCCGAATCCTCCGATCGCGCGCCGTTCCGTGTCCGTCGCATCTCTTGCCCGTCGGATTGTTGCCAGCCCGATCGGGCCGAGCAAGGGGCACCGTGCGCCCGAGCCAGTCACAGGACGAGCGGCACCATGAGTCCACACCAGAGCGCGGCCCAGAAAGCGGCTAGCACATCGAGGACGACGCCGGTCCGCGCCATCACGGGGATCGTCACATAACCCGAGCCGAAGACGATCGCGTTGGGGGGCGTGCCCGCTGGCAGCGCGAAATCACACGAGGCGGCGAAGGTCGCCGCGAAGAGCACCGTCTCGACCTGCGCGGGGGCGACCGTGGTCGCGAGGATCGGCAGCAGCACGGCCACCGTCGCCGCGTTCGAAGCGAAGGCCGAGATGCCGACGGTCACGAGGCTCACGAGCACGAGCTGGGGCATAGGCGCCATGTCGCGGAGGCCGACGAGGCTCGTGCCGAGCCACGACGAGAGGCCCGAACCCTCGATCGCCCCGGCCATGGCGAAGCCGCCGCCGATCAGGAGCAGCGTCTTCCACTGGAGCGAGCGCAGCGAGCGCGGCTCAAGCACGGCGCGCCCGTCGACGCGGGCGAGCATCAGCGAAGCGCTGGTGAGCAGGGCCGCCCCGGCCTCCACCAGCGCCGTCGACGCGGGGATCCCCGCCGCTCGCAGCATCGCCGTCACCGGTCCACCGAAGATCCACACGAGCGCCGCCGCGACGAAAGCGCCCATCACGATCCACTCCGCGCGCTGCACCGTCCCGAGGCGCGCGCGCTCGCTCGCGAGGGCGCGCGTCCCCTCGGCGGCATCGGGCGCATCACGTCGGCCCAATCGCCAGAGGGCGGCCCACACGACCAGCAAGAAGACCGTGGCGAAGGGAACGCCGATCAGCATGAAGTCGAGGAATCCGACCTCGCTCCCGCGACTGGCCAGGAAGCCCGAGAGCTGGGCGGAGGGCACGGTGCCGATCTTCGTGCCGGTCCCGCCGAGATTCGCGGCGTAGGCGATCGCGAGCATCAGGGCGGCGCCGTAGCCCTTGAGGCGGCGGCCAGACTGGTGCTCGAACTCGGAGATGATCGCGAGGCCGATCGGGAACATCATCGCCGCGGTCGCCGTGTTCGAGATCCAGAGGGAGACGAAGCCCGTCGCGAGGAGCAGGCCGAGCAGCAGGCGTTTCGGCTCGGTTCCGACAGCGCTCATGATCGCGAGGGCGATCCGGCGATGCAGGTTCCACTGCTGCATCGCGGCGGCGATTCCCATGCCGCCGAGAAACAGGAAGACGTAGGGATCGAGATAGGGAAGCAGGGCGTTCTGCGCGTTCGCGGCAAAGGTCTCGCCGTGGAGATTCGAGAGCGGAACGACGACGAGTGGCAGGCAGGCTGTCCAGTACATCGGCAGCGCTTCGCTGATCCACCAGAAGGCCATCAATACCGTCAGGGCGGCGGCGAGCGCCGGCCGGGCGCCGAACTCGCCGACGTCCCGCAGCGGTGAGTCGACGAGCCAGACCGCGAGAAAGAGCGCGAGCCCGAGCCCGACGTAGAGCGGCCGGATCACCCGCTCGCCCGGCCCACGCGGCTGTGGTGGCGGCTGTACGTGAAATAGACGACGAGACCGATTGCGAGCCAGATCAGGAAGCGGATCCAGGTCGCAGCGGGGAGCGCCGCCATCAGTCCGAACGCGCCCGCCGCCGCGAGCAGCGGAAGGAATGGCACCCACGGTGTGCGGAAGGGCCGCGGTCGGTCGGGCTCCGTGCGCCGGAGCACGAGGATGCCCATCGCCACGACCACGAAGGCGAAGAGGGTGCCGATGTTCGCGAGCTCGGCCAGATCCTTCAGCGGCACGAAGCCCGCGATCACGGCGACGATGCCGCCCACCAGCATCGTCGAGAGATGCGGCGTGCCGTAGCGCGCGTGCACGGCGCTGAAGATCGGCGGCAAGAGGCCATCGCGGGACATCGCGAAGAACACGCGGGATTGCCCGAGCAGCAGCACGAGCAGCACGCTCGTTAGGCCCGCGACGGCGCCCGCGGAGATCACGC
>JANMTD010000530.1:0-2718 GCA_031390075.1 Deltaproteobacteria bacterium | reverse complement strand
ATCGGCCAGCGCGGCCCGGGGCTGGATCGACGCGGACGGTGTCTTCGTGGCCGGGTGCTCAAGGTTTGGCCATCATGCGGCCGGCAGACCGAGCGACCGCGCGGGAGAGGGGGGGGGCGAGAGTGAGCCGATTCGTGATTCATGGCGGGCGTCCCCTGTCCGGCGAAATCCGGGCTTCGGGGAGCAAGAACGCCGTGCTGCCGATGATCGCGGCGGCGCTCCTGACCGACGAGGAGGTCGTGCTCGAGAACGTCCCTTTGATCCGCGACGTGGACGTCATGCTCGAAATCGCGGGGGTGATCGGTGCCCAGATCTCCCGCGCAGGCGACCGCGTCACGATCCGCGCGTCCGACGTCCGGGACATCCCGCTTCCCCACGAGCTGTGCGAGCGCGTGCGCACCTCGCTGCTCTTCGTGGCCCCGCTGCTCCACCGGGTCGGCCACGCCAAGCTCCATCCGCCCGGCGGCGATGGCATCGGTCGACGCCGCCTCGATACGCATTTCTACGGGCTGCGGCAGCTCGGGGCCCAGGTCGACGACGCCGAGTTCGAGTTCCGCGCACCGCCCGGCGGACTCTCGGGCGCCATCATCTTCTTCGACGAAGCGAGCGTCACGGCGACCGAGCACATCCTGATGGCCGCGGCGCTGGCCCGCGGCACGACGACGATCCTGAACGCCGCGAGCGAGCCCCACGTGATGGATCTCGCGCGACTGCTCGTCGCGATGGGCGCCCAGATCGAAGGTCTCCAGACCAATACCCTGACGATCACCGGCGTCGAGCGCCTGCGCGGCGCGACCCACCGCGTCGTCTCGGACCACATCGAGGTCGGCTCGTACCTGGCCCTCGCCGCCGCGACGCGCGGCGGTGTCACGGTCCACGACACCGTGCGCGGTCACTACTGGATGATGCACCGGGTGTTCGAGCGCTTCGGCATCGACGTCGAGATCAAGAGCGACCGGATCGTGCTCGCGAGCGGTCAGATCCCGCGCGTGCGCCCCGACGCGGGCGACGCGATTCCACAGGTCGACGACGGCCCGTGGCCGCAGTTTCCGACCGACATGATGAGCCCGTTCCTCGTGCTCGCGACCCAGAGCGAGGGGACGATCCTGTTCTTCGAGAAGATGTTCGAGGGGCGCATGTACTTCGTCGATCCGCTGGTCCAGATGGGCGCGAACGCGATCATCTGCGATCCCCATCGCGTGATCATCTCGGGGCCGTCGAAGCTGCGGGGTCAGACCGTGCGGAGCCCCGACATCCGTGCCGGCATGGCGATGATCATCGCGGCGTGCTGTGCCACGAAACGGCCCTGCATCGTGCAGAATGCGGAGATCGTCGACCGCGGCTACGAGCGGATCGAGGAGAAGCTTCGCGCCCTCGGCGCGGACATCGAGCGCGTCCCGGACTGAGCCTTCAGCCCATGAAGAGCCACGGCGTCCTCTTCCCGGGCGAGCACGTGCTCGACGATCCGCGTCACGCGCCGCGTCGTGGCGTGCCGGCGGACCGGCGACGTCGCATCCCGAAGACACGCGACCGCGCGCCATTCACCGCTCGCGGTCCGATGCGAGCGGACGGAGACCTCGACGGTCACCCGGCGACCGTGGGCGGCGTGTAGCTCGATGCGCTCCTTCACGATCGCCGTGCCGACGGGGGCCTTCTGGAGCGATTCGAAGCGTTCCTTCGCGAATCCGTGCAGCGGCGTCGTCACCCAGAGCCGGTAGTGGCTGTCGGTCACCTGCTCGCGCGAATAGCCCATCAGCTCGCGCACCGAGGCGCTGATGAAGAGGATGCGGCCCGATGCATCGATCTCGCAGAGGGTGTCGACCGCCGCATCCGAGAGCGCATGGAAGCAGCGCTCGCGCTCGAGCAGCTCTGCGTGGGCGCGCTCGAGCCGGGCGTGACGCGCCTCGAGCTCGAGCTGCTGGTCCTCGAGCCGTTGCAGCAGGTCGCCGGGAGAGAGGATCGATCGCAACATGCGCCGCAGCCTGGCCATGCCGGTTCGCGACGACGGAATCATCACGTCGTACTCGGCGTGGCGATCCTCGACCTTGGCGGCGACGATCGAGTCGGGCATCTGGAGCAGGCGGGGGAGCGCGCGCGCGGCGCCGGTCGCGATGTGCAGCAGCTGCGGACACGGGCGGAGCGCATCGGACAGTCGGATCTCGAGGCGGAGTCGGTTGCTCTCGCCGGGCAGGACCAGGACTTCCACACCCGGCATCGCCCGGCGCAGCGTCAGCCTCGCGACCGTGCGGTAGAGAGAGGCGGGCGAGGTCGCCAAGGCGATGAGCCCCGAGAGCCGCAGCGGCTGCGATCCAGTGCAGAGCCATTCACCGCAGAGCTCGAGCCCATCCGCGCCACCGACGTGGTGCTCCAGTCGGCGCATCAGCTCGCAGAACAGATCCCATTGCACGGGGTTCAGGGCGCGGCCGTCCTCGTCGACGGCGATCGGCAGATCACCGAGCAGACCCGTCGGCGAGATGTCGTGTTGGGCGAGGGCGACGAAGAGCGAAGACAGAAACCGATCGGAGACCCAGCCGAGCGCGTCGCTCGGCTCCGTCGGGAATCCTTGCTGTTCGAAGTGCATGGCAGGTCCTTCGGCTTCGCACGGGAGGAGCGCCCTGGACAGTGGCACACCTCGAGTCGCTGTCGGTGACTCGAGTCACATGTATACCCAAGGGGAAAAGACTTCGCACCGGACCGACCGCCGGCCGCACCGTCCCC
>JANMTD010000509.1:0-6576 GCA_031390075.1 Deltaproteobacteria bacterium | reverse complement strand
ATCACGATCTACTGCGGGGCGTCGTTCGGCGCCGGCAATTACGGCATGTGCGGGCGCGGCTTCCATCCGCGCTTCTGCTTCTCCTGGCCGAATGCCAAGACCGCCGTGATGGGTGGCGAGCAGGCGGCGGAAACCATGGCGATCGTGACCGAGGCCGCGGCCATCAGGCGCGGCAAGCCGATCGAGAAGGAAAAGATTGATGCCATGAAGGCGCAGATCACCGGCGTGTTCGACGGCCAGATGGACGTGTTCTCGACCAGTGCCCGCGTGCTCGACGACGGCGTGATCGATCCGCGCGATACCCGCAGCGTGCTGGCGGAGGTGCTGGCGATCTGCCGGGAGGCCGAAGCGCGCAAGCCGCAAGCCATGCAGTTCTCGGTCGCGCGGCCATGAAGGTTCAGATGAAGGCCACGCCGTTCTCAAAAATCCTGATCGCCAATCGCGGCGAGATCGCACTGCGGATCATGCGCACCGCGCGTCGCCTCGGCTATGGCGTGGTCGTGCCACCGCCCTCGGTGCGGCGACGGCGGCGGTCGCGGGCCTGGTCGCGATCACACCGGCCTGCGGCAACGTGAGCCCGCTCGGCGCGATCGCGGTCGGGTTCGGTGTGTCGGCCATCTGTTATGCAGCCGTGACGTTCCTGAAGCCGCTCTTCGGGTACGACGACTCCCTGGACGCCTTCGGGGTCCACGGCGTCGGCGGCGCCTGGGGCGCACTCGCTTCGGCGCTCTTCGCGACCAGCTTCGGTGCGGGCGTAGAGACGCGAACCGATCAGATCCTGATCCAGCTCGAAGGCATCGCCTTCGTGGCGATCTTCGCGCCGCTCGCGACCTTCGTGATCCTGAAGGGGCTGGGCCTCGTGATGGGATCGCTGCGGGTCGAGGACGACGACGAGTACGCGGGACTCGACCTCGCGGAGCACAGCGAGAGCGCCTACGCCCTCGGTGGCACCTCGCTGGCAGAGAAGCCGGCGAGCGCCTCGGGCGACGGCGTACTGGTCGGTGCACCGGCGTACGCGACGAGCGCTTAGTAAAACAGCAGCGGCACTGCTGTCGAATCGACCCCCCGCTTCGCGGTCCGCGGAGCGGGGGTTATTCGTCGTCCGATCGCAAATCAGGCTACTTTCGCCGCCGGACGATCGGAGCGTCGACCACCGCGGTCGCGCTCGTCGATCTCTTCGCGGCGCCCGGATCATCGAAGCCGCTGGAAAAGGAGACTTCCATGTCCCGAAAAAGCAGCTGCATGTGCGGAGCGGTTTCGCTCGATCTCTCCGGTGAGCCTGCGGTCCAGGTCTTCTGTCACTGTGAGTCGTGTCGAGGCTGGCTCAACGCGCCCATCCATGCCGCGAGCCTCTGGCCTGCGGCGAGCGTCAAGATCACGAGCGGGGCCGAACAGCTCGGCAGCTACAAGCGGACCGAGGCGAGCCACCGCAAATTCTGCACGCGCTGCGGTACGCCGGTCCTGATCGAACACCCGGCGCTGGGAATGGTCGACATCCCGGCCGGGCGTGTGGAAGGCTTCGTCCACACGCCGACAGTCCATGTCCACAACGGGGAAAAGGTGCTGTCAGTGCAGGACGGGCTGCCGAAATTCAAGGACTTCCCGAAGGACTTCGGCGGCAGCGGGGACATGCTGCCCGAGTGAGCGGTCTTCCGATCGTTTGAAGACTCAGGGCAGCGGTCCGTCGTAGGGCGGATCGGCGAGCGTGCGGAGGAAGGCGACGAGACCGAGAATCTCGTCGTCCGACATCGAAGTGCCCCACGGCGCCATCATGGCCGACTTGCCCACGGCGGCACCGCCCTCCTTGACGACCTTGAAGAGATGTTCGTTCGAGAGCGCGTTCATGTAGCTGCCGTCGGCATGTTTCGCGGGCGTCGGATTGAGCCCGGCGCTGAGCGGACCGTCGCCGGCTCCGGTCGGACCATGGCAGGACGAGCAGTTCTGCGCGTACAGGTCGGCGGCGGGTCGGACCTCCGCCCCCGAGGACGCGGCATCGACCGACGGAGCGGCGACGATCGCACTCGGCGCGGCCGCCGCGGCCGCATTGGCCCGGGCGAGCCGGGGGGCGATCCGCTTCAACCGAGCGATTTCCATGTCCCCCTGAACCTTCAGGCGAATCGCCTGCGCGGCTGCCGACTGGTTGGGGATCGAGTCGTCGACCTGGCCACAGCCAGCAGTCGACAGGATCAAGCAAGCGATGAAGGCAACGGCTCCAATGCGATGGGCGTACACGGCGGGAAGTCCTCTTTTGGGCGGCGGTCGTCGACCGGGCGGCTGGGCCAGAACGTACGAATCTTGCGCCGCCTGCGCACGCCTTTCGCGCGGATCGCCGTATTTCCGGAGTAGATCCCGAGCTCGCGAGCCCGGCGGGGCCGCCCGTACGAGTATCCCGAGCCCCATCCGCGTTCCTAGGCGACCAGCTTCTTGACGGCCCCTTCGACCACCGTCCCGTCGAAGAAATGGGGGTCGGCCTCGGCCCACATCGTCGCCGCGTTCTCGAACACGAACTCGCGAAAGTCCCCTTCCTCGATCAGGCCGTTCTCGACGAGCTTCCAGGCCTCTTCGACGGTCTCGCTCATGTCGGTCACGTCCCAGTGGCCGATGTCGGAGCTGAAGATCGCCCGCATGCGGGCGCCGAGCGGCAGGATGCTGCGGTCGAATCCGACCGCGTTCATCGGATCGTCCGCCTCGCAGCCGAATCGGAAGTTGCGCTCGAAGATCGTGCGCACGTCCTCGGCCTTCTCGATCCCCGTCCCGGCGAAGTCGTCGCGGTAGAGGCCGGGGCCGGCGAGATAGGCGAGGCCCTCCTCGAGCTCGTCGCGGTGCTTCTTGAAGCGCTCCGAGCCGTGGCTCTCGATCAGCTTCGCGATGAGTTTCCGGTCCATCGCGTCCGGGTCGTAGGCGAAGATGCCCTGCTTCCCGCGCTTCTCGAAATGACCGATCAGGTCGGAGTAGAGATTGCTCGCCCAGGCGACGCCTCCCTCGAGGAACGCGCAGCGGAGCTTCGGGAAACGATGGGGCACGCCGTGCATCAGCATCTGCCGGCAGGTCGCCTCGCCCGCCGTCCCAAAATTCCCGATGTGGTTGAACACGTAGTTCGTCTGGGACATGCGGCTGCCGAAGCCCATCGCGCTCGAGTGGAAATTCGGCGCGACCCCGAGCTCGACGCATTTCGCCCAGACCGGATCGTAGTCGTAGGGGCTCTCGGGCCCGAACGCGTCGACCCAGCGCGCTCCGCCGCACTGGTCCTTGCCGATCGGCCGATAGACGAACCCGTTGAGCAGCATGACCTTGAGCCCGAGCTCCTTCTTGCAGTAGTCGAGCTCGGCGAGCGCCTCCCCGGGCTCGTACATCGGGATCATGGCCGCCGGCGTCATGCGATCCGAGAACGGCGCGAACATCTCGGCCGCACAGCGATTGAAGGCCCGGATCGCGGCGCCCCGCAGCTCCGCCTGCGCGAGCGAGAGCGCCATCAGCCCCATCGTCGGGTAGAGCACGGCGTAGTCGATCCCGAACTCGTCGAGCCGTTCGTAGAGGAGCTTCGGCAACATGCCCGTCGCGCGATCGAGGGAGTTCTTCGCCGGGTAGGGCCACCAGGTCAGCTTGAAGCTCCCGAGCGAGCGCCGCTCGTCGAGGGATAGGCTCTCGAGCCGGTGCGCGGCCTCGAGCAGACCCTCGAACTCCTGCGCGAGCTTTCGCCCGCCGACCTCGACGAGATGGTCGCGCACGGCGGGCAGGAACTCGATGATATGCCCATCCGCGTCGATCACCGGATGGTCGAGATGAGCGCGAATGGCCCTTGAGCTGTGCGATTCCGATCCCGACATCGGGTTCTCCTCTCCATGGGCTGAAGGCTCTCCATGGGCGGAGCCCTCAGCCGAAGATGAGCGCTCAGGCGAGCGAGTCGACCTTCACGACCTTCGTCTTCGGGGTCCCGGGCGCGGTGAGCGGGAACAGGTAGCGCCAGTACATGTGGCCGTGCGGCCGGCCCTCGGTGTCGAGCCAGTTCGGGACCCCGGGGTCGCGGTGCGCGACGACGATCCGGTAGCTGCCGTCCTTTTCATACTCGATCTGGTTTCGATTGAGGGAGATCTGGCGGTTCGCGAAGTCGAAGCTCTGCATGAAGGAATTCCAGAGCACGATGTTCGCGAAGCGGCACTCGGGGAAGCGACCCGTGATCACGAGGGCTTCGTCGGCGGCGAGCTCGAAATTCGCCGACGCGTACCAGGCGTGCATGTTGCCGTAGGCGTTCTGACCTGCCGCTCCGCGCCATTGACCGGCGGGATTGAATTTGTTGGGCACCAGCGAGGTCCATCCGAGCTTCTTCGCCATCTCGGGCGTCGGTCTGCGGAAGGTCATCGCCGAGTGCTCGCGCACGAAGTTCGCGACCCACTGCAGGTGCGCCGCGTTCTGGGCATCTCCGCCGTTGGGCTTCAGCGGCTCGGGATCGAGCACCTCGATCGCGATCGGGATCACACGGCCCGGAATCGTCGCGACGGAACTGCGCGATTCGTGGTAGTGGCGCGTCGTGATCTGGCTGGCGCCCGGCCCGAGCTGGAGCCAGTTGCCGCGTGCCGGCTTGTTGCGACTCGCGATGATCTCGTAGCTCCCGTCGCGGTTGATCTCCATCTCGTCGTCGCCGAGGGCCGCCGTCGAGCCCTTCGCGGCGTGACCTTCGGCGGAGCCGCTCTCGACGGTGAACGACGTGAAGGTCGCGGCACCGACGCTGCCGCTGATGCGATAGGTCTTGTCCTCGCGGATCGCGGCGAAGTAGTAGAGCGAGTCGGGATTGCAGCCGAGCAGCTTCCGCGTCGGCGTCACATAGGGCTTGAAGACGGGGCGATCGAGGTCGGCCTCGAGCCAGAATTCGAGGCCGGTGTGCAGGATATGGGCGATCGCGCGCTCGGCTTCGGCGAGGTCGGCGGGATCGGTGTAGCCGTTCTCGGCGGTCAACATCTTCGTTTCGACTTCGCGGATCGCGTCGAGGATCGCCTGCATGGCCTGGCGGGACGCCGTGCCGTTCGCAGCCGCGGCGCCGTGGTGGTCGGCGCGCGCCGTGCCCGCCGCCATGCCGCCGAGCGTCGCAAGGCCCGTCGCCATTCCGCCCGCCACACCCACGCTCTTGATGAACTCCCGTCGATCCATGCCCGATCCTCCTTCGTTTCCGTCGGCCAACGCTTCCGAATGCAACGCTTCCGAATGCAACGATGGACGGCTCGGGAGCAGAATTCAATGGGGTCCGACGGTCGGGGCGTGGACCGTGAGAACCGGGCACGAGGCGTATTCGACGATGCGAAGCGTCGTACTGCCGAGCAGGAAGCGGCGGAGTGGCGAGCGGGCATGTGTCCCGATCGCGATCACGTCGACGGTTCGCTTCGCCGCCAGCGCCAAGACGACCTCGGAGGGATCCCCGCGCTCGACGACGGCCTCGACCTCGAAGCCACCGCGGCGCAGTCGCTCGACCCCCGGCCGCGCGGCGGCCTCGGCGAGCTCCTGCGCATTCTCGACGAAATACGGGGGCACCGCGTCCCCGAAGCCCGTGAAGGGAACGACACTCGGCGCGAGGTGAAAGGTGTGGACCAGCAGGATCCGGCTCTCCGGCCTCCGCGCGAGCAGCCGGATCGCCGCCCAGAGCGCGTTCTCCGCATCGGCACTGAGATCCGTCGGAAAGAGCAGCGTCCCGACGGGCTCGACCGGGCGGCGGTCGCCGGGATGGATCGTGAGCACGGGTTGGCGAGCGGTGCGCACGACGGACTCGACGACGCTGCCGAGCAGCAGATGCTCGAAGCGCGTGTGGCCGCGGGCGCCGATCAGGATGAGGTCCGCTGCGAGCGAATCGGCGCGCTCGGTGATGCGCTGCGCCGGGATGCCGTGCTCGAGATGGATCGTGACGGGAATGCCGGCGGCGCGGATGCGGTCGGCCTCGCGTTCGAGCGCCTCGTTCGAGGCCTCGCGCAGGCGGTTCTCGTAGTCGGGCGGGACGACCATCATCTCGGGCGCGGCGAGAGTGGGAAGGTCGGGCTGGACGACGTGGACGAGGGCGATCTCACTCTCGTGGCGGCGCGCGAGATCGAGCGCCCGCTCGATCACCTGGGCGGCCGTCTGGGAGAAATCCGTCGCCACGACGATCAGGGCCAGCGGGTCGCTCGCATAATCGACTGCGGTCGCCATCCGGGGCTCCTCCTCATGCGCGGGTCATGGACGGTCATGAACGGGAGTGCTGGCGGGACTCTAGCGGACGGGTCCGAGACCCCCTCTTCGCCCAACGCCCGGTCGCCCCACGTCTGACGATCCGCCCCCTCGCGCCTTGTGGCCCCGCCAGAATCGCCGATCCTCCCTCTCATGCAGGAGCCCATGCCAAATCCCATGCAGAAATCGACGCCCTCGAAGACCCCTCGCACGGCCCTCATCACAGGCGCCTCCTCCGGAATCGGCGAGGCGACCGCCCGCGCCCTCGCCCGCGAGGGTTATGCGCTGGCCTTGATCGCGCGGCGCAAGGACCGCCTCGATCTGCTCGTGAAGGAGATCGAGCAGGCCGGCGGCCGCGCCCTCGCCATCGCGGCCGACCTGGCCGAC
>JANMTD010000466.1:0-10392 GCA_031390075.1 Deltaproteobacteria bacterium | reverse complement strand
GACGGATAACCCTGGACGTAGACGCCGGGCAGCTGGTGCAGCGCGTCGATGTAATGCGGGAGGTTCGCCTTCGTCATGTGGTAGAGCGAAAAGAGGAGCTGGCCGCTCCAGGCGTTCTTGCGCCAGAAGGGCGGCCTCGATTGCGCCATCGGGACGAGCAGCTGGCCGCCGAACGAGAAAAACGGATCGTAGAGCTCGATCGAAGCACTGCGCCGCAGACGCCAGACGGCGGCGTACTCCTCTGCCAACGACTCAGGCGTGTACCAGAGCGGAAGGGCACTGCCCGTCGTCCCGCTGGTCTTCCCCTTGATGAGTCGCGCGGACGGCACGTCCGATGCGATGAAGGATTCGGGAGCGGCGCGATAGTCGGATTTCTCGAGCACCGGAAGGTCCGCGAGCATCGCCGCGATCCCCCGCTCCGGATCCGAGTCGAGCTTCGGCTCGGGCAGCCCGAGCTTCGCATAATGCGGCACGCAGCGGCGCGCGCGGCCCACGAGCTCTACGAGCCGCTCCTGCTGGATCGCGAGCAGCCGCTCGTTCGACGATCTGCCCGACTCCTCCCACTCCCGGAGCCGGCGATGGAAATGCGGTGTGAAGCGCGCCCGGGCCCGGCGCCATCCGGCCCAGGTACAGGCCAGGTTCTGGAGCGGGATCGGCATCGCCGCGTACAGGGCGTCGCTCATCACAGATCCGGGTCCGCTTCTTCCCTCTTCCCGATCCGCACCTCCGCCACGATCGGCAGATGGTCCGAGGCACGCCGCGCCGCCGGCGAGTCGTGGTGGTGGACCTCGACGACATCCGCCTGACGCGTGTAGATGCGGTCGAGGGCGAGCATCGGCCGGCTGGCGGGAAAGGTCGCTGGCCAGAACAGGTTGTGGTGGAGACCTAACGATGCGTCGAGGGCCTGGGAGCCCTTGCATTTGCGCCAGGCGTTCATGTCGCCGAGCAGGACCGCGGGACCGCTGTTGAGCGCCGGGTGCTCGAGCAGCGACTGGACCTGGCGATGGCGCGTGCGGTCGACGAGGGAGAGATGGGTCGCCATCACGCCGAGGCCCCCGTGCTCGTCACCGATATGGGCCGCGAGCGCGCCGCGGCGTTCGATGCGGGAATAGGAGATATCGAGCACCGAGATGGCGGTGATCGGATAGCGGGAGAGGATGGCGTTGCCGAGCTGGCCGAGGCGGTGCTGTCGGGTCACGGCGAAGGCGAGGTGGAGCTCGAGCTCGTCGCAGAGCAGGCCGAGCGGATCCTCGCCGTCGCGCGTCGCGAAGGCGCCGTCGAGGCTCGTGCTGGGAAAGGGCCGCAGGACCTCCTGCAGCGCGATCACGTCCGCATCGAGCTCCGAGATCACGTAGCCCGCCCGTGCGACATCCGGCTCGGAGCGGCCGTTGCCGCCCTGCCAGCGATGCACGTTGTAGGTCGCGATCCGGAGGGTGTCCCGCATGACGACTCGGCGTATCGGCCGCCGCGGGCTCATCACAAAGCACAAATGGGGCGGAATGACGGGAACCGCCATCCGCTCGCGCGCCTGATCGCGCAGGTCGCGCACGCGGGCGACGGAGCCGTCCCGGGCGCGCCGCGCCAGGTCCTTCGCCCGGGCCGTCGCGTTCGCAGTCGCCTTCGACGCCTGCCCGCTGGCGCGGACCGCCTGCTCGCGAACGGCACGCGCCGCGCGTCGAACACCGCGTTTTCCGCGGGCGACTTGCTTGCGAACTGCCACTCGCCTGCTCCTCGAATCTCCGAGCCATCGGCGGGGCTCGCAACGCCGCGGAGGCTAGCCCACCCCCTGAAAACGAAGCCTAGACGCTGCATTGCCTGCGTGCGGCTGTCCCTTCGACGGTCGCCGGCTCGTTCTGGTTTCGGCGCCTGGATTCAACGCGGGGGAGACGGCGGCAGATCCCGGTCGAGGACGGTGTCCCGCCCCGCGCGCCGGGCGTTGCCGATCGCCTGGTCGCACAGCTTTCGGAGCACGTCGGAGAGTACCAGCATGACGCGGTCGGAGGTGTGGAAGCCCGAGCCCTCGCGGACGTAGTCCTTGAGCTTGCTCGCGACGACCAGGATGTCGGTCGGGCTGCTCTCCTCCTCGGCGGCGGCCGACGGTCGCCGCGAAGGTGACCCGGCGCCCGAGCCGCCCCCCGGCCCGACGGGCGCCTTCGGTGCCGAGCCCGATCCCGAGACCAGCCCGTGCCCGGAGGTCGCACGCATGCGCACCACGCCCTCCGACGGGTCGGGGACCTTGGGTGCGCGGGCCTCGACCGCCCAGGCCTCGCGGTGACGCTCGGTGGGCAGATGGATCTCCCAGCAATCGACCGAGCAGAAGACGAGCGCCGTGCGCGCGCGATTGCAGGTCGAGACGCTGCAGACCCAGTAGACCGACGCGAGCGCGATGTCTTTCTTGCACGCGCTGCAGCGCCGCCAACGCTCGGCCATATCGATGCAGCTCCTCCCCGTCCCGCCTGCCTAGGCCCGAACCCGCGGCAGGACGTCGCGGGCGATCGTCTCGAGCGACTCCCAGGCGTACTCGATCGGCATGCCGCCGCAGAGCGGCTGCAGCATCAGCGCGCCGTTCTTCCGGATGGCGGCCACCGCCTCGTCGGGCGACATGATCTGGTAGTTCCCGTGCTCGGCGCGCAGGGCCTCGACCGAGGGCGCCAGGCTCTTGGTCGCCGACTCGATGTCGTCGCCCATCCATTCGGCGTAGGCCTGCGCGTCGTGGAGCAGGTGCGGACCCCATTTCTTCCAGGCCGCGTCCGGATCCCGGGAAACGAAGACCGAGAGCGGCACGCCCGGCGTGGGATTGATGCAGAGCCCGGGCTCGCGGCCGAGGGAATGACAGGCCTCCTGATAGATCTTCTCGAAATCCGGGTCCCCGCCCATCCCGAGCACCCCGAGGCCGAGCTTCGCCGCCCGCCGCGCCGTCGCCGCGACCCCGCCGCCCAGCATCATCACGGGTCCGCCCGGCGTGTGCGGCGGCGGCGTGACCTTGACCCGGCGCCCCTCGTATTCGAACTCCTCGCCGGCCCACAGGCGCTTCATCACGCGCACCGACTCCTCGAGCCGCTTGCCCCGCCCCTTCATCTCGCGGCCGAACATCGCGTACTCGGCGGGCACATAACCGATCGCGACGACGTACCCGACACGCCCCGCCGAGACGAGGTCGAGCACGGCCATCTGCTCCGCCATCTCGACCGGGTCGTGGAGCGGCAGGATCAGCGCCGCCACCTGGATCGGGATCTTCTTCGTGCGCGCCGCGAGCGCACTCGCCAGGATCAGCGGCGCCGGCAGGTAGCCGTCCGCCGAGCGGTGGTGCTCGCAGACCTGCAGGCTGAGACAGCCCTTCTCCTCGGCCCAGACCGCCATCTCCAACGCGGCGCGATAGAGATCGGCCCGCGCGGCACCGAAGGCCGGCGCACGCATGTCGAATCGCATCGTGAACATCGAGGTCCCTCCCGCCCGCAGCGCGAGCCGTCCGATCCTAGACGATCCGCGCGACTTGCGAGGAGATTCGAGCCGCACTCGTGACCGCATCCGTCACACCCCTGGCCGATGACAGTGCACCCCCCTCGTCACGAGGTCCCCGCATGCCCGCCGAATCCGCCGCCGCCCTCGCCTCCATCGTCGATCCCATCGTCGATCCGGCGCTCGCCCTCGCCCTGCTGATCGGCCTCGTCCTCGGCGCCCTCGCCGGCGCGTTCCTCACGGCGCGATTCCAGGCGCGCCTGAATCTGCGCCTGCACGACCGCTTCGAAGCGCTCTCCGCCCAGGCCCTCGACCGCTCGAGCGAGCGCTTCCTCCACCTCGCGGGCGAGCGCCTGGGCTCCCTCGAGCGCGCGAGCGATGCCTCGCTCGCGAAACGCGAGGCGGCCGTCGAAGCCCTGGTCCGCCCGCTCCACGACTCCCTCGCCCGGGTCGACGCCAAGCTCCAACAGGTCGAGACACAACGGCAGGGCCACCACCAATCCCTGACGCAACACCTCGAGCTGGTCGCGAACGCGAATCGCCTGCTCGAGAAGGAGACGCGCAACCTCGGCCAGGCGCTGCGCTCGCCGAACGCCCGCGGCCGCTGGGGCGAGCTACAGCTGCGTCGCGTCGTCGAGCTGGCCGGCATGCTCGAGCACTGCGACTTCGTCGAGCAATCGACCCTTGCGAACAGCTCCGACAGCGCAGCCAGCGGCGGGCGCCCCGACCTGATCGTGCGCCTGCCCGGCAATCGCTGCGTTGCGATCGACGCCAAGGCACCGCTCAGCGCCTACCTCGCCGCCAGCGAAGCCCCAGGCGAGGCCGAGCGCGACGAGCAGATCGCGCTCCACGCGCGGCATGTGCGCCGCCATCTCGAGGAGCTCGCCGGCCGGAGCTACTGGTCGAAGCTGCCGGGCTCACCGGAATTCGTCGTGCTGTTTTTGCCCGGCGAGCCCTTCTTCGCGTCCGCTCTCGAGAGCGACCCCGAGCTGATCGCCGACGGGGCCGCGCGGCGCGTGCTGCTCGCCGGCCCGACGACCTTGATCGCCCTGCTGCGCGCGATCGCCCACGGCTGGCAGCAGGAGGAGATGGCGCAGAACGCGGTCGCCGTCGCCCAGATCGGACGCGAGCTCTTCGACCGCATCGTCGCCCTCAACGAGAAGTTCGGAACCCTGGGCCGCAAGCTCGACTCCGCCGTCGAGGCCTACAACCAGGCGATCGGCTCCCTCGAATCCCGCGTCCACGTGTCGGCCCGGCGCATGGCCGAGCTCGGCGTCGCGCAGTCGGTGCCCCTCGACGAGCTTCCGGCGATCGACAGAAGAGCGAGAGAGCCGCGTCAGGCGTGATACGCGCGGCGATTGTTCAGGGCCGACAGAAAGCTCACGAGCTGATCGAGCCAGGCACAGTAGGTCCCGTACGGATCACCATCGGGGAAGCGCTCGCCGAGCCGCGCGTACAGGACGAGCTCGGCATCCTGGTCACCGACGGTCCGCCCAGCAACCGACAAGCCGAGCTCGGCGAGCCGAGCACGGGCGACTTCGACGAGCGCGGCCTCGGCCGTGGGCTTGGACCCTGCGAGATCCGACAGCCCCTGTGAAACGAGGTCCGCTCCCGGGAGTCCGGCGAGTGACTCGATCGTCGTCATCATCGCCCGTCCACCGTCGAACCACATAGCTCGTCCAGGCGAAGGACCAGCACGCGTCGGTCGACCCGGGGAAACCGCTCGAGGCGGGGCGTCATCTCCTCGAGCGCGGCACGCATTCCGTCACACGTCACCAGTCCTCGATCCAGCATGGCCCGCACGTCGTCCAGGTCCCGGCCGAACCCCCGCGCGAGCTTCGACAGCGCCTGCGCCCGGAAATCGTAGTGGCGCACGTCGATCGGCCCGAAACAACCGATGAACCGGCTCTCCTCTCTCCAGCTTCGGAGCTCCGGCAGGAAGTCGGCAGGTGAGGCGAGCTCGACATTCACGTCGAGCTCCTCCTTGATCCGCGCGATCGCGGCGAAAACACCCTCGGGCTCTGGATCGAGCATGAGACCGATATCGACAGTCGAGTGTCGCCAGCCTTCGAGAAGCGACGTCGCGCCACCGGCCAGATAGAGCACCCCACGACCACGGCAGACTCGACCGAGAGCCTCGAGAAACTGGCGCAGCCGTTCGACATCGAGGGGACGCCGCATGCGTCACCGATATAGCATTCAGGCGATCCGGAGCTCCGCGATTCTCACGAGCGTTAGTGGTCGCTTCCGAGCCCCTCGCCCTGCTCTGCTAGCGTCCTTACCCATCATGTCGAAGCCCCGGATCTTCATCGATGGCCACGCCGGCACGACCGGTCTGCGCATCCGCGAGTGGCTGGCGCCGCGGACGGACGTGGAGCTGCTGGTGCTCGGCGAGGCCGAGCGGAAATCCGACGCCGCACGCGAGCGGGCGATCGCCGAGGCCGATGTCTCGGTCCTCTGTTTACCGGACGCCGAGGCGGCCAAGGCCGCCGAATGGGCAAAGCAATCGGGCGGGCGGCTGATCGACGCGAGCTCCCAGCACCGCGTCGCCCCGGGCTTTGTCTACGGGTTTCCCGAGCTCGCCCCCGGCCAGCGCGCCGCGATCGCGAACGCCCAGCTCGTCTCGAATCCGGGCTGCTACCCGACGCCCTTCCTCGCGCTGATCCGCCCGCTGATCGAGGCCGGCCTGCTGCCGGCCAGCGCGCCGACCTCCGTCCACGGCCTCTCGGGCTACAGCGGCGGCGGCAAGACCCTGATCGAACGCTGGGAGGCCCGGGACCAGGGCCGCATCGGCCTCCATTTCGAAGCGCCCTACGCCCTCGAGCGCGTCCACAAACACGTCCCCGAGATGCATCGCTACAGCGGCCTCGCCGAGGCCCCGCAGTTCGTGCCCGCCGTCGGTCCCTTCGCCTGTGGCATGCGGGTCGAGGTGCCGCTCCACGCGAGCCTGCTGGCGCCCGGGGCGACCGGCGAGACCGTCCGGCAGCTCCTCGCCGACCGCTACAAGGGCGAGCGCTTCCTCGAGGTCGCCGCGTATACGGGCCTCGAGCCGATCGACGACTTCGCCCTCGATCCCTGCGCGCTCAACGACACGAACCGGATGCGCCTCCACGTCCTGCCGAATGCTGCGGGCCACCTCCTGCTCGTCGGGATCCTCGACAATCTCGGCAAGGGCGCCTCGGGCGCGGCGATCCAGTCGCTGAATCTGATGCTCGGCCTCGACGAGGGCGCGGGCCTCCCTGCCTGATTCGAGGCCTCATCGCGACAGGCGGCCGCCGCCCCCGAAAATTCGCGCGCCTGAGTGAACCTCTTCACAGTACGAATCCGTGATCCGTAACACCCTGATCTCGCATTGATCGAGCGGGAAACAGTCGGACTGGCTCCCAACGACCGGCGAAACCAGGAGTGGGCAAGATGCGGAACCAGAAGATTCGACAGGGCGAGAACGATCAGGAGCGCGACATGGCATGGGTGGCCCGGGTTCGGGCGGGGGATCAGGGGGCCTTCGCAGAGGTCTACAACGCCTTCTTCCCGCGGGTATACGCCTTCATCTACAAGCGGATCGGCGACCAGGCGGAGGCCGAGGACCTGACCCAGGAGACCTTCGTCCAGCTCTACCGCTCCTTCGAGTCCTACCAGGGCCGCTCGAGCCTGCTGACCTGGACCTTCGGCATCGCCCACAACGTCTGCTCCCGCTTCTACCGCCACTGCTCCCGCTGGATGGTCGGCCCGAAGGACGCCCGCGAGCTCGAAGACCACCCGAGCGATGCGGCGATCGAGAGCCGCATCGATGCCACGCACGTGCTCGAGCGCTGCGACGAAGTCCTCGAGGCGGGGCGGCGCCCGGCCCACCAGGAGATCTTCCGGCTTCGTTATGCGGAGAGCCAGTCGATCCGCTCGATCGCCAAACAGGTCGGGAAGTCGAGCGAGGCCGTGAAGGTGAGCTTGCGGCGGAGTCGGAACCTGCTTGCGGATGGAGTGCCGGAGCTCGAAATGATCCTCGATACGGTGGCGCACGGGGCCTAGCGGTTAGAGCCCCGCGCGCAAAAGCGGCAGCGCCCGCGCCGATCCCATCGTCGAGAGCAGCGTCGTCAGCTTCGGGCCCTTCGGCCGGGAGATCAGCAGCTCGTAGACGTAGGGATAGAAGTCCTGCGCCGTGAGCGACGTGCCTTCGCACATCGTCTTCAGGTGCGGCACGAGATCCTCTTCGCGGCAGTCGGGCGTCGCCTCGAGCGCGTGAACGAGTCTCGCGAGGATCTCCCGCGGCTCGCCCGCGAGCGGCTCGGTCGCGGGTGTCGCGCGGATCCGGTAGCGGAAATCCTCCGGCGCGTGGTTCTCGATCCAGCTCCATACGCGCGTCGCCCGCAGCAGCAACCGCGCCTCCTCGAGCTCGCCCTTCACCTCGCCGGTCGCGACGTAGTGCGCGAGCGTGCGCGCGAGATCGCCGTCGTAGATCTGGAGCGTGATCGAGAGGGGCCGGAAGGAGGGTACGCGGACCGGCGCGGTCCCCGGCTCGATGCGCCCGGCCACGAGCCGCGTGAGCTCGAGCGTACGGCGCACGATCTGGCGCTTCTTGTCGTTCTTGCCGCTCTTGTCGTCGGAGTCGGGAGCATCCGGCGTGTAAGCCGTCGCGACGGCGCGGTCGTAGTCCTCGTAGAGCTTGATCACGTCGGCGTCGAAGGAGATCTGGAACTCGGAGTTCGGCCGCTGCGACGCGAAGATCCAGCGCAACATCTCGGGCTCGTAGACCTCGAGACAATCCGCGACCGTCGTCGCACCGCCCGCCGAGCTCGAGATCTTCCCGCCGCCGCCCTTGATGCGCACGAAGTCGTAGGCGACGTACTCGGGCGGTGTCCAGCCGAAGACCGGACCGACGATCTGCTTCGCCGTATCGAAGCTGCCGCCGGCGGTGCTGTGGTCCTTGCCGCCGGGCTCGAAACAGACGCCCTCGAAGGCCCAGCGCATCGGCCAGTCGATCCGCCACGGCAGCTTGACGTCGCCGCCCGCGCGCAGGTCGACGCGGGTCTTCGTGCCGCAGTCCTGGCAGGACATGTCGACGAACCAGTCGCCGTCCCAGGCGAAGTCGATCCGGTCCCGGCCACACCCCTTGCAGAACCCCGCCAGCGGAAGCCAGCCCTCGGACAGCGGCTCCGTCCGGAACTGATCGAGGACGGCGCGGATCACGTCCTTCTTGTCGAGGGCCTTGCGGATGCCCTCGGCATAACGTCCGGCGCGGTAGGCCCGCGACTGGCGGATGAACTCGGGCTCGATCCCGAGCGGGGCGAGGCTCGCTTCGAAGACGGCGATGTGGTGGCTCGCGTAGCTGTCCCTCGGACCGATGGGATTCGAGGGATCGCCCGCGAAGGGATCGGGCACGTCCGCGACGCTGCGGCGCAGGTTCGAATCCAACATCGCTTGCTCCGGCGCGTCGGCCGGGACCTTGCGGAAGACGTCGAAATCATCCCAGGAATAGATGAAGCGAACCGGGACGCCCTGATCGCGCAGCGCTCGGGCCACCAGATCGACCGTCATCACCTCGCGGAAATTGCCGACGTGGACCACGCCCGACGGCGTGATCCCCGCCGCGACGACGATCGGCCGCCGCTCGGGATTCGCCGCGACGACGCGCCGAGCCGCGATGTCGGCCCAATGCGAGAAATGAGGATCGAACGCCTGCTGCTGCCCCATGCCCGCCACCGCCCCTCCGAGCCGGCGAGTGTGGCAGTCCAGAACCATGCTGCAAGGGCGAGCGCTTCGAACAGGTCCGCCGAGCGCTCGCGCGACCACCGCCGCACGCCCCCAGTCCAACGAACGACCTCGGCCTTCACATCAAAGAAAATTCGGAGCGTGGAATGAGATCAGCGCAGGCGCCCGAGTGACCCGGTCGGGCCTCGCGGGCGCAATCGGAGTGACCGGCGCGCAGCAGGGCGACCGCCCTTTGGTTCGGGGACCGACGCGTCCGGTCCGACACTGAGCACCGCGAGGCCCGACCGGGTCACACAGCACTTCGCCCGACTCGGCTCTGCGCGCCCCGCTAGACCGAAGCTCGGGCGCCCTTGGACACGATCGGCCGGTCCGAGGTCGTCTGGTCGCGGCGCGATTCGGCCTTGTGGTAGAGGACCTGGACGTCTCGCGTCGCAGTCAGGAGCCGCGAGTACAGGCGCAGCTTCAGGGCATCGAGCACCGCGAACGAGAAGAGCGCGAAGAAGCTCGACGAGAGCGCGAGGGCCAGCGAGATGACCTCGAGACCCTCGTCGTTCGAATGCATCGACATGAAGTTGAGCAACATACCGCCCGTCGTGCCGACGAAGCCGAGCGGGGGCAGCAGGTTCGCGTACATCGAGATCAGGCGCGCATAGTTGTGCTCGTACTCGTTCATGACGTACTGGCGCGAGGCGTCGAAGACGAAATCCGAGGGCTGGCCGTCGCTGTCGTTGTCCTTGAGCGACTTCTGGAGGATCCGGATCATCAGGATCGCGAGCGGCTCGGAGCCCCCCGTCCGGTCTGAGTGGCCCCGGCGCAGCTCGTCGGGTCCGACGCGGCGCGTCGCCGACCAGGCCGACACGACGGCGCGAAGCCCGTTCGCAAAGGGAACGAGCACCGCCAGAAAGACGCCCACCGTCACGATCGCCGACCACATTCCACTCGTCATCACGTACTCCCAGCGACGCTCAGGCGCCGACTAGCTGTTCCATTTCTGATCGCGAAGCATCTCGAGCGCCTCGCCGAGGGCGCGCTGCTCGCCGACCGGATACTCGACCAGCATGCTCTCGCGACCCTCGAAGCGACTCTCGATGTCGTCGATCGACTCCTGGACCTTGCGCGGATAGCGCATGTTCGAGAGCAGCTGCGCTTTCATGAAGCGCAGGTTCGCATCGAGGGCCATGACCTCGGGATGCGAGCTCTGCCACTCGGGATTGAGCAGCGGATCGA
>JANMTD010000465.1:0-5469 GCA_031390075.1 Deltaproteobacteria bacterium | reverse complement strand
TTCGAGGCCGCCGCGGTGATCGTGACGCTCGTGTTGCTCGGACAGGTGCTCGAGCTGCGTGCGCGAAGTCAGACGGGCGCCGCGATCCGTGCGCTTCTGGGACTCGCTCCGAAGACCGCGCGGCGCCTGAATTCCGACGGCAGCGAGGGGGACGTCCCGCTCGACCAGGTCCAGGTCGACGATCGGCTGCGCGTGCGGCCCGGAGAGAAGGTCCCGGTCGACGGCGTAGTCCTCGACGGGCAGAGCGCCGTCGACGAATCGATGATCACGGGCGAGCCGATCCCCGTTTCGAAGACCACGGGCGACCGCGTGACCGGCGCAACAGTCAACGGGACGGGGGCGCTCGTGATCCGCGCCGAGCGCGTGGGCTCCGAGACACTGCTCGCGCAGATCGTCCAGATGGTCACCGAAGCGCAGCGAAGCCGCGCACCGATCCAGGGTGTCGCGGACACCGTGGCGGGCTACTTCGTCCCCGCGGTGCTCGCAGTGGCAGCCCTGACTTTCGCGATCTGGGCAGTCGTCGGTCCGGAGCCCCGCATGGCTCACGCGCTCATCAATGCCGTGGCGGTGCTGATCATCGCCTGCCCGTGCGCACTGGGGCTCGCAACCCCGATGTCGATCATGGTCGCGACCGGGAAGGCCGCGACCGTGGGCGTCCTGTTTCGCAATGCGGAAGCGATCGAGCTCCTGCGGTCGGTCGACACGATCGTCATCGACAAGACGGGCACGCTCACCGAAGGCAAGCCCCGCCTCGTCCGCGTCGTGGCCACGCCCGGCTTCGATGAGAGCCAGGTGCTCGGCTTCGCGGCGGCCCTCGAACGCGCGAGCGAGCATCCACTCGCGCAGGCGATCGTCGCCGGCGCATCAGAGCGCGGCGTTGCCCTCGAGGTCGTCGCGTCCTTTGATTCGCGCACGGGGCGCGGTGTCGTCGGCGAAGTTGCGGGGCACAAGATCGGGATCGGAAATGCCAGGCTGCTCGACGAGCTGGGGGTCGACTCGTCCCCCCTCGCGACGATTGCCGACGAGATGCGCGCCGAGGCGCAGACCGTGATGTTCCTCGCCGTCGACGGCCAGCTGGCGGGCCTTGTCGGCGTCGCGGATCCGATCAAAGCCTCGACGCTCGAGGCCATCCAGGGCTTGCGCGACGAAGCTCTGCGCGTCGTCGTCCTCACGGGCGACCACCGGGTGACGGCCGAGGCGGTCGCGAAGCAGCTTGGACTCGAGGAGGTGCTCGCCGACGTGCTGCCCGACCAGAAAGCCGAGGTCGTGAAGCGTCTGCAAGCCGAGGGGCGCGTAGTCGCCATGGCCGGCGACGGCGTCAATGACGCACCCGCCCTGGCGCAGGCGCACGTGGGCATCGCGATGGGAACCGGGACCGACGTCGCGATGCAGAGCGCCGGCGTCACGCTCGTGCGCGGCGACCTGCGCGGAATCCTGCGAGCGCGCCACCTGAGCCGCGCCACGATGCGAAACATTCGCGAGAACCTGTTCTTTGCGTTCGTCTACAACGCGCTCGGCGTGCCGATCGCAGCGGGTGTTCTCTTCCCGGCGTTCGGGCTTCTGCTGAGCCCGATGATCGCCGCAGCGGCGATGAGCCTCAGCTCCGTGTCCGTGATCGCCAACGCATTGCGCCTTCGCCACCTGAAGGTTTGAAAGGCAGATCAGCCGCGTGGTCCGGGCGCTCGTCGGAATGGCGCAAACGCGATCCCCTATAGGCCCGGCATTCTCCTGAGATCGGTCCGCCGACCTGGGGCGCCGAACGGACGCACCGATGGAATGGAACCCGCGCGCGCAGATCGAAGAGTCGGTAGGCTACGGCTCGCTCGGCCGGGATCCGTATCCGGACCGAATAATCTCAGAGGGGGAACAGGAAATGATCGTCTCTGACGTGCGGATGGTTCGCGGTGAGGGGGACAAGCGCGATCTCGGCGGCGCTCCGCAGAGGCGGGCCACTGCCTTCTTCGGGATTCTGGGAGCCGGGCTATTCCTGGCCAGCTCCGCCGTCGCCGGCGGTCTCTACACCAACGAGTTCTCGACGGCCTCCCAGGGCAATGCCGGCGCGGGTCGCGGGGCGTGGGTGCCGGATGCATCGTCGACGCTCCACAACCCCGCATCGATGACCCGCCTCGAGGATCACGGCTTCGCGAGCGGCTTGTCGGCGGTCGTCGGCAACGTGAAGTTCGACCCCAACCCCAACTCGCCGAGCGGCAACGCCAGCGGCGGCAACCAGGTCGGCTTCGCGCCGCTCGCGAGCTTCAGCTACGCCCACCGCCTCTCCGATCGCGTTCGCCTCGGCCTGAGCTTCTTCTCGCTCTCGGGGTCGGTGCTCGATCCCGACAACGACTGGGCGGGTCGCTTCGAAATGCGGAAGCTCTCCCTGTTGACGATCAGCATCTCGCCGACGGTCGCGATTCGTGTGACCGACTGGCTCTCGGTCGGCGGCGGCCCGATGGCGAGCTACGGCGTCCTGAATTGGCACCTGAAAGCGGAGTTCCCGCCCTTGTCGGGCAACGAATCCAACGTCCAGGTCGACAAGCTGAACGATTGGCAGGCTGCCGGTCGTGTGGGACTGCTCCTGCATCCGCGCGAGGATTTCTCGCTCTCCGTCTACTACAACTCCGAGACGAAGTTCGATCTCAGCGGAAGCGTCAACGGCCCGGTGGGCCTCACGCCCACCCTCGACGCCGAAATGCCGCTGGCGCAATTCGTCGAGGTCAGTTCCTACTGGCAGGCCACCGACCGGTTCGCCCTGCTCGGGACCTTCAACTGGGAGGACTGGAGCGAGGCCAACGAGCTGGAGATCTCGCTCGCATCCCTCAACGTGGAAGCCACGACCGGTTTCAACGACACCTACAAGGTCGGCCTCGGCGCGAACTATCTCCTCGCCGAAGACTGGCTCCTCCAGACGGGTTTGATGTACGACACATCGGCCTTCAAGAACAAGGATCGCAGCACGGCGATTCCGGTCGACGAGCAGATCCGCTTCTCCGTGGGCGCCCAACACGACCTGAACGAATCCGTGACCCTCGGTGGGTCGTTCACGTACGTGAATCTCGGAGCGGCCGAGGTCCGCAACTCCACGGTTGCGGGCGACTACAAGGACAACGATCTGTTCATCTTCGGCGCGACTCTCGCGTTCAAGAAGCTCCCCTGGAGTGGAAAGCTCGGACTGGGCGGCGGGGGTAGCTGAAGCGCCAGGTGCTGACCAGGCGCCGCCTCGTGCGCGCGTTCGCGCTCACGGTGCCGGCGCCTGACTTCCCGGCCTCGGTAGGCCCGCGCGGATCCTCTGCGAGAAATCCTCGGCGTCGTTGGCGGCCTGCGCGACGGGGTTGATGTGCGAGCGGCGCTTCAGCTCGGCGAAGGGCATGCTGGTATCGAGCATGCCGTTCTCGTAGACGTACTCCGACGCATAGCCGCTCAGCAGGATCTTCCACGAGAACCGGTGTGCGCCGGGGTTCACCTGGGTGTGTCGGTACACGTTGGTCGTGCAGTTCGTGGTCCCCGTGTTGTAGAAGGCCGGGTGGTCCTTCAGCTCGTTGATCTCGCGCAGGTAGTCGAGGAAGAGGCGCCTGGCGTTCTCGGCGGGCGCGGCGGTCCGGTAGAGATAGACGTCTTCGACCGGATCCTTTCGGTAGTTTGTGCGAAGGCGGATCAGATCGCGATCGTCGGCGACGACGTAGATCAGCTCGTACTGGCGGAAGAAGCCGCGGATCGTGTCGTAGCTCTCGCCGACCTCCTTGCGGGTCTCGATCGAGACCGTCACGTAGTCGCGGCCCCCGAAGCCGAAGCTCAGCATGACGTGGGCGATCGCGTCGCCCATCCAATAGACCGAGATCAGGTCGACCTCGTCGAGCTCCCGCAGGTCGAAGGTCTTGTCGTAGTAGTGGGGCGTGTAGTCGACGTCCGTCCGGTAGTCGAAGTTCCGAATGTTGTGGATCGTGACTCGATCCCCTTCGAAGGTCGCGTAGGGCAGCTCGGCCACATCGGGCTGCCAGTTGCGGTCGTTCGAAGGTCGGATGCTCCCCCAGGCGACGAGGAAGGCGACGAAAATCGCCCCGAAGCCCGCGATCGGAATCCATGAACCCTGTCTGCGCACGGCGGAGCCGGCAGCGATCAGGCCACTCGCGGCGAGGACGATCGCCCCGACGGTCGAGGCGAGGGGGCCGAAATACAGGGCGAGCGCCGCCCAGAGTGTGAGGCCGAGAATCGCCAGCCCCATGAGTGCTCGGGTGGTTGCCTTCACGTGGATTCTTCTCCCTCAACGGTCTTCACTCTTGACCGGGGCCGTAGTCCGAATTGCATGCTCGACCCCCATCGGCGGAGGCGTGCGATGCTAGCGTTGCGGTCCCGAAGAATTCATCAGAATCCCACTGGCGCGGCAACCCGCGAGTGGTTTCAGGACGATCAGGCCGAGCATGAGCATGCGACACGCGACGAGCAAGACCCGTTTCGCCGCCGTCCTGGTAGGGATCCACCTCAGCCTCATGCTGGGCGCGTGTCGTCTGATCCCGGGTAGCCAGTACGTCAGCAACCTCGCCAACAAGACCTTCAACAAGGGGCGCATTACACAGGAAGAGCTCCGTGAGGCCCTGCTTCAGTATGCCAGCCGTTTCGAATCGACCGTCATCGCGACGGCCGACACGGTTTCGGCAGGGACAAAGGACCCCGTGGTCCAGCGCCGCGCCCTGCGCTGGAAGCTCGGCATGACACCCGCCATCACGGAGGCGGCCTTCCAACCCGAGCCCGAAGCGGCCTACGTCGCCCTGCTGACCCTTGCGATCTCGCTGAACGAATATCTCACGACCGGCACCGGTACCGAAGCCTTCGGCGAGCAGCAGAAGCTCGCCGCCGATGCGAGTGCGGAGCTGGTCGAGGCCGCCCTCGAGGTCGGGAAACGCTTCCTCAGTGAGAAGGAGCTCACGCGCGTCAATGGAGAGGTCCAGGCCATCGTGAAGGCCCAGCCGATCCGCGGCGAGTTCGTGGCCGAGAAGGTCCAGAGCCTCGTCACCGCCAGCACGATGAGCCCGATCTTCGACTGGGTGACGGCCATTCCGATGTCTCCGTTCCGCGCGCTGCAGGGCGTCGATGCGGGCGCCCAGGCGATCCATGAGTTCAACGACACGGCCACGCAGATGGCCCGGACCGTCAGCGCGATGCCGCGCCTGATCCGCTGGAACCTTCAGCTGCTCGCCCTCGACGTGGCTCAACAAGGCAGCATCGAAGCGAGCCTGGAGAGCTTTCAGTCCCTCGCCCGGAGTGCCGAGACGCTCTCGCAGACGGCCGGGTCGCTGCCCCAGACGCTGCAAGAGCTGCTCGCGGAAGCGGAGCGCTCGGGCCGGAGTCTCGAGCCGCTCGCGCGATCCCTCGAGCGCTCGGCCACGGCGGTCGCCGAGGCGGGTCAGGCCTGGGGTGGGCTGGTCGCCGAGCTCTCGAAGCCCCCGGCGGATCCGACGAAGCCGTCGCGGCCCT
>JANMTD010000462.1:0-4513 GCA_031390075.1 Deltaproteobacteria bacterium | reverse complement strand
GAACAGGATGAAGGCGAGATTCGGATCGGTCAGGAAATCGAAGATCGATTGCACCAGCGTCTTCTCGACCGGCACCAGGACGTGGCCCGCGAGGGAGAGCGTCCGCTTCTCGTCGCCGACCTCGACGACCCGCCCCTCGATCGCTTCGAGCAGCTCCGTGCGACTGTTCGCGACGAGGTCGATCACCCCGAGCTCGAGTGCCTCCTCCGAGGTCACGGCCTGCGACGTGCGCACGGCCTCCTTCGCCCACTCGACGTTGCGATGGCGCTGCTTCGCGATCGACTCGACGTAGGCCGCGAGGTAGTTCTCCATCTTCTGCCCGATGACGTCCTGCGCCGCGCCTGAGGATTCGCCCTCCTGCTCGCCCTCGTCGCCGTCCTCACCCTTTTCACCAGGAGGAGAATTCGCCGGCGACGGACTCCCGCCGAACAAGCTGACGGGATGCGCGGCGCCGATGCTCGTCCCGGGCATCATCGCGGCGACGTTGGCCGCGAGCGTGATGAAGGTCCCGGCCGACGTCGCCGTGGCCCCGCGCGGGCTCACGAAGACGATCGTCGGCACGCTCGAGTTCAACATCGCCTGGATGATGTCCTGGGTCGACGAGACGAGGCCGCCCGGCGTATCGAGCTCGATCAGCACGGCGTCGGCACCGGACTCCTCCGCCTGGCGGATCGCGCCGATCAAGTAGTCGGCGCTGGCCGGATTGATCGAGCCATCGATCTCGACGAGCAGGATCTCGCCGGCCCGTGCGGCCGTCGGGAGCGTCGGCGCGAGGCAGGCCAGCATCAGCCAGAGCCCGCGGATCGCAAGCCATGCCAGCCCAGGCCCTCCGGCCTTCCGTCGCGAAGCCCTCATCGGCGAGCCCTGAGCTTCTCGATGCGATCGAGGAGCTGCGCCGCGACGCCCGACTTGTCGAGCAACGGGAGCTCCTCGACCTGCTGATCCGGCCACACGAAGATGACCGCATTTTGATCGACCTCGAAGCCCGAGTCGGGCCGCGAGATGTCGTTGGCGACGATCAGGTCGCATCCTTTGCGCGCGAGCTTGCGCTGCGCGGCGGCGACGACGTCGTGGCTCTCGGCCGCGAACCCGACCACGATCCGGGCCCCTTTGTTGCGACAGATCTCGGCCAGGATGTCCGGATTCTGCTCGAGCTCGAGCTGGAGCTTCCCCGACGCCGGCAGGTCTTCTTTCTTGAGCTTGCGGTCCGCGGCGGAGACGGGACGAAAATCCGCGACGGCCGCCGCCTTGACCACGATCGAAGCGCCCTCGAACTCGGCGAGCACGACATCGCGCATCGCGAGCGCGCTGTCGGCGTCGACCCGGCGGACACCGAAGGGCGTCGCGAGCGACGTGACCCCCGCGACGAGCACGACTTCGGCCCCCCGGCGCGCGGCCTCGGCGGCGATCGCAAAACCCATCTTCCCCGACGAGCGATTGGTGATCGCCCGGACGCTGTCGATCGCCTCCGCCGTGCCGCCGGCGGTCACGAGTACACGCTCGCCGACGAGCGATTTCGCCGTCAATCGGGACTGCACAACCTCTGCGATCCGACTCGGCTCGCTCATGCGGCCGAGGCCCTCCCAGCCACAGGCGAGCTCGCCCGCCTCGGGGCCGACGAGCTCGACGCCGCGCGAGCGCAGGATCGCGAGATTGGTCTGGGTCGCCGGATGGCTCCACATGTTGACGTTCATCGCCGGCGCGAGGAGCACCGGCGCACGCGTCGCGAGCAGCACCGTCGAAACGAGGTCGTCGGCCAGGCCGTGGGCCATCTTCGCCATCAGGTTGGCCGTCGCCGGGGCGACCACCACCAGCTCCGCCCAGTCCGCCAGCCCGATGTGATCGATCTCGCCCTCTTCACCGGCGTCGAAGAGGTCGCGCCGCACGCTCCGCCCGGACAGGCTCTGGAGCACGAGCGCCGTGACGAAGCGCTCGGCTTCGGGGGTCAGCGCGCAGCGGACCTCGTGCCCCGCCTTGCGCAGCGCGCGGAGCAGCTCCGGGGCCTTGTAGGCGGAGATCCCACCCGAGATCGCGAGCAGGACGCGGCGTGGATCCATTCAGCTCGGTCCTCCGAAGGCACGACGGGCGAGCGCCGCGGTCCGTGGGTGTCGGCACGACCCGGGTCGTGGGCACGGCTCGCCGTACGGTACCCGCTGGAGGCGGGCCGAGCCAATTCGCCCGGCAATTGGATGTCATCGAGGGCACCGCGATCTCGGCTGAGGCGCGGAGCGCCCGTCCCAGGCGATCAGCACGCGGTGAGTGCGCTGCCCCTCGCGGATCCACACGGCCATCGAACGCACGAACGCGCCGATGGGGAAACGTGACTTCTTCGCCGAGGAGGCCACGCCAGCCGCGGGTCCCGAAGCGGATCGGCGAGCGCCTGGGGAGCGGGCGAGCGCCCCTGCCTGGATGTGCGCCGGCGGAGCGTCGCACGCGGCGCGCCGTCATCGCGAATCGCGCAGCTTTCGCTCGAGGGCGTCGGCGACGACTTTCGGAACGAACTCGTCGATGCTGGCGCCGAAGCGCACGAGCTCCTTCAGGCGCGAGGAGCTCACATAGAGGTATTCCTGGCTCGTCATGAAGAACACGATCTCGACGTCGGGCGCGAGATGTTTGTTCATGAGGGCCATCTCGAACTCGTATTCGAAATCCGCGATCGCGCGCAGGCCGCGGATGATCGCCGTCGCCCCGATCTGCTGCGCGTAATGGACGACCAGCCCGTCGAAGACCTGGACCGAGACGTCCTCCATGTCCTTCGTGACTTCGGTGAGGATGGCCAGGCGCTCTTCGGTGCTGAAGGCCGCCGTCTTGGAGACGTTCCGGGCCAGCGCCAACACGACCTCGTCGAAGATCGATCGACTGCGCTGGATCAGGTCGAGATGTCCGTTCGTGATCGGATCGAAGCTGGCCGGAAACAGCGCCAACCTCCGCGTGCCGGATCGACCTGTCATGCTCTCAAACGCCTCCGTCCGGCCTCGCTCGCACGAGCCAGCTCAGGACCGTATCCCCGTAACGCCGCTCGTCGACCACTCGGGCCCCGGCGATGGCCGGCAGAGGATGACGTCTCGATCCCTCGACGACCACTGTCGCCCCGGGCGCGGCGAGGGCAGACGCAAAGAGCGCCTCGAGGATGACTTCGCGATCGCCTGCCGCGTAGGGGGGATCGAAAAAGACGAGATCGAAGGCGGGCTCACTCGCCTGGGCCAGCTTCTGGATCGCGGTGAGCGCATCGGCCACCACGAGTCGCAGGCCCGGCCCCTCCGCGAGCCCGAGGTCCGCGAGCCGCGCCGACAGCGCGCGGGCGACGATCCGCGACCGCTCGACGAAGAGGACGGCATCCGCCCCACGGGAATGCGCCTCGAGCCCGAGCGCCCCCGTCCCGGCGCAGAGATCGAGCACACGCAGCCCCTCGACCGACCCCAGCACGGAGAACAACGACTCGCGCACCCGATCCGCCGTCGGACGCACCCCCTCCGGTACGACGCCGAGATCTCGGCCGCGCAGGCCTCCGGCGATGATCCGCATCGAGCAATGCCTCGCTCATTTCTCAGAGATCCCGTGCACACACCGTACCCGCGACGACGCGTACACGCGATCGCCTCGCCGCCACGAAAATGCGTGCCGCCTCCCGATCTGTCGAGGAGTCTTGCTCGCCCCCGACCGGATCTATAGAATGCGCGCGTCTCGAACTCGAGGGTACCCCAGCGACACAAGCCCGTGTCGCCCCGAAGCTCCCCGACCGCGTTTCGTCGAGCCGTGTTCGAGCGACGCATTTCCGCGCATCACACCGGGTTCTCACTGGATTAAGGAAAGGTCCCTGATCGATGTCCAATGCTTCCGTCGAGCGACTCAAGAAGAAACTGCCGGAGCGGCTGGCCGAAGTGCGAGGCGAGCGCTCCCAGCGTCAGTTCGCGCGTGAGCTCGGCGTCTTTCAGCAGAACGTGAACCGCTACGAAAACGGCACGACGCCCCATACCGACTTCCTGATCACCCTTTCGACCAAGGAAAACATCTCCCTCGACTGGCTCCTGCTCGGCAAGGGCCGCATGCGCCGAGGTCGCTAGGCCGGACCCGTTTTGACCTGGGCCCTCGCTGGCCCTGCGTGGCCCTGTGTGAGCAGAGGGCTGCGGATCCCGTGCGCACGTCCCGGGCGACAGCCCGGGACGCAGCGCGCGGGGCTGCGGGGCGCTTGCCGCTCCGCTGCCCCGCAGTGCTCTGCAGCGTGCCGCACCGGTCGACGTCCCATCTGGGTAGCGGCCTTCCCTTTCCCGCACAGCGGTCGATTCCGGCGACCGGCAGGGCCCGGCGCAACTCCGCGAACGAACGGCTCCGATCGGGTGCCGGTCCGTGTGCGGCACGGCTCTTGCTCCTTCTCCCCCCGACACGCCGCGAATCCCGAACGGGAGCGGGCGTGCACATGACGAACGGGAACGGAGCAAGGGATGCTGCGGCTTTTTGCGGGAATGACGATCGCGCTGACCTGCGCGGATCACTGGACGACGTACCTGTGCCT
>JANMTD010000459.1:0-5393 GCA_031390075.1 Deltaproteobacteria bacterium | reverse complement strand
CTTCGGATAGCGATCGCGACCCGAATACACGACGAACGCCCGATCGGGCTCGAGATCGGCCATCGCGCTGTGGAAGCCGCGCGTGACGCTCGGTGCCCCGCCACGCTTGATCTCCACGATCCAGCGTTTGCCGCCGGGCAGATCGAGCACGAGATCGACTTCCGCCCCGGCGGCAGTCCGGTAGTAGTGGGAATCCGTCCGCTGCGGCGCAGCCGCCAGCAGTGACTCCACGATGTGTCCTTCCCAGCTGGCGCCGGCGATGGGATGGCCTAGCACGTCGGACTCCCGGTCCAGGCGCAGGAGCGTGTGAACGAGGCCGCTGTCGCGGACGTATATCTTGGGCGAACGAACGAGTCGCTTGCTCACGTTGGCGTGGAGGGGCTCGAGCCGGCGCACCAGCAGCAGATCGACCAGCAGATCCAGATAGCCGGCCACCGTCTTGCCGCTGACAGCCAGACTGCGGGCGAACTCGGACAGATTGAGCATCGCGCCCTGGCGGTGCGCCAACATCGTCCAGAAGCGCCGGAGCGTCTCGGCGGGAATCCGCGGTCCGAGCTGCGGGATATCCCGTTCGAGATAGGTGGCGATGAAGTTTGCGCGCCAGGCGACGCTCGCCTCGTCGGTTTCGGCGAGCAGGCTGCGCGGAAATCCGCCGCGGATCCAGAGTGCCGTCTCTTCAGAGGGCTCGACCTCCAAGACGTCGAAGGGGGCGAGCTCGAGGATCTCGATCCTCCCGGCGAGGCTCTCCGTCGATTGCTTCAACAGCTCGAGTGCGGCCGAGCCCAACAGCAGGAAATGACCGGCGGGACGTCCTTCGAGGATCCGTTCGTCGATGACGCCGCGCAGGGTCTGGAACAAGCCTGGAGCGCGCTGCACTTCATCGATGATGACGAGGCGGTCGGGTCGAGAGCGCAGGTACAACGACGCGTCTTCGAGCTTCGCCTGGTCCGCGGGGTTCTCGAGGTCGAGATATTCCGGCGGGACCCGGGACCTGGACGAGGGGTCTGAACCTTCGTCCAGCCTCCGCGCCAGGGTGGTCTTCCCGGCCTGGCGCGGCCCGATCAGGACGACTGCCGGAAACCCAGCGAGAGCCTGACGCAAGCGAGTCTGGAGCCGGCGAGCTTTCATCCTCGTATATTCGGATCATCTCTCCCAAATTACAATGTTAAATTGACGATGAGCCGAGTTTTGGGGCCCTGTCTATCCCCCAGCCATCGCCCCCAGCACGATCAGCAGCTCCCGCCCGTCCGCGACCGATTGCGGCAAGGCCGCCGTCATCTCCTGGTGGGAGAGGTCCTGCTGACACGCGAAGAAGCGCACGAAAGGGCGGCGCTTGCCACTCGTCGGGTCGCGCAGCGTGCCGCGCAGCATCGGGAAGCGCGCCTCGAGCGCCGCGAGTACGGCGGCGAGCGAGACCTCTGCTTCGCCCGTCGTCTCGACCTCGAGCCGGAGCTCCTTGTCGACACCCGCGAGATTACGAAGGTGATGGGGCAGGGTCAGGCGGACGAGCGCCGTACGCGTCACCGCAGCGCCGCGGCTCACGCGAGGGTCTGCACTTCGACCGAGAGCACCGCGGGCAGATTCTCGACGATCGCCGTCCACGAATCGCCGCCGTTGCGCGACGCGTAGACCTGCCCGCCGGTGGTCCCGAAGTAGACGCCGCACTCGTCGAGCGTGTCGACCGCCATCGCATCGCGCATCACGTTGACATAACAGTGCTGCTGCGGGAGGCCCTGCGTGAGGGCCTCCCAGTCGTTGCCGCCGGTCCGGCTGCGGTAGACGCGGAGCTTGCCGTCGGGCGGGAAATGCTCGGAGTCGCTCTTGATCGGCACGACATAGATCGTCTCGGGCTCGTGGGCGTGGACGTCGATCACGAAGCCGAAATCGCTCGGCAGGTTGCCAGACACCTCGCGCCAGGAATCGCCGCCGTCGTCGCTGCGCATCACGTCCCAGTGCTTCTGCATGAAGAGCACGTCGGGGTGCTTCGGATGGGCGGCGATGTGGTGGACGCAGTGGCCGACTTCGGCCGCGGGATCGGGGATCTGCTCGGAGTGGAGGCCCTTGTTGATCGGGCGCCAGGACTGGCCGTCGTCGTCGCTGCGGAAGCTGCCTGCGGAGGAGATCGCGACCGTGATGCGATCCTTCTTCGTGGGATGGAGCAGGATCGTGTGGAGACAGAGCCCGCCGGCACCGGGCTGCCAGTGTTTGCCCGTTCCGTGCAGGCGCAGGCCCGAGAGCTCGTGCCAGCTCGTACCGCCGTCGGTCGACTTGAATAACGCCGCGTCCTCGACGCCGGCGTAGACCGTGTTCGGGTCGCCGAGCGCGGGCTCGAGATGCCAGACGCGGGCGAACTCCCAGGGATGCGGCGTGCCGTCGTACCACTGGTGCGTGCCGGGGACGCCGTCGTACTTGAACTCGTTGCCGACGGGATTCCAGCTCCGGCCGCCATCGTCGGAGCGCTGGATCAGCTGTCCGAACCAGGCGGTGCTCTGGGAGGCGTAGATCCGATTCGGATCGGCCGGCGAGCCCTTCAGGTGGTAGATCTCCCAGCCCGCGAAGAACGGTCCGGCGACGTCCCATTTCGCGCGGCCCTCGTCGGAGGTCAGGACAAAGGCACCCTTCTTCGTACCGACGAGAACTCGAACTCCGCTCTTCATTCTGATTGCTCCCCTGACTCGGCCGCGTCGCGCGCCGACCGTACCGCCCGACTCCTGCGCCCGCACCACCCGGCGCGGTCGACCCTCGAACACGCAATTCATGAGCGTGACGTTCGAGGCCGCACCCGATCGACATCCCGGCTGGCCCCCGAGTTGCCGCCGGGTTGCTTCAGGCCGACGTCGAGTCCGCCTCGGACCAATCAGCGGGCCCAAAAGCCATCAAGTCCCCCGAACGCAGGGCCGATCCGGGCCTCGATGTCGATGGACGCCGTCACACCGGACGAAGAGCTGAAGCTCCTCGAAGTCAAGCTGAACCAGCTGAAGCTCGACTACGAGAAATACTTCATCGGGACACGGCCGACGGAGCCCGCGCAGCTCCGGAGCGAGATCCAGAAGACCATCATCCGGTGGTCCAACACCCGGATCACGAACTCGGCGCTCCGCTTCAAGTTCAACAGCATGAACGGGCGCTACCAGGCCTTCAAGCGCCAGTGGGACGGGGTGCTCCGCCAGATCGAGGCGGGCACCTACAAGCGCCACATCTTCAAAGCGAATCTCCACGACCGCGAGCGGGGCTTCGCCGATGAAGCGCCCGACGCGAGCACCGCGAGCACCGCTTCGAAAGCCGCTCCCGCTGCAGCCCAGCGCTCCCGCGCGGACGATCTCTTCAACGCCTATCGCGCCGCCATGAAATCCGCCGGCCAGGACACGAGCGGCCTCTCGCGCGCGAAGCTCGAGGCCGCGATCGCGAAGCAGGAGGCGGCGGTCAAGAAACAGCTCGGCTGCGCCAAGGTGGACTTCAAGGTCGTGGTGCAGGACGGCAAGGTCAAACTGAAGGCCGCCGTGGGTTAGGTGAGAGACCGGCAAAAAGCGCGCAGCTCGAGCTTTCCCCGGACACCCATCCTCGAGCTTCGGGTACATCCCTCTGCGATGCGCCAGGCGGGGCGCAGCCACGGGAGATCAAAAGCCATGTCATCGCTGAAGCCGATTCGCGCCATGGGTGTCGCGCTCTTCGCCCTCTGCCTCGGAACGGCGTCCGCCGATTCGGCCAGCGCGCTCACGATCGACTGTGCCAGCGCGGGCTGTCTCGGCGGCATCTACACCCTCGACGTCAGCGAGACCGCGCCCGACCTCTACCTCGCGACCTACACCGTCGACACGACCGGATCCTTCACCGTCGGCGCGACCTCGCTCGTCGACATCAACATCAAGGTCGCGAACGACTACTCGAGCCCGATCCTGGTCTCGGGTCCCGCCGGCGCGCTGCTCGGCGGCCCCCTGGCCAGCCACGGCTGCAGCGGCAGCAACGGCAGCTTCCTGTGTATCGATCTCACGCCGAACCTGCCCCGCGGCGGCGTCTACACCTGGCAGATCCAGTTCGGTTCCTCGCAGATCCTCGAAGAGTGGCGCATCGGCGCGCGCTACACGTCGCCGACCCATGTCCGGGGCGGCTGGGTCGTCTCCGAGAGCGGCAAGAGCAGCAACCCGATTCCCGAGCCGAGCGCGGCGCTGATCTTCGGCGTCGGGATACTCGTCGCGAGCGGGCTCGTGACGCGAACCGGCACGATCGAGTAGGCCACACGCGGCCTCGCTCCATCTACCGGCCTGAGTAGATTGGCTCGACCGGTTTCACGCCCGCCTCGATGAAGCCCTCCTCGATGAGCCGGGCGTTCTGCTCCGGATCGTGGGCGACGACGAAATGCCAACCCGAAGCCGCCGGGCCCTCGCCCGCGGCGAGATCGGCGAAGTAGGCGATCTGGTCGAGCAGCGGACCTCGATCCTCACCGGCGACCCAGCTGATCAGCCGAGCCTTGCCGCGTCGCTCCCGGAGATTCCGCGCGTTCCAGACGATGTCGCCGAGAAAGAGAAGCTCGGCGCCGTCGGATCGCCGGACGTAGACGACCTGGCTCCCCGGCGTGTGCCCCGGCATCGGGATCACGACGACACCCGGCGCGATCGCGTGGTACTCGCCTTCTGCGGAGCCGCCTCCGATCACAGCTCCGATCACAGGAAGCCCTGCGAGCTCGGCCTCGGAGAAACCCGCCTCACGCATCGCCGCCGAATGGCGCTGGGCATCGGGGATCCACATCCGCTCGCGGACCGCCGGCTCGCCGATCACGGCGCGCAGACCGTTCGCATGGTCCGCGTGCTCGTGGGTCAGCAGGATGTGCTCGGCGCGGCGGAGCGCCTCGGACTGCCGCGTGAAAGCCGCCTCGTCGTAATCGCCCATCATGGGCGACGACGCGTGGCGCTCCGGGTCGTGCACCGCGTCTATGACGACGCTCTCGCCGTTCGCGTAGACGAGTTGATAGGTGCGGTATTCCATCGCGACCTCGTCCCAGCCGCAGCCCGCGCAGATCATCCAGCCGACGAAGGTGCCGCGGGCGACGACGTCGCTCTGGATCGCCCGGGGACCCTCGCTCACCGGCCCCGCAAGCGTGCGAACCCGCGGCCAATCGATCGAGACGGTCGAGGTCCCGGGGAGCGGGTCCTGGACGACGAGGAAGAAGTAGGCCACCGGCAGACCGACGAGGAGCACTGAAAGGAGGCCGAGCAGGCCGCGGCGGATCGACATCGGATGGTTCCTTCGTGCCCGCCGGTGGCGCGCGTCTATTCGGCCTCGACCCGATTTTCGATCGCCGGCACCGACTTCAAATAACGTGCGATCGCCTCGCGGTCCGCGGCGGGCAGATTCGCGATGCCGTGCTGGATTACCTCGGACATGAGGCCCTGCGT
>JANMTD010000444.1:0-1749 GCA_031390075.1 Deltaproteobacteria bacterium | reverse complement strand
GGTCCCGCTGCTCGGATTCGCCGGGGCGCCTTTCACGCTCGCCGCCTATCTGATCCAGGGGAGCGGATCGAAGGATTTCTCGATCCTGAAGAAGTGGCTCCAGACGCGGCCCGACGAGGTCGACCTGCTGCTCGAGAAGCTGACCGACATGACGATCGAGTACCTGCTCGCCCAGGTCGAGGCGGGGGCCGAGGCGGTCCAGCTCTTCGATACCTGGGCCGGGCTGCTCGATCGGGCCGCCTATCAACGCTTCGCCGAGCCCGCGCACCACCGCATCGCGGACGCCCTGACCAAGACGCCTGCACCACTCATCCTCTACGTCCAGAACGGCCAGCATGTCATCGATCTTGCAGCGGATTCAGGCGCATCGGTCATCTCCCTGGACTGGCGGGTCGACCTGCGCCAGACGGCCGAGACCCATGGCCGGCGGGTCAGTCTCCAGGGCAATCTCGATCCCTGCTGGCTGCACGCGCCGCGCGAGCGGATCTTCGAGATGGTGCGCGAAATGGCCGAGGCGGCGAAGCCGGCCCGCGGCTACATCCTGAACCTCGGCCACGGCTGCCTGCCCGACACCCCCGTCGAAGGCGTGCGCGCGTTCACGGATGCGGCGCGGGCACTCGGCGCCTGATCCACTCCGCCACCGCCGAAGCAAAACGCGCGTCGCCGTTCAAGCACGGCGCGAGCCAGAGCTCTTCCCCTCCGAGCTCGCGCCACTGCTCGCGCAGGCGGATCCCGACCACCTCGAGGGTCTCGAGGCAATCCGCGACAAAGGACGGACAGAAGACGGCCAGCCGCTTCACACCGCGCTGGCGCAGCAGCGGCAACTCCTTGTCCGTGAAGGGCTGGATCCAGGGCGTCGGGCCGAGGCGGGATTGGAAGGCGCTGCTCGTCTGCTCGCGTGGGAGCGCCAGGGCGAGGCGCAGGCTCTCCGCCGTGCGAAAGCACTGGGCGCGGTAGCAGCGCGCCACATCCGCAGCGGGCGCGCTGCAGCAATCGGGCTTCGCGAGGCAGTGGCCCCGGGTCCGATCGCTGGCGCGGATCTGGTTCTCGGGCAGGCCGTGGAAGCTGAAGAGCACGTGGTCGGGCCGGAAGTCGGCGAGCGCGGGTCCGGCGAGGGCCGCCCAGCTCCCGGCGAATTCCGGCTCGTCGTAGAAGGCGCCGACGATCTCGAGGGGCGGCTGATCACCCATCGGGTCGAGCACCCGCGCCACCTCCGCCGCCGCCGACTCCGTGACCGACGACGCATACTGGGGAAAGAGCGGAAGCACGACGAGCCGATCGATCCCGGCCCGTTCCAGCCGGGCGAGCGCGCTGGCGATCGAGGGTTGGCCATAGCGCATGCCGAGCTCGACCTCGAAATCCGCGCCGAGCGCCCGGGCGACGCCCTCGCGCAGCGCCAGCGAATGGATCATCAACGGGGATCCCTGCGGCGTCCAGACGGCGCGATAGGCCGCCGCCGTCCGGCGCGGCCGGGTCGGCAGGATGACGAGCTCGAGCAGCGCCCAGCGCAGCGGGGCCGGGAGCGTGATGACCCGCGGATCGCCCAGGAATTCCCGGAGATAGCGGCGCACGGCCGACGCAGTCGGTGCCTCCGGCGTGCCGAGGTTGATCAGCAGGCAGCCGGTCCGACGCGGAGCGCGGGCGAGGGTCGATTCCGTTTTTTGGCTCATGGGTCACTGTGATTCGCGCACGGCGCAAATATAATCAGTCAGCCACGACCGGTCATCCTCGGATGCGGGCCGGGCCGAG
>JANMTD010000383.1:0-13307 GCA_031390075.1 Deltaproteobacteria bacterium | reverse complement strand
CGATCACGCCGGACTTCGTCGAGCTCAAGGCGAAGTCGATGAGCGCGACCCGTGCGGCGGGCCTCGCCTCCGACCTCGGCAACGCGAACTGATCCCGAGCGGCTCGACGCCGCTCGGGCCTTCGCGCTGTCCGTGCCCTGGCGCTCGGCCGCTCTAGAAAAGCGTGTAGATGAAGGGCGCCGCCGCGGTTCCACCGAGCAGGACGAGCAGTCCGAGGCCGAGGATCGCGATCAGGATCGGCGCCAGCCACCACTTCTTGTTCTCTTTGAGAAACGCGACGAACTCGCCCACGAGGCTCTCGCGGTCCCCGCTCGCCTGGGCTGCGAAATCGTCTTTCTTGCCATTCGGGTCGGCCATGGTCGCGGTTCTCCTAAAACTGACGGAAATAACTCGCCTTGCCCCGTCGAGGACGGGGCTCGCTCCAATAGGTCGCGGCGGCGCGATCGAAGCGGCGATTCAAGGGGTCCTTTCCGATCAGGCGGAAGACGAGCCCGAGCGGCGTGATCAGCCCGAAGAACAGGAACCCCATGATCACGTACGAGAGCACGAACCCGATCGGGTACGAGAGCAGCGTCAGCCCGAGGAAGATCGGCTTGTTCGCCTTCGGCGCGACCAGCGAGAAGAGGCCCGAGACGACGCCCAGCCCGGCGAAGAATTTGGCGACGAGTGTCCGGGCCGATCCGAGTCCGAAGGAGAAGACGAGCCACTCGTTCCAGGCCAGCATTGCAATCAGGATAAATCCGACGAACGCAATCCCGCCGAACTGGCGCAGCGTGCGCTCGTCGGGCTGCCAATCGATCTCGATCATCTTGCTCATGTCTGCGTTCGTCTCCGCACTCGCATCCGACCTCAGTCGAGCGCAAATTCGTTGAGATAGGCCTCGATGTCGATCTCCTTCGCATTGGGCTGATCCTGCTTCAGGACCACGAAGTTCTCGAGCACGAGGGCGTCCATGTTCGTGTGCATGAAGCAGCGGAAGGCGTCTTCCGGACTGTTCACGATCGGCTCACCGCGGACGTTGAAGCTGGTGTTGATCACGACCGGGCTGCCCGTCTTCTGTTTGAAGCGCTGGATGATCTTGTAGAAGCGCGGGTGGTGTTGCAGGTCGATCGTCTGGACCCGCGCCGAGTAGTCGACGTGGGTGATCGCGGGGACACACGACCGCAGCTGCTTCAGCTTGTCGAGCCCCTTCGCCCCATCCTCTTCGACCGCGAGGCGCTTCGAATCGCGCACGGGCGCGACGAGCAGCATGTACGGACTGTTCTCCGACGGCCGCATCTCGAAGTAGTCCTCGACATCCTCCCGGAGCACCGCCGGAGCGAAGGGCCGGAACGACTCCCGGAACTTGATCTTCAGGTTCATCGTCGCCTGCATCTTCCGCGAGCGCGCATCGCCCAGGATCGAGCGCGAGCCGAGGGCCCGGGGCCCGAATTCGGCCCGGTCGGAAAAATGCCCCACGACCTGCTCGCTCGCGATCAGCTCGGCGACGTGGTCGATCAGCTCATCGTCGTTCTCGTGGTAGTGGTACACCGCTTCGACGGAGTCGAGATAGGCGCGGATCTCGTCGTTCGTGAAGCTCGGCCCGAGCAGCGATCCGAACTGGGAGTCCTCGGCCTTCGCGGTCCGCGGATTGTCGAGCAGCTCGTGCCAGGTGAAGAGCGCGGCACCGAGCGCCCCGCCGGCATCGCCCGCCGCGGGCTGGATCCAGACCTGGTCGAAGGGACCCTCGCGCAGCACGCGCCCGTTGGCGACGCAATTGAGCGCGACCCCGCCGGCCATCGTCAGATTGCGCGACCCGGTCAGCTCGTGCGCGTAGCGCGCGATGCGGAGCACGATCTCTTCCGTCACGGCCTGGATCGAAGCCGCGATGTCCATCTCGCGCTGCGTGATCGCCGTCTCGGCGCGGCGCGGAGGCCCCCCGAAGAGACCGTCCATCTTCGCCGAGGTCATGACGTCGCTGTCGCAGTAGCCGAAATACGACATGTCCATGCGGAACGAGCCGTCGGCCTTCAGGTCGAGCAGCTTCTCGAGCATCCGGTCCTTGTAGATGGGCTCGCCGTAAGGAGCGAGGCCCATCAGCTTGTACTCGCCGCTGTTGACCTTGAAGCCCGTGAAGTACGTGAAGGCGGAGTAGAGGAGTCCCAGGGAGTGGGGGAAGCGCAGCTCCTTCAACATCTCGATGCGGTTGCCGCGGCCGATCGCGATCGAGCCGGTCGCCCACTCACCGACCCCGTCGAGGGTCAGGATGGCGGACTCGTCGAAGGGCGACGGATAGAAGGCGCTCGCCGCATGGGACTCGTGGTGCTCCGTGAAGACGTAGCGGCCCTTGTACTGGCGCTTGAGACCGCGGTCGAGCTCTCGCGGAGTATGAAGTTTCTCTCTCAGCCAAAGCGGCATGCCCATCAGGAAGAGCTTGAAGCCGGACGGCGCGTAGCTGATGTAGGTCTCGAGCAGGCGGTCGAACTTCAGGAGCGGCTTGTCGTAGAACGTGACGGGGTCGATGTCCCCGGTCTGGATCCCGCCCTTCGCGAGGCAGAATTCGACGGCATTGGCAGGGAAACGGAAGTCGTGCTTCTTGCGCGTGAAGCGCTCTTCCTGGGCCGCAGCGACGATGCGGCCGTCCTGGACGAGACAGGCGGCGCTGTCGTGGTAGTAGGCAGAGATTCCGAGGATGTTCACGGGGCGCGATGGACCTCGAGGTGGAGCGGCCGGCGGCGCAACGGTAGGCGAAAGTGTTTCGAGTCGCCGCCCGAGTCGCGATCGGCTCGGGCGAAGGGCTCCATCCGGGTGTAGATCGGTGTGAGGATCGGTTGGGAAGTGCCCGGGCCGTACGGGGAAGTAACGGCGCCGTTCGCGAAACGCGGTCGCACTGCCGGTTTCCGGACGGGAGCGCCACCCGGATGCAACGCTCGCGCGGACCGAGCGCAGGCCCTAGGGCGCACCCGCGAGCGACTGGCCCTCAGCCTTTTTTGAAGAGCCTTCAGCCTTTTTTGAAGAGCGAGTCGAGGGAGGCGAGCGTCTTCTTCCGGTCGTCGGACGCGCCTTCCCCGCCGGACCCCGGACGGAAATAGTCGCAGCGATTCGCCCGATCCCGGTCGAGCACGCGCTCGGCGCTCGACTCCCGGCACTCGTTGTAGGCACTCGGATCGTAGTGCGCGCAATTCCGGCAGACGTGGAGATCGGCGGCACATCGTGCGCAGCTCTCCCGGTATCCGACGGATTCCCCCGACGCGAGCTCGACCTCGGAACGGCAGGCATGACAGCGCATGGGCGAGAGCCTGCGCCAGGAAGACCGCTCACGCGAGTCCTACCCGGAACGGGGCTCTAGTTTCGGGGGACCACGGCCGATGACCGGCGCAGCATGTCGGAACGCAAGCCGCCCATCCGCTCGACCCAGGAAGACGTCCCCGAGCTCGTCCAGGCGATCGATCGCTTCGTGATCGGTCTGGCCGAGCAGATCGACGCGATCCAGGACGCCGAGCTGATCGGGGGCCACGCGCAGGTCGCACGGCTCGCGGGGGTGCTCGCCGCCGACGCGGATCGACTCGGTTATCCGGGTCTCGGGCTGGTCGCCCGCAACGCGATCTCGGCCGCCACCGACGGCAAGCGCGACGCGGTGCAGGATGCCGTCATCGAGCTGACCGAGCTCGCCCAGCGCGTCCGCCAGGGACACCGCGGCGCTGCCTGAGCCCTCAGCCCGTCGAGAGGCGACCCGACCGGATCCCGCGCCCATCCCCGTCTAGACGAAGAACCAGAACGAGAACGGTGTGCCGCGGACGTCGCTGAGCCACCCCTCGCCGAACACGGCGAGCCCGAGCAGCGCCGCATTGGTCACGCCGTGGACCAGCATGAGCGCCGTCAAGCTTCGCCGGTGGTAGAACCACAAGCTCGACAACACGATCCAGGGCACGCAGACCCACCACTCCCAGGGCACGTGCCCGAGACAGAAGACGACCGTCGTGATCGCGAGACTCTTCAGCGAATAACGGGCGATGGCCTCGTCGCGGAAATCGCGCTCGCTCTCCCAGACCTCGGCGACGCGCATCACGAAGCTCCGGATGAAGAGCTCCTCGAAGATCGGGGTCACGAGGGCATAGCCGAAGAGGCGCAGCGCGAGGATCAATGGGATCCACGCCGTCCCGGCCATCCCGGGATCGAACTCCCCGCCCGGCTCGGGCTTGAGGTCGGGAAAGAGCAGGAAGGGGGCGACCCAGACGGCGGTGAGCGCGAGCCCGACGGCGACGTCCTGGAGCAGGCCAACGGGTGTCATCCGGACGCTCGGATTGCGCCATTCGGGATAGCTGCCCTGCCCCCGGAACCAGAGCACGAGCCCCAGCACGATGGCCGGTTTCAGGGCGAGCACGAAGGGCGCTGCCGCATCCGGCAGACGCGCACCCAGCTCCGACAACAGCAGGAACGCGACGTAGGGGCCCACATAGGGCCACCACCCGTGACCTTCCTGCGCATCGACCTGCATGGGGCTCGCTCCGGGTCGTGGGAGACCGGCCGTAATCGGCTCGGTCTAGTTCGGCAAGCGCAGGATCGAAGCCGCCTGCTTCGCCGTCGCGACCGGGCGCCCGACCTCGGCACACAGCGCCACCGCCTGCTCGACGAGCTCGAGGTTCGTCACTCGGCGTTCGCCCGCGTAGTCCTCGAGTCCCACGCGGAGGTGGCCCCCGCGCTCGAGGGCATGCCGCGCCAGGCCGTTCCCGAAGGGATCCCCCGAGACGACGGCGATCGACCACGGCAGCTCGACCTCGCCCAACATCTCGAGGTAGACGTCGAGGGCCGACTTGCGCGGCGGGAGGCCGAAGAGCAGATCGATCTGCCCCGGACCTCGATAGCTCGCCTCCCCTCCGAAGTAGAAGCGAAGGAACGCGCCCTGCGGCATCGCCCCGGCGCGCACGTAGGCGAGTGCCATGCGCAGGAAGCCCGGCTCGAAGATCGCCATGCCGGGCCCGAGGCCGAGCCGCTTGCAGAGCTCGAACTTGTAGTCGATGTCGGCGGGGGAGTTCGCGTAGACCCAGTCCGTCGGAAAGGGCTTTCCGTCCTCACCGGTCGCGGTCAGGTTGACGGAGCCCGGGTCGACGAAGCCCATACGCAGTGGGAAGAGCCGGCGCAGCGGTTCGATGTGGCTCGTCTTTTCACCAATCGTCTTGCCGAAGACGAGCGTCGGGTAGAGGATCGCGTCGGGGAAGCGTGCGTGGATCGGTTCGAAATGCTCGAGGTAGAGCCGCGCGCCCGCCTCGCCGGCGACGGAGATGTCGGGGGCGTGGGTGTGGACGACGGCGGCGCCGGCCTCGATGCAGCGGATCGCGTCGGCGACGAGCGCGGCCTGGGTCTGCGGCACGTGCGGATTGCGGCTGGTCGGCGTCGCCCCGTTGAGGGCGACCTCGATGATGACGGGTTGGTCCATTCGATCCTCGCGCCTGACGACTTCCTGACGGCTTCCTGACGGCTTCCTAACGGAAAGACAGCTGCTTCGGACGCTGCCCGGGCTTTTCCTCGACGGCCTCGAGCCGCCGCTTCCCGTCCAGGTGGATCGGCGAGCCGTTCACGAGCACGTGCCGGACCCCCGTCGGCGTGTCCGCCGTCAGCCGATCGGCGCCGGCCGGGAAATCCCGCACCCGCCGGATCTTCCCGGGGCCCACCTTGTCGGCCTCGAAGATGCAGACGTCGGCGAAGGCGCCGGGGCGGAGCACGCCGCGATCCTCGAAGCGGAAGATCCCCGCCGGCTCGCCCGTCAGCTTGTGGACCGCGGCCTCGAGCGAGATGACCTCGCGTTCGCGCACCCAGTTGCCCAGTAGATCCGTCGGCAGCGGCGCGTCGCAGAGCATGCCGACGTGGGCGCCGGCGTCCGAGAGGCCGAGCGCCATCTGCTTTTGCTGGAGCAGGTGTGTGATGCCCGCGTCGTCGTCGTTCGCCTGGACGTAGCGGAAGCGCGTCTCGAGCTTCTCCTCGAGGGAGAGCGCGACCATCGTGTCGAACGGGTGCTCACCGCGTTCGCGGGCGATGTCGACGAGCTTTCGCTCGATGAGCTTCGTGTGGACCGCGGTCTCGGCGAGATCGAAGTTCTCCCAGCGGGTCGGGAGCGGCGTCGATTTCAGCTGCTCGATCGCCTGCGCGCGCCAGGCGGGATCGCGATAGCGCACCACGCGCTGCTCGGGCGCCTCGGCGTAGAGGGCCGTGAAGCAGGGGGCCTGGTCGAAGGCGAAGGGCGATTTCAGCTGCATCTGGAGCGTCACCTTGCGGACGGAAATCTGCGGCCAGACGCCCGTCCCCTTCTTCAGCTCCTCGGCATGGACGTTCGACGCGTGCTGCCAGAGACCCGGGATCGCGAGCAGCGCCGTGTAGGTCAGCGGGACACCGACCCGCCGCTGGAACGCGTAGACCTCGTTGTACGCGAAGCCCGCGCCGAGCGTCGAAGCGATCACACCGCGCCCGAGCTTCGCGAGCTCCTGCGCCATCGTCTCGAACTCCGAGATCGCGGCGAGGCGGCTGCAGACCGGCTTGCCGCCGATGCCGACATGGGTCGGCGCGCGACTCGTCGCGAGCCCGACCGCACCGGCCTCCATCGCCTCCCGCACCGAGCGCGACATCGCGGCGATCTCGTCCTGCGTCGCCTCGCGTTCGTAGGCGGCGGGGCCCATGTGGTAGATGCGGAGCGCCGTGTGGCCGACGTAGGCCGCGAAGTTGAGCACCGTCCCCCGCCGCTCGACCGAAGCGAGGTATTCCGGAAAGGTCTCGAAGTCCCACGGAATGCCCGCCATCAGGGTCGCGGGGTTCATGTCCTCGACCTTCTCGAGGGTCAGCGCGATCGTCTCGCGGTCGGCCTCGCGGGTCGGTGCGATCGTGAAGCCGCAGTTGCCCGCGACGACCGTCGTCACGCCGTGGAAGCAGGACGGGGTCAGGCCCGGGTCCCAGAAGACCTGGGCGTCGTAGTGTGTGTGGATGTCGATGAAGCCCGGCGCGACGACGGCACCGGAGGCATCGAGCGTCGTATCGCCCGAGAGCCGGGTGCCGATCTCGGCGATCCGCCCATCGCGCACGAGCACGTCGGCCGAATAGCCCGCCCGCCCCGTCCCATCCACCACCTGTCCGCCCCGAATCACGATCGATGACATGTCGATTCCTTTCACGGCTGCGCTCAATCTCTATTGATCAAGAGGCAGTACGATCTTCGGCAACGGATGCCGGTAGACCCTGGCCGCGTTCTCGCTGCACATCATGCGGATCTCGCGGGTCGGGATGTGGCCCCAGTATTTCTCGATCACGTGCTGGCTGTCGGGCCAGGTCCCGTCGCCGTGCGGGTAGTCGGTCTCGTAGAGGATGTTCTCGACGCCGATGCGATGGCGCGTGTCGATCGTCGAGGGATCGTCGATGGTGCAGAACCAGAAGTTCCGGCGCAGGACGTCGGCCGGCCGCGTCGGCCAGCCGAGCCCCTAGCCCCAGCGATCGATGATGTTGTCGAGGCGATCGAGCAGCATCGCGACCCAGCCGATGCCGCCCTCCGACATGGCGATCTTGAGCCCCGGGTGGTGCAGCGGATACTCGCTCCAGAGCCAATCCGAGCAGGCGGCGAGCGAGAGCTGACCGAACATCGTCGCCCCGAGCTGGAGCTGCGGCGCGCCCTCCGGAATCGCGTACATGCCGGAGCTCCCGACGTGGAGCGAGATCACGGTGTCGGTGTCGACGCAGGCCTGGATGATCGGGTCCCAGTGGTTGCGGTCCCAGAGGCTCGGCATGCCGACGGCGTGGGGACGTTCCGGGAAGGTGACCGACGTGAAGCCGCGCTCGGCGTTGCGGTGGATCTCGGCGGCGGCCTGCTGCGGGTCGGTCAGGTAGGTGATGGCGTTCGGGATGACGCGCTCGGGATACGGCTTGTACCACTCCTCGTAGATCCAGTCGTTCCAGGCCTTCACGCAGGCGTGGCCGAGCTCGCGGTCCTTCGCGGCGGCGAAATGGCGGCCGCAGAAGCCGGTGATCGAGGAGGGGAAATTGAGCTGGGCCCAGATGCCGCCGAGATCCATGTCCTTGATGCGGGCGTCGGCGTCGTAGCAGCCGGGGCGCATCTGCTCGAAGCGGAAGGGCTCGAGCTTCACGGTTTCTGGGCGCCGTCCGGCGACGGCATTCATGCCGACCTGCGTGTGGAAGCCGCCGTCGAAGGCCCAGACCTGGTGGCCCTCCGGCGTCTCGACGATGCGCGGTCCCCGCTCGCGCAGATTCTTCGGCAGGTAGCGCTCGAAGACGTGGGGCGGCTCGACGACGTGGTCGTCGACGGAGATGATCGTGTACTTCACGTCGCGGGAAGTGGGCTCGGGCTTGAAGAGCGACGGATCGAGCGCAGTGGCGGACATGTGGGTCTCCTTCATCTTGAGCACGCTGGCTTGCTCAGCTGGCGCGCAGCCGTTCGATCGCACGGCGTGCGGCAGCGTCGTTCTTCGGATCCTTCGGCACCGGGAACAGGATCCGCTCCGCGATCCCGTCGTACTCGGCACGCAGGGTATCGGCAATCTCGTCGTAAGGGCCCGAGGGCACGAAGGCCCGCAGGATCTCGTCGGTGACGAGCGCATCCATGTCGCCCCAGCGTCCCGCGCGCGTGCAATCGCGCAGCTGCTCGCCGACCGCGCGCCAGCCGTGATACTCGAGGGCGGGCCAGTAGGCGGGGGTCGAGAGCGTGAAGACGAGGGTCTTGCGCGCCTCCGCGATCTCCTGCTCGACCTCCTGCTTCGTCGCCCCCGTCGCCACCATGGGGCCCGCGACGAGCTCTATCCGCACGTCGCGCCCTGCCCGCTTCGAGCCCTGCTCGAGCGCCGGTCGCGTCACGTCGCGCAGATAGCGCGCCTCGCTGTTGGTCGGATGCGTCTGGAGCGCGTCGCCGACCTCGCCCACCGTGCGCGTCATGATCGGACCGACCGCCCCCATCAGGATCGTCGGCGCCGGGACCTCGAGGGGCCCGGGGTTGAAGAAGGGCTGCATGCGATTCAGCGTGTAGGACTCGCTGTGATAGTCGAGGGGCGTGCCGTTCTGGAAGGTGTCGAAGCAGGCGCGCACGGCGCCCACGTAATCCCGCAGCCGCGCCGCCGGCGCGCTCCACGGCATCCCGAAGCGCCCGATGATGTTGCCCTTGACCTGCGTTCCGAGGCCGAGCTGGAAGCGCCCGCCCGACAGCTCCTGCAGATCCCAGGCGCCCTGAGCCGCGAGCATCGGACTGCGCGCGAAGGCGACGAGCACCCCGGTCCCGATCACGAGTCGACTCGTCGCGGCGAGCGCCGCCTGTGACGTCAACATGCCGTCGTGGACCGCTTCCGGAACGGACAGCATGTCGTAGCCGAGGGACTCGACGCGCCGCGCGTGGGCCGCCACGTCCCGCAGCTTCACGTCCGCGCCCATCGTCGCCGTCACCTTGAGCATCGTTTCTCGATTTCCATTCCCGCGCGCGACCCGGCGGTCCTTTCGGCTACGCCGCGGCACGCTTGCCCCGCGCGCTTTGCGCCCTCGGCAGAACTCGAACCTGCCACATGCGGCTCATCGAGCGGGATAGAGACCTATCCACGCGCTCGAGGCCGATGACGAGCGTAGGGAAGCTGGCCAACCTGGGCAAAGCGTGGCAGCAGGAGGCCCAGCCTCAGGCGGCCCCACGCAAATCGACCACCCGCCCTGGGTCAGCCCGGAGACACCCATCAGACACGACGGCCACGCCTGACACGTCGGAGACTTCCTTGATGAGAAGACCGCGGTCGTCAGGCTTGGCCATCCGAGCGCATGGCCAAGATCGATCGATGACGTCGTGCAGGTCGGAGAGGCGATCGGGTGCCAAACCCAGCTCGACTGAAATTCTCTGGCGGGACTTCAGCCGCGATACCCGGCCAGGAATCGCGCGAAGTCTTCGGCCGCGAGCGGACGGCTGATCAGGTAACCCTGGATCTCGTCGCAGCCGCGATCGGCGAGGAACTGCCGCTGCTGCTCTGTCTCGATCCCCTCAGCGACGACTCGCAGCTCCAGGGCCCTCGCCATCGAAAGAATCGCCGTGGTGATCGCCTCGTCCTCGTCGCTTTGTCCGATTCCGGAGATGAAACTCCGATCGATCTTGAGCGATTCGACGGGAAAGCGCTTCAGATAGCTGAGCGAGGAGAATCCGGTCCCGAAATCGTCCAGGCTGATCTGGATGCCCAGTTGGCGCAGCTCGTTCAGTACGACACGAGCGCGGTCTTCATTGTGGATCAAGGCACTCTCGGTGATCTCGAGCTCGAGTAATCGAGGATCGAATCCGGTATCTCGCAGAATACCCTCGATCTTCCCGACGATCTGTTCGTCCTTGAGTTGCCGGGGCGACAGATTCACGGCCAGCTTGAGACCCGAATGCCCCTGCTCCTGCCATCGCCGTACCGACGTGCACGCGCTTCTGAGGACCGCCTCGCCCAACTCTCCAATCAGCCCGGCCGCTTCTGCCACCGCAATGAACTCAACCGGCGAGATCTCCCCCCGCACAGGATCTGTCCAACGCGAAAGGGCTTCACAGCCCGTGATTCTGCCTGTTGCGAGCTCCAGCTTTGGCTGGAAATGAACGGACAACGAGCGCTCGAGAAGCGCGCGCCTCAAAAGTGCCTCGAGTTCGAGACGCTCGAGTGCGTGTGCGTTCAGGGACTCCTGATAGAACTGGAAGCCAGCCCCCCCGAGTAGCTTCGCATGATGCATTGCCGAATCAGAATTTCGCAGCACTGAATCGCTGTCGTTCCCGTCTTGAGGCCAGACGGCGATCCCGATACTCGCTGTGATGAGGATCTCCCGGCCCTCGACGAGAACTGGTTGGGACAGCGACTCCAGAATTCGCCTCGCCACTTGACCGGCATCGCTCGGATCCGTGAGACCCTCGAGCAACACGGTAAACTCGTCACTTCCAAGGCGCGAGACAAACATCTCCGGCTCGTCCGCCACGTCTCGGGAGATCGAATCGGATTCGCGCACGCACTTCGCAAGCAGGTGAGCGACGTGTTTGAGGAGCGTGTCTCCCGCCGTGTGACCGAAGGTTTCGTTCACGCGATTGAACCGATCGAGGCCGAGATAAAGGACGGCGAGAGTCTTCTTCGTCCGGACAGCGCGTCGGACGCCCTCGTTCAATCGAAGCCTGAACGCGTCGCGATTGGCAAGTCCAGTCAGACTATCGCTGTAGGCAAGGTAGTGAACGCGCTCCTCGGTCTTTCGCCGCTCAGTGATGTCCTGGCTGAATCCTTCCATTGCGAGGCATTTCTGATCGTCCTGGCTGCGGACGCGACCCTCGCTGTGCACGATCCGTTCCGTTCCGTCGAGGGCGAGGATTCGGTGATCGAGACTGAAGGCGCTTTGATTACGGATCGCATCGTCGATCAACCGTTGCATGGCGGCTCGGTCTTCGGGATGAACCCAGCGAAGCTGGTTGAAGACACCCGCGTCCGACTGCTCGGCTTCGATTCCCAGGACCTTCCACAGCGCGTTGGACGCCATGATCGTTCCCGTCGTCAGGTCCACTTCCCAGCTTCCCAGGCGAGCGTATTGCTGAACTTCGTCCAGACGTCTCTGTTGCAAGCTGACGTCGAGAAAGGTTCTGCTTGCGCGGAGCATGTAACGAACGCGTTGTTCGAGAATGAGCCAATTGAGCGGCTTCGAAACAAAGTCCGTCGCACCGGCACGATAGGCGTTCTGGATGGAGTCGATATCGTCGAGTCCGGTCAAGATCAGGATGGGGACATGTCTGCCCGCGGTGCTGCTCCGAATCGCTTCGCATACGCCGAATCCATCGAGACCGGGCATCTCGACGTCGAGAAGGACGAGATCCGGTCGATCTGTCTCAAAGCTTTCGATCCCCCGCTCACCGCCGTCGGCCTCGACCACCTGGAAATCCAGGGCCTCGAATCTTTCACGCGCAACGAGGCGGATGATCGGATCGTCGTCGACGACGAGGAGCCGAACCGACCCGATTCCGGCGCCAAGCCTCGATCCCCGCATCGCGTCGCGACCGAGCACGCGGGAAACGGCTTCAGGGGGACTCCCTTGGCGACTAACCACGTCGGGCCTCCAGGCTTCGCACGACACGCGTGAGCTCGTGCTCGAACTGCACGACGAGCTCGTCTGCATTATCGAGCGTCCCCGCGCGGGCAAGGCGCTCGAGTTCCTGGCATAGTCCGGCCAGGCGCCGGGCGCCCACCTCGTAACTGCTCGACCTGAGCTTGTGAGCGGCCCGCGAAAGGTCGTCTACAGCGCCACGGTCGCAAGCCTCACGGATCCTGACGCCTAGTTCTTCGGAAGACTCGAGATACAACGAGATGACCCGGCTCACGAGACCGGATCGGGCGGCGCTCGGCAGTGCGGCGAGCTGATCGAGTACAGTCGGGTCGAGGACCCCGTCGATCGGTGCCGAGTTCGGTGCCTCGCTCGGATCGGGCGACTGCTCCTGCTCGCTCGGGCCTGCTCGTCGCCTCCGCCGATCTGCGATGATTGCGACCCACCTCGTGAGGAGTGCGCTCAGATCCGCGCTGGAATAGGGCTTCGTCAGATAGTCGTCCATGCCGGCAGCCAGGCACCGCTCGCGGTCTCCGGGCATGGCATGGGCCGTGAGCGCTACGATCGGCAGGCGCCGGATTGGACGTTCTCGATCGGCATCGTCACCGCCCCCCGCCTCCCAGCTCCGAATCCGTTCCGTGGCCCCGAATCCATCCAGTTCGGGCATCTGGCAATCCATCAGTGCGATGTCGAACGGCATCTGCGAAATTGCTTCGAAGGCCAAACGACCGTTGCCAACGACATACACGCTGCATCCGATGTCCTCGAGCATCGCGGTCGCTACCTCCTGATTCACCGCGTTGTCCTCGGCTAACAGCACGCGGACCGCCCCCGATAAACCCGAGAAGTGATCGGCGGGGAGAACGCCGACGACACCAACGTCGGCTCCGCGATATCCGACAGCGTTCAGCGCGTCCGCGACGACCCGGCCGAGGTCGATCCTGCGGATGGGCTTCTGCAATACCCCGAGGATCCCGAGCTCGGCGTGCTCGGTCGGCGTGAATGTCCCACCAACCGACGTCAACATGATGATCCCCACCTCGCGAAGTTCGGGATGCGACCTGACCTGCCGCGCCATCTCCAGACCCGTCATTCCAGGCATCAGCATGTCGAGCAGCACGAGCTCGTAGGGCTCGCCCCGATTCGCCGCCCGCGAGAGTTCAGCGAGAGCGTTCAACCCGTTCCCAGACATTCCGACCCGACAGCCCCAAGAGCCGACTTGCTGACAGAGAATCCGCCGATTCGTCGGGTTGTCGTCGACGATCAGG
>JANMTD010000360.1:0-13947 GCA_031390075.1 Deltaproteobacteria bacterium | reverse complement strand
ATCGAGGATCCCGACCGATCCAACGAAAGTCTTCGCGAAGAGGAGAGACTCCAGCACTTCCGGCGAGCACGTGACGAGATTCGCGCCCGCCTGACCGAGCTCGCGGCCGCGCGCGGCCAGCGATAAGCCCGTCGGCGGGGGTCGCCGTCCGTCGCGCGGCGGGACTATGCTCGGACCAGGCCGAGGAGGTCCGAGTCGCATGCCGAATCCGATTTCGAGTGGAGAGAAGCTCTCCTTCTGTCGCCTGTGCATGGGCCATTGCGGGGTCGTCGCGACCGTCGACGACGCGGGCCAGCTCCTCCGGATTCGCGGCGATCACGACGATCCGCAGACCCTGGGCTACGCCTGCTTCAAGGGCCTGACCGCCCCCGAAGCCCATCAGAGTCCCGACCGCATCCTCGCCCCGATGAAGCGCATGCCCGACGGGCGTTTTGCCGAGATCCCCCTCGCACAGGCCCTCGACGAGATCGCAGACAAGCTGCGGACGATCCTCGCCGAAGACGGGCCCGAGGCCGTCGCCGGGTACAAGGGCGGCGGCGCCTTCTTCACGTCGAGCTCGCTTCGGATGCTCGGCTCGTTTCTCGACGCGATCGGCTCGCCCAAAGCCTTTTCTTCCGTCACGATCGACCAATCCGCAAAGGCCGTCGCCGTCGGCCGGATCGGCATCTGGCCGCCCGGACGGACCCCCGTCCCCCGCGGCGACGTCTTCCTGATCGTCGGCGGCAATCCCCTCGTCTCCGTCTCGACCAACGGCTTCGACACGCGCAATCCGCTCAAGCGCTTGAAGGAGGCGCAGGCCCGGGGCATGAAGCTGATCGTGATCGATCCGCGGGCGAGCGAGACCGCGAAGCAGGCGGACCTCCATCTTCAGCCGCTCCCGGGCGAAGACAGCGCGATCCTGGCCGGCCTGATCCACATCATCCTCGAGCAGGGCTGGCACGACCGCGCGTTCTGCGACCGATATGCCGACGATGTCGATGCGCTTCGCCGCGCCGTCGCGGGCTTCACGCCGACCTTCGTCGCCGCGCGGGCAAGCGTCGCGGAAGCGGACCTCATCGCGATCGCCGACCTCTTCGCCCGGCAATGCCGCACGGGCGCCGCGACGAGCGCCACTGGCCCAGACATGTCCCCCCACGGCAATCTCTCCGAGCACCTCGTCGAATGTCTCAACGTGATCTGCGGGCGGCTGCTCCGTGAGGGCGACAAGCTCGATCATCCCGGCGCGATCGGCGCACGCCATCCCCGCAAGGCCGAGGTGATGCCCGCGCCGCGCTGGTGGGAGAAGGGATACAAGAGCCGCGTCGGCGAGTTCGGCCGGATGGACGGGGAGCTGCCGACCGGGATCCTCACCGACGAGATCCTGATGCCGGGCAGGGGTCGCGTGCGCGCCCTCGTCGTCCACGGCGGGAACCCGGCCTCGGCGATTCCCGACACGAAGAAGGTCGTGCGCGCCCTCGAGTCCCTCGAGCTCCTCGTCGCGATCGAGCCCTTCATGAGCATGACGGCGGAGCTCGCGCATTACATCCTGCCGCCGACGCTCCAGTACGAGCGCGCGGACCTGCCGCTCTTCATCTATGAGAACCTGCTGAGCCCTGTTCCGTACACGCGCTACACGCCCGCGATCGCGAAGCCGCCGGCCGGGGCGAAGGTCTGTGATGACCACCATTATTTCTGGGAGCTCGCGAAGCGCCTCGGCGTCACGCTGAACCATTTCGGGGTCGATCTCGATTCGACTCGGGCGCCGACGACGGACGAGCTGCTCGCGATCGCCGCGCGCCATGCGCCGATCGCCTTCGATGATCTCAAGGCGGCCGAGCGCGGGGTCGTGCTCGATCGGGAAGACGTGTTCGTCCAGCCCGGGGATCCGAAGAGCCCGCACCGCTTCTCGCTCCTTCCGCAAGACGTCGCCGCGGAGCTCGCGGACGTGGCGCGGACACAGCCGGTGATCCAGGGCTTCGCCTATCGCCTCGCCGTCCGGCGCCTGCGCGACGGGCTCAACTCGGCGGGGCTCACGCTGCCTTCGATCAAGGCGCGCCTGCCGTTCAATCCCGTCTACATGAATCCCGAGGACATGCAGGACGAGGGGATCGGTGAGGGCGAGAAGGTTCGAGTCGTGTCAGCGCACGGCGCGGTGGAGGTGCTCGCGGAGGGCGATCCGACGATCCGGCGCGGCGTCGTTTCGATCGTGCACGGCTTCGGGCGCAATCCCGAACGTCGCGGGGCCTACGAGGAGGCGGGCGTGGCCGTGAACCTGCTGCTCAGCCTCGAGCCGTCGGCGCGGGAGACGATCAACGCGATGCCGCGGATGAGCGGGATCCCGGTCGGGGTCCGGCGGGTGGTGCGCGCGTGACCCTAGAAGGACTCGGAAACCTCGGCGATTTCATCGGCGGGATCGCTGTCGTCGCGAGTCTCCTCTATCTCGCGCAGCAGATCCGCCGAAACACCGCGTCCGTTCAGGCCGCGGCGATCCAGACGGCGACGCAGGGGTTCAGCGACATGCTGGCGTGGATGGCGAGCGATGCGGATCTGATGCGGCTTTTCGACGAGGGTTGCCACGACTTCGACGCGCTCTCGAAGCCGGATCGCCAGCGATTCGCCGCTCTCATGGGAGTGCTCATGCACACCTGGGAGAATGTTCTCACCCAGACGCGAATGGGCTTCCTGCCAGAGGGCGTCTGGCAGGGCGGGCTTCACCGTATCCGAGGAACCTTTGCGCTTCCCGGGACAGTCACATGGTGGCAACGCGGTGGCCGGAATGTTTTCAATTCGGAGCTCCGTGCCTGGGTCGAGTCCGAAGTGATCGGGCGCAGCCCGACCTGATGGCAGAGCGCCCGGTCAGGAACGCCTCGTCGGATCAAAGGGGGGCGCTCAGGTCGTGCGCTTCTTGCTCCGGCGAGTCTGCTCGGGCGCCGCTCCATGCCGCGCCCGCACGCCCGCCACGATCGTCGACGCGATCGTCTCGACCTCTCGCCGCGTGACGCGCCTTCGGGTCGCGAGCTGTGCGAGCAGCAGCGGTCCCGCCACCATCTCGACGAGCGGGACCTCGCGCGCCGAGGGCGCGAGCTCGCCGCGCTCGATCGCGCGCTCGATGGGGGAGCGCCATTCGCGCTGGCGGGGCTTCCAGAAGGTCTCGACCCAGGCGTAGAGCGCGGGATGCGGCGCCCCCGCGCCGATCACGGCGCGCAGGATCGCCGTCGCATGGGGCTCTCGGATCAGCCGCAGGCGTGAGGCGACGAAGGCTTCGACGTCGGATTCGAAGCGGCCCGTATCGATGTCGGGGAGGGCCAGGGCCTCGAGCTCGGCGAGGGCCTCGTCGAGGAGCGCCGCCGGCGAGGCCCAGCCGCGGTAGACGGTCGTCTTGTTGACGCCGGCCCGGCGCGCGACGGCGGGCAGGGTCACGCCCTCGAAGCCCTCGTCGGAGAGGAGCTCGAGCGTGGCGCGGCGGACCGCGTCTCGGACCTCGGCGTTGCGGCCGCCGGGACGCCGCTGTTTCGTGCGCTTTTCGCCGCTCTCGGCGCCGCGCGCGGTCGCTCGTTTTTTGTCCATCACAAAAGCAACTCTAGGTTGCTTTTGTGGAAAGGGCCATCCATACTGCGACCCGAGCCCGAATTGAATGGAGACCCCCATGACGAGCCCCCTCCGCAGTCCCATCGCGACCGACGAACAGCACACCCTCGAACGCCATGCCCTCGAGATCTTCGCCCATCCCCGCGTCGTCTCGACCGTGAAGGAGATCCGCGAGTACTGGCTGAAGTCCGTTCCGCGCAGCCCGGACATGCTGTCCTGCTTCGAGCGGTCCTTCGAAGAAGTGATGTTCGCGGCGATCGTCTGGTCGCTGAACCAGGACCCGCTCTACCCGAAGGTCATCACGATCACGCGCATCCCCCATCAGCTCGGCGGCCAGCGCATCCCCGGCACGCGCTGGGGCATCGACAATCCCGACTCGGTCTACCGTGTGATCCCGATCAGCGGGGCCGAGCGTTACGTGATCCGCGGCTCGGTGCCCGAGAATCGCGTGACCGAGAACTACTTCACGCTCTGGGATCCGAAGATGGGGACGGTCGACGTCCTCGACGGCAAGACGATCGTCCTGAATCCGGACCGGAGCTTCGAGATCTTCGTCGACAGCGATCCGAAGGGCGATCGCAAGAATCACGTCCGCTCGGCGCGGGAGGCCCACGAGTTCTACATCCGCGACGTCGTGATGAGTTGGAAGACCGAGATGATCAACACGTACACGATCGAACGCCTGGGCGGGAAGGCCTCGCGGCCGCCGCGGAGCCTCGCCGAAGAGCTCGATCTCGCGGTCGAGTACATGTGGAAATGGGCGAAGGAGACGGATCGCTGGGAGGCGCAGACGGCGGGCAAGCCCGACAACAGCTTCGCCTTCACGATCGACCGCGACAGCGACGGCGCGCTCCGCAACCAGATCTACATCATGGGCCGCTTCAAGCTGCCCTCGGACGATCACGCCCTCGTGATCGACGTCGATCTCGGCGGCGCCGATTACTTCATCGCGCCGATCACGAACGTCTGGGGCACGACCAACGACATCTATACGCGCAACGGCAGCATGAACCGCGCCCAGTCCGTCGCAAACCCGGACGGGACGCTGACCTTCGTGCTCTCGAAGCAGGATCCCGGCGTCTGGAACTGGATCGACCCGACCGACATGAAAGAGGGCACGCTGACGCTGCGCTGGGCGGAGTTCAAGGGCGGCAAGCCCGGCCCGAATCTCGGCGCGAAGAGCAAGCTCGTTTCGCTGAGTGCGGTCCGTGAGAGCGTTCCCGCTGGAACCCGCTTCGTGACCCCCGACGAGCGCAAGGCACAGCTCGCCGAACGCGCCGCGAGCTACGCCTGGCGGATTGCGGAGAGCTGACCCATGACCTCCAAAACAGGAGCCGAAGAAGACAAGGTCTGGTTGATCACGGGCTGCTCGACGGGCATGGGCCGCGAGTTCGCCTTCGAGGCGCTGCGCTTCGGCTACCGCGTCGTCACGACGGCGCGGAATTCGAAGTCGCTGCAGGAGTTCGTCGACCGGCATCCCGAGCGGGCGAGGGCGATCGCGCTCGACGTGACGGACAAGCGCCAGGTCGAGGAATCGGTCGCGAAGACGATCGCCGAATTCGGCCGCATCGACGTGCTCGTCAACAATGCCGCCTACGGCTACCTCGCTGCCATCGAGGAGGGCGACGAGGCGGACGTGCGGGCGATGTTCGAGACCAACTTCTGGGGCCCGCTCGCGATGATCCGAGCGGTCCTGCCGCACATGCGGCGTCAGAAGAGCGGTCACATCGTGAACAACTCGTCCCAGGCAGGCCTGATGTCGAAGCCCGGTACGGGCTACTACAGCACGACCAAGTGGGCTCTCGAGGCGCTGACCGAGGCGCTGGTCGAGGAGGTCGCGCCCTTCGGCATCCGGGTCTCGGCCCTCGAGGCCGGGCCGTTCCGGACGGATTGGGCCGGTCGCTCGATGCAGCGCTCGAAGACCCGGATCGAGGATTACAGTGCGGTGCACGCCCGGGCCCAGATGATCGCCGACATGGACGGCACGCAGCCCGGCGATCCGCGCGGGGCCGCCCGGGCCCTGATCGAGGTCGTGCGGGCGAAGAACCCGCCGCGCCAGCTCCTGCTCGGCAAGCTGGTCCTCGACACGTACCGGGCCAAGCTCGATACGATCCGGGCCTCGCTCGACGAGTGGGAGGAGCTGACGGTCCGCGCCGACTTTGCTCCGGAATAGGAGGCCCCCGGAATGAGCGCCCGTGCGCCCGAGCGGCTCGGCATTCGATAACGTCGGAGCACGGTCCCGGTGGACCGGTCGGGAGGGAAGATGAGCAGTCGGAAGGGCAACGTGAAGTCAAAGGCGACGAAGAAGGCCGCCGGCAAGGGCACTGCCAAGGCCAGCGCGAAGAAGGCCACTGCGAAGAAGGCGAGCGCCAAGAAGGCGTCGAAGGCAAAGGCCGCGAAGACGACGAAGAAGGCCGCAGCGAAAAAGACCAAGCCCACGGCGCCGCCGGTGGCGACCAAACCGCCGCACACCGCGGCGGAGCTGCGCGCGATCGTCTCGCGCTACATCGCGGCCTACAACGCGCGCGACGTCCAGTCGATCCTCTCGCTCTACCACGCGAAGGCGACCATGTCGGATCCGATCGGACTGCCGCCTGCGGTCGGCCACAAGGCGATTGCCGGTCTCTACCAGATGGGCTTCGACATGAACGTCTCGATCGCGCACGACGGCGCCGTGCGCTGCGCCGGGAGCTCGGTCGCGTTCCCGTTGATCGCGAGCGCGCCGACCTCGCGGCTCGAGGTCATCGACGTATTCGACTTCGGGCGCGACGGCAAGATCGTGCAGATGCGCGCGTACTGGGGGCCGGAGAACCTCCAGGGCGACCTCGCCGTTCGACAGTAGGCGGGGCAGGGCAATGAGCCGACGGGGCGTGCAACCGGGGCGGGGCGGGGCGGCGAAGGCCGTCCGCGCCGGATTGACGGGCCCGCAGATGGTCGAGCTCGTCGCGCGCTATATCGCGGCGTTCAACCGCGGCGACCTCGCGGCGATCCTCGCCTTCTATCACCCCCGCGCGACGATGGAAGACCCGGTCGGCTACGCGCCCGCGAAGGGGCACGCCGCGATCCGCGCGGTCTACGCGGGCGGCTTTCGGCAGGGCGTCACGCTCGCCCTCGACGGTGCCGTGCGTGCGGCCCAGGGCGCAGTGGCGTTTCCGGTCGAGGCGAGGACGCCGACGGCGAGACTCTGGTCCGTGAACGTCTTCGATCTGTCGGACGACGGGAAGATCCTGCGCATGCGCGCCTACTGGGGTCCCTCGAATGTCGAGGGCGAGGTCTCGGTGCGGGGCTGAACGGAGGCGGCGATGTCCCAGGCGGCGGTGGATCTCGACTACGATGCGGTCCTGCGCGACGCGCGCGAGCGGGCGGGGCTGGGCTCGTTTTCGAACGAGTTCTATCTGCCCGTGGTCCGACGGCTGCTCGATGGCTTCGGCCGCGAGGCCAATCTGAATGCGATGGGCCGCGCGATCCAGCGCGAGCGGATCGTAGGACAACTCGCGACGAACCTGCGCTTCGAGTCGTACTGGCAGCAGTATCCGGAGATCGCGCAGGAGAAGATCGAGGCGCCGATCGTGATCGTCGGCTTCGGGCGCACGGGCTCGACGCTGCTCCAGCGCCTGCTCGCCGCGGACCCACGCGCCCACGCGCCGCTCTGGTGGGAGGGACGCTTTCCGGTTCCCTTCGTCGGCGAGTCGATCGAGAATCCTGAGCAGCGCATCAAGACGGCGCTCGCCGAAGTCGAGATGATGTACGCGACCGTGCCCGGCCTCGAGTCGATCCATCCGCTCGACGCGATGCAGGCCGACGAGGAGATCCTGCTGCTCGAGCAGTCCTTCTACAGCGACACGCCCGAGTCGTTCGCGAAGGTCCTCGAGTTCGGCCTCTGGCGCGAGGCGCTCGACCAGACGCCCGGCTACGCCTACATGAAGCGGATGCTGCAGTTCCTGCAGTGGCAGAAGCGCAAGCGCGGCATCGTGGCCGAGCGCTGGATCCTGAAGTCGCCGCAACACATCCACAATTGCGACGTCGTCCTCTCGGTCTTTCCCGGGGCGAAGATCGTGCAGACCCACCGCGACCCGGTCGAGACGATCCCGTCCTGGGCGAGCCTCTGCTATTCGCTCTGGCAGCAGAGCAGCGACACGGCGGACCCGGTCGTCTGCGGCAAGCACTGGGACGAGAAGATGGCGCGCGGCATCCGGAAGTGCATGGCCGTCCGCGACGCGGGCAACGCCGACAAGTTCCTCGACGTCGACTACCGGGAGACCGCCCGCGATCCCCTCGCCGTCGCCGCAAGGATCTGCGAGTTCGTCGGCTGGGAGCACACGCCCGAGGCCCGCGCTGCCCAGACGCGCTGGCTCGAGGCGAATCGCCGCGACCTTCGCCCGCCCCACGAGTACGAGCCCGCGACTTTCGGTTATACCGAGGCGGGCTTGAAGGCCCGCTATCGTGAGTACCGCGAGCGCTTCGTTCGCGACGTTTGATTGGAGACCCCACCGATGTCCCACATCACCCGTTACAGTCTGATGCCGATTCCCCCGATCGACGCCCATACCCACTGGTTCGAGGCGGGCGGCGTGCGGATCGGCGTCGAATACCGACTGCTCACCGACGCGATCGCCGCCGCGGCGGAGCTCGTCGCCGCGAACGGGGACGTGCCGGGGACCGACGGCGGCGCGGTGGACGACCGCGGCGTGTCGCTGCATGTCGTGGCCCGTCAGGACGGTGAGGACCGCGAGTTCCTGCGCTTCGACTGCTTCCAGGAAGATCCCCACTACCACTACGTCTCCTGGCGCGACAAGAGCAACGAGATGGTCCACCTCGATTCCGTCGCCGACGGCGATCCGCTGACCTGGGCCCTCGATCGGCTCCGGGCGAGGCTCCAGCCGATGCTGGCGCGCGCCGGTGCGGGCGACGTGGCGAACGCGCTCGATCTGACGGCGGTGCACGCCGTGTTGCCGCGGATCTCGGAGATGGCCTTCCGATTGCGGCATGCGGAGCACGACGACGCGAAGATCCATGCGGCGGCCGTGCGCCAGGCCGGCGGCGGCAAGCGATGAAGCCGATCGGACGCGGGGACACGGATGCAGCGCGGCTGCGCGCCTCCCTCGGCCATCCCGTGATCGATGCCGACGGACACCTGATCGAGACGCCGCCCGTCTTCATGCCCTTCTTCGAGGATTTCGTGCGCGACATCGCGGGCGGAGACATGGTGAAGCGCTTCCGCGCCGTCGGTGGCATGGATTTCGACGACATGGTGTTGCGGCCCTGGAGCGCGCTGTCGTGGGAAGATCGGCGGCGGGCCTGGGCGACGCGGCCCTCGTGGTGGTCGCTGCCTGCCGCGAATAGCCTCGACCGCGCGACGAGCCACATCCCCAAGCTGATGTACGAGCGCCTCGACGATTTCGGGATCGACTTCGCGGTTCTCTATGGCAGTCGCACGCTGACGACGACGGCGATCCGCGATGCAGAGATCCGCCAGGTCGCCTGCCGCGCCCTCAATGCCTTCAATGCCCAGGTCTACGCGCCCTACGCCGACCGCATGACGCCGGCGGCCCAGATCCCCATGCACACGCCGCAGGAAGCGATCGCCGAGCTCGAGTACGCCGTCGGTCAGCTCGGGCTCAAGGCCATCATGATCAACGGCCTGGTCCATCGCCCGATCGGCGGCGCGGCTGCGCTGACCACGCTCTCTGCGAATGACCCGAAGATCCCCAACTGGGGCTCGAGCAGTGGCGAGCGGATCGACGCTCTCGGCCTCGATTCCGAATACGACTACGACCCGTTCTGGCGCCGCTGCGTCGAGCTCGGTGCCGCCCCCGCCTCGCATACGCCGGGGATGGGATGGGGCAGCCGCCGCTCGGTCTCGAATTACATGGCGAACCATATCGGCTCCTTCGCCGCGAGCGCCGAGGCGGTCTGTCGCTCGATCTTCATGGGCGGTGTCACCCATCGTTTTCCGGAGCTCGCCTTCGGCCTGCTCGAAGGGGGCGTCGGCTGGGCCTGCATCCTCTTCGCGGACATCGTTTCGCACTGGCAGAAGCGCAACCGCCAGACGATCGGCCATCTCGATCCCAAACGCCTCGATCGCGCTCTGCTCCTCGAGCTCTTCGACGAATACCAGGACGCGTATTTCCATCCGAAGGTCCCGGGCCTCGTCGAGAGTCTCGCGAAGCTCGAGCCCGAGCCGCCCTTTACCGACGAATGGATCCAGTGCGGGATCGAGCGCGAAGAGGACATCGTCGAGAACTTCGTGCCGCGCTTCTACTTCGGCTGCGAGGCCGACGATCCGACCGTCGCCTGGGCGTTCAGTGCGAAATCGAATCCCCATGGCGCGAAGCTCCGCGCGATGTTCAGCTCCGACATGGGCCACTGGGACGTCCCCGACATGGAGGGGATCCTCTGTGAGGCCTTCGAGCTCGTCGAGCACGGCCACCTCGACGAGGGCGATTTCCGCGAGTTCGTCTGCACGAACCCGCTGCGCTTCTATACGCGCATGAATCCGCACTTCTTCGACGGCACACGGGTCGAGGCGGAGGCGGCGAAGGTCGTCGCCGAGGAAAAGGCCGAGGAGAAGGCCGAGGCGAAGGCGGGAGTGCGGGGATGAGCACCGGACGTGCGATCGGCGCGGTGCGCGAGATCTACCGCCATCCGGTCAAATCGATGGGCGGGGAATCGATCCGCGAGACGGCGATCGAAAAGCGTTTCGGGGTCGTCGGGGATCGCGCCTGGGCGATCCGGGACCTCACGGCGGGCGAGATCCGCGGGGCGAAGAAGATCCCTGCGCTGATGACGCTCGGCGCGCGCTATCTCGAGGAGCCGAAGGGCGAGGCCTCCGCGCCGATCGAGATCGATCTGGGTGATGGGCGGCGCGTGCGCTCGGACGATGCCGCCGTTTCGAAGCTCCTCAGCGAAAGTCTCGGGCGGCCCGTGCAGCTCTGCTCCCGGCCTTCCGCCCACGACAAGGCCCATTACCGCCGGGCGCGTCCGATCACCGACCCCGACGCCGAGATCCGCGAGGCCTACGAGCTGCTGCCCGACGAGCCCACGCCGAAGCTGATGGAGGGACCGGTCGACTTCTCGCTCGTGACCGAATACGTCTCTCCGCCCGGGACCTACTTCGATTTCTTCGACCTGCATCTGCTCTCGACCCGTTCGCTCGAGCGCTTCGCGGCCCGGGTCCCCGACTCGATCATCGAAGCCCGCCGCTTCCGGCCCAACTTCGTCGTCGATCTCGATGCGCGGTCGGGCGAGTCGGAATGGCCGGAGCAGGAATGGCTGGGCCAGACGTTCTCGATCGGCGACGCCGCCTTCGAGATCACGATGCCGATGGCGCGCTGTGGCATGACGACCCATGCCCAGCCGGGCCTGCCGAAGGATCCGCGCATCATGCGCGCGCTCTATCGGGAATGCAGCCTGAATCTCGGCGTCGCGGTCACGGTCGTGCGCGGCGGTCGCGTGCGCGTCGGCGACGCGATCCGAATCGAGGGGAGCTGAGATGGAAATCGAACGCATCAATCCGAAGGGCCTCTTCGTCCTCGACGCCTTCACCCAGATCGTGCGAACGACGGGCGGGCGCCTCGGCTTCATCGCGGGGCAGGGGGCCTTCGACGAGAATTTCAAGCTGATCGGCGAGAACGATCTCCACATGCAGGTCGTCCAGGCCTTCCGCAACCTGCGCACCGCCGTCGAGTCGATCGGCGGCAAGGTCGGTCAGATCGTCAGCACGAACATGTACATCGTGGGGCTCGACGCGAAGAAGGTCGAGATCTTCGGCCGCGCGATGGCCGTGGCCCTCGATGGCAAGCCCTTTCCACCGAATGCGTCGACGATGATCGGGGTTCAGTCGCTCGCCGGCGAGGGGATGCTCGTCGAGATCAGTGGCTTCGCGGTCCTCGACTAGCGGCGAACGCCGCGAGGCGAAGGAGAGCACGCATGGCCAAGGTCGACGACTACGTCCGGCCCTTCAATCCGATGGTGACGACGATCCTGCGCTCGCGGCTCCACATGCTGCTCTCGGGTGCGCTCTGCGTCGTGTCCTGGTCCGGCCGGCAGTCGGGGCGGCGCTTCTCGATCCCGACGGGCTACCAGCGCGACGGCGACGAGGTCATCGTCATGCTGACGAAGCCGGGCGAGAAGACCTGGTGGAAGAATTTCCGATCGCCGTGGCCCGCGGAGCTGCTGCTCGCGGGACGCGAGCGGACGGCGATGGGGGAGCTGGTGCCGGCCGGGAGCAAGGACTTCCTCGCGCTCGTCGAGAAGACCGCCCGCGCGACGCCGTGGATGGCCAGGCAGTTCGGGATCGAGGGCTTCGATTCGGGGGAGGGCTGGACGCCCGAGCTGCGTCAGAAGGCCGCCGTCGGCGTCGCGGCCGTGCGTTTCGAGATCACGGACTGATGCGCTGGCGAAGCTCCGATTTCTCGCGGACCATCGCTGCGAACCCCCTCTTTCATCGATGATGAGGTCCCCATGAACGCCCTCGAAGAAATCGAAGCGATCCGCCAGCTCAAGTACCGCTATCTCCGGGCCGTCGACCTGAAGCTCTGGGACCTGCTCGCGAGCACCTTCGCACCCGACGCGATCTCGGCCTACGACAGCGGGAAGAACGCCTATGTCGGCCGTGACGCGATCGTCGCCTGGCTGCGCAAGGCGATGGACAATCAGATCATGACGATGCACCAGGTGCATCATCCCGAGATCGAGCTCACGAGCGAGACGACCGCGCGCGGGACCTGGTACCTCGAAGACCGCGTCATCAACGCGGGTCCCGATCTCCCGGAGATGCCGGGACATTCGATCCTGTTCGGCGCCGCTTTCTACTCGGACGAGTACGTGAAGCGGGACGGCGCGTGGATGATCAAGAAGACGGGCTACGAGCGGACCTACGTCGAGATCCGGCCGTACGAGAAGCCGACGACCTTCCACAGCCGCTGGGCGGGGCGCTGACCGGGGCACCGACCGCGAAGGCCATGACGAGGAGTGCGCGCCGATGAAACGATCGATCGTGGTTCCGCCCGAGGTGCGCGACCTCTCCCAGGCCCTCGGCTGGATCGAGAAGGCCGAGCACCAGGGGTTCCATTCCGCGATGCTCGGCTGCGGCCAGCACCTGGATCCGCTGATGGTCTTCGCGCTCGCCCGCGAGCGGAGCGAGCGCATCCTGCTCACGACCAACATCATGCCGACCTTCACACGCCACCCCCTCGTGATGGCGATGCAGGCGCGCACCGCGCAGGCGGCCCTCGGCGGACGGCTCCGGCTCGGCCTCGGCCCGGGCCACGCCTCGATCATCGACGGTTGCTTCGGCCTGCGATTCGAGCGCCTGATCCGGCATACGACCGAGTACGTCGAGATCCTGCGCCAGAGCTTCGCGAAGGGCCATGCGAAGCTCGACGGCGAGATGTACCGGGTCGATTGGGACGTCGACGTCGAGGCGCCCGATGTTCCGATCCTGATCGCGTCGCTCGGCGAGCAGATGTGCCGCGCGGCGGGGCGGATCGCGGACGGCGTGCTGCCGTGGCTGGCGCCGCCCGCCTACGTGCGGGACACGATCGTACCGACGCTGCAGGAGAGCGCCCGCAAGGCGGGGCGGCCGGTGCCGCCGGTCGTGATGATCATGCCCTGCATCCTGTCGAAGAATCGCGAAGAAGTGCGCGCCGGGGTCCACTCCTACCTCGCGCTCTATCCGCGCCTCGAGGCGTATGCGGCGCTGCTCCAGCGCTGCGGTGTCCCCGATGCCGACCGCGCGCTGCAGGATGGCTGGACCGACGCGATGATCGACGCGGTCGTGCCCCACGGCGACGAGACGGCCCTCGACGCGTCGATGCGGGCCTACGCGGCGGCGGGGGTCGACGAGATGGCGTTCCTCCCGGTGGGAGTCGGCGCGGATCCGCAGCGCTCGGTCGTGCGGACCTGGGATGCGCTCGCGGGGCTGATTCCGGGCCGCGCCTGATGGGGGACGGCATGAATCGGGTCGGCGCGCTTTCGTACGGATTCCTGACGCGCGTGACGCTCGTGCTGCTGATGCTCGTCGCGGCGGGGGCGCAGGCCGAGCCGCGTGCGCTCCGGATCGGAATGACGAACGCGCAGAAGGATTCCGGGCTCCTCGACGCCTTGCTCCCCGAGTTTGCGAATCAGTCGGGCTATTCGATCCGTGTCACGGCCCGGGAGATGGGGGCGGTGCTCGGTCTGGCGCGGCGGGGCGAGGTCGATGTGGTGCTCGCCGATTCACCGGAGGCCGAGGAGGCGCTCGTGAAGGACGGCGTCGCTGCGCGCCGGACGCCTTTCATGGAGAGCCGCTTCGTGATCGTCGGGCCGAAGGCGGATCCGGCGGGAGTCGCCCGGGCTGCGACGCCCGAAGCGGCGATGACCCAGATCTTCCGACTGCGT
>JANMTD010000348.1:0-2279 GCA_031390075.1 Deltaproteobacteria bacterium | reverse complement strand
CCGGAGCGTGTCGAGCTCGAGGGCCTCGACGAGGGAGATCGTGGCCGTGTAGTGGCTCGCGAAGGTCGTGCGGATCTCCGTGGCGACGCGGTCGCGCAGGCGCTTCGTCGCCTCGGGGCCGATCTTCTGCAGGAAGGGCGGGAGCAGCCAGCCCGCGATGCCCCAGGCCATGCCGACCTCGCTCGCGCGCACCGTCGTCGGCGTTCGGTCTAGGCGTCCATAGAGATAGACCTGCTTGTGGATCATCGAGCCATAGCGGCTGTACTCGGTCGCCGCCCGCAGCTGCGCCGTTTCCATGCAGGCCAGGATCTCGCCGGCGAGCGCTCCGCCGCCCGTCGCATCGAAGGCGAGCGTCGCGCCGGTCTCGGCGAGGGCGTCGATCAGCTTCGCGCGGAATTCCGGGTCGCTCGAGTCGCAGACGTGTTTAGCGCCGATCCCGCGCAGCAGCTTTTCCTGCTCCGGGCGCCGCACGATGTTCACGAGGGCGATGCCGTCGGCGAGGCAGATCTTCTGCAGCATCTGGCCGAGGTTCGAGGCGGCGGCGGTGTGGACCAGGGCTTTATGGCCCTCTCGGCGCAGGGTCTCGAGCATGCCGAGAGCGGTCAGCGGGTTCACGAACCAGGAGCCGGCTTCGGCGGGGTGCACGCCGGGCGGGAAGGCGAGCACCATGGCCGCCGGGGCGACCCGGTACTGCGAATACGAAGCACCGCCGACCAGGCCGACCGTGCGACCGAGCAGCGCCTGGGCCTCGGCGGAGGTCCCGGCGGCGATCACCGTGCCCGCGCCTTCGTTGCCGACCGGGAGCGACTGACCGAGACGCGCGGCGAACGGCCGGAGCAGCTCCGGGGCGATCGGCGCCGTCACGACCGCGTCCTTCCCGCTTCCGCTGCGCGTCATCTGGCTCGGGTCGGCGGGGCCGAGGAGCAGACCGAGGTCCGAGGGATTGATGGGGCTCGCCTCGACGCGGACGACGATCTCGTGGGCGGCGGGGGCCGGCGTCTCGAGCGCCTGCAGCGAGAGCTCGAGCGCGCCATCCGGCGTGATCAGGCTGCGGAGCTGGAGCCCCGTACGCGGATGCGGCTGCGACATGTTCGACCTCGAGAAAGGGGGAGTCCGAGGGCGGATCCGGTTCGGACATTACCACCGATCCGCGCCGCGGGAGGGCGCCCGGCACCGCGCGCGAGCCGCTGGCGGCCGTGATAAGGTCGATCACAGTCGGATGACAGTCGAGCGATCGCGCTCGCGCGGGAGGATTTTCATGTTCGATCTGAGTGGCAGGACGGCGCTGGTGACGGGGGCCGGGCAGGGCGTCGGCGCGGGCATCGCCCGGGTCCTCGCGTCCCGGGGTGCGAAGATCGCCGTCAACGATCTGCAGGCCGTACGGGCGATGGAGACGGTCCAGTCGATCGTCGCCGCCGGCGGCCGCGCCCAGACCGCGGTCTTCGACGTCGCGGACTACGCCGCCGTCTCGGCGAATGTCGAGCGACTCGAGGCGAGCCTCGGGGCCTTCGACATCCTCGTGAACAACGCCGGCATTCCGGAGGGCATGGGGATCAAGCCCTTCCGCGAGACCGAGCCGGAGGCCTGGCGGCCCTACATCGACGTCAACCTCTACGGCGTGCTCAACTGCTGCCGCGCGGTGATCAACGGCATGAACGGCCGCGGCTTCGGCCGCATCATCACGATCTCGTCGGGCGCCGGAACCATCGGCCTGTCGCTCGGCGTCTCGCCGTACGCCGCGGGCAAGGGCGGCGGGATCTCGTTCATGCGCCATCTCGCCCTCGAGAACGCGCAGTTCGGTGTCACCGCGAATACCGTGGCCCTCGGACTGATGAACAACCAGCGCACGCCGCAGACGACGGCCCACCTCGCGAAGACGATCCCGGTCGGGCGCCTCGGCGAGCCCGAGGATGTCGGCGCGCTGTGCGTCTATCTGGCGTCGAACGAGTCGGGTTGGATGACGGGGCAGACGCTCCAGATCAATGGTGGCAACGTCACGACGTGAATGAACCGCATGCGACGGCGGCGATTCTCGCCGCGATCGGATTGCTGCTCGTGCTCGCGAGTCTCGCGAGTCCGATCTCCCGCTTCGGTGTGCCCATCCTGCTCGTTTTCCTTGGCCTCGGGATGCTCGCGGGCTCCGAGGGGCTGATCGGCATCCCCTTCGAGGACTACGGGCTCGCCTATCGCCTCGGGACGATCGCGCTCGTCCTGATCCTCTTCGACGGCGGCCTGAATACATCGCTCGGGGTCCTGCGGCGGGCGGCGCTCCCGGCGGG
>JANMTD010000347.1:0-2540 GCA_031390075.1 Deltaproteobacteria bacterium | reverse complement strand
TGAGCACCGCGAGGCCCGACCGGGCCACCTTGCACGGTGCTCGCTCCCCGCCCTCGCGTCCTGCCTAACGCTTCGAGGTGAGCATCGACTGCAGCAGCGTCGCCAACGTCTCGATCAGCTGCTCGCGCGTCCCGCCCAGCTCCTCGATCGAGACGTGGTACATCGAGAGCCGTTCGAGCACGCTCGCAAGCGCCACCGCCCCCATCATCGGGTAGAGCCGACCGCCCTCCCATTGCGCACCTGCGGCCGCGCTCGACGGATCGGATTCGATCGGGGCCGCATCCTTCTGCGACTTCTCGATGATCTCGGCGAAGGCGTGGACGAGGGGCATCATGGCGCACATGCGGAGCTCGCGGAACGCATCGTCGCCCTCGTCGCTGGCGTTGTTGCGCACGCGCAGGATCGGCGCGTAGCGGTCCCAATGACAAATCACGACCTCGGCGAGCTTGCGGCCTCGCGCGTGGCCCTCGCGGCCGGTCCAATCGCCGTGGATCAGATCGACGAGCTCGGGGGTGAACTCGGAGACGTGGCTCGCGAGGTGGAGCACGACGTCCTCGACGTCCTTGAAGTACTGATAGAAGGTCGCGGGCGACGACCCGATTCGGCGGGCGATGTCGATCACGCGCAGATCGCGCATCGGCTTCGCGGTGAGCAGCTCGACGGTCGCGTCGAGAATCCGAACCCGCGTATTCTGCGCGCGGGCTCCGAGAGGCCGGCCACCCTGATCACAGAGTGCAGAACCGGTCTGCTCCGCGAGGAGCACATGCGGAAGCTTCACGTGGAGTTCACGGGGAGCGAGTAGGGCCGCGGGCATCTTCCTTCTCCTTACTGCCGTCCAGCCGATCGGGGCGCGCCGGGCGGAGACTGGGTGCGCATTGTTGAGCGACCCGGAACGACTGCAAGTCATTGTCACCTTACCCGAAATCTTGCAGGAAATGACGATCTATTTTCCCGAAGGGGCATCAGAACGGAGTGTGGCTCGCCTCACCCTCAGAATAGGTTGATTGTCCGATCATGCACAAGACTCCCCGGCACCGGCGATCTCTCGGCCCTGGCACGAATTTTTTTCTTGTGGACTTCCGCGAATCCCGTAGCTTGTGTCTTCGAGAGCTTTTGCGAGTGGATTCTGCTTCGCCCTCCCCGATCCCCCGGGCGCATTTCACGGTGCAGGAGGTCCGATGGCCAAGCTCACGATCGAGATCGACCTGAACGACCCCCAGGAGGCGTGGGACGCCCTCTACCGGCGGATCGAGGAGTTCGGGGACGAGACCGAGTCCCCGGGCCCCGCGAAGGACCCCGGGTCGATGCCGACCCCCGTCACTTACGACCTGCTGCTCGACCCCGAACGCGCCTTCGGCGATCTCGGCGACTTCTTCGCCGTGCTGACGGGCCGCGACTAGCAGCCTGACAACCGGAGGCCCGCCTCTTTTCCGGCTGAGGGCTCAGGGCGCGGACTTCTTCTTCACGACGACGATCCGCATCGCCGCCGACCGCCGCTGTACGAGGCGGATCGCGTAGGCCCCGCTCTTCACGAACGTGTAGTGCCAGCCCTCGCCGGCCGCCGCGAGCGACGGACTCGTGACGGTTTCCGACTCGCCGGTGACGACGAGGCGCTGGGGCGCCGCGAGCGTGTTCGTGAAGTGAACCGTCGTGCCCTCGAAGAGGTTGAGCAGCACGGGCTCGAGGCCCGCCGTCGTGATCTCGACCGTCGGCCCGTGGGCCCACGCCGGTCCCGCGGCCAGGATGAAAAGCCCCGCGAGCACGAACACCCATCCCTTCACGCCCATCTCCTCATGTCATGAAGCCTGCCGGCGATCCATTCCGGGGACGATCGCATCGGGCGCCCTCGCCCGGTAGGCTTCGCCCGCCCCGAATGCCGCGCCCCGGCGGAGCCAGTCCCGATGTCGAAGAGCAACGCTGTCGAGCGCACGGCGGCGGCCGAGTTCCGGACGCTCTTCGCGCTGTCGGCGCCGATCGCCGTCGCCCAGGTCGGCCTGATGGCGATGGGCGTCGTCGACACCCTGATGGTCGCCCGCATAGGGGTCACCGAGCTCGCCGCCGTTGCCGTCGCGAGCACGTGGGTCTGGTCGTCGGGCTCGATCGCCCAGGGCATCGTGCAGGGCATGGACCCGCTGGTCTCGCAGGCCCACGGCGCGGGGGATGGCGACGCCGTGGCGCTGGCGTTCCAGCGCGGGCTCATCCTCGCCGTCGCGGTCTCGTTGCCGCTGATGGCGCTCTGGCTCGGCACCGAGACCGCGCTCGTCGCGCTCGGTCAAGACGCCGAAGTCGCGCGCCTCGCACAGGTCTTCATGACGGCCCGCCTCCCGAGCGCGCTGGGCTTCCTTCTCTTTACCGCGCAGCGCCAGTACCTCGCGGGCCGGGGGATCACGCGGCCCGCGATGTGGGTGATGCTGATCGGCAATCTCGTGAACGCGTTTCTCAACTGGCTGCTGATCTTCGGGAACCTCGGGCTCCCCGCCCTCGGCGTCGCCGGCTCGGGTCTCGCGACCGCGATCACGAACCTGCTGCTCCCGCTCGCC
>JANMTD010000332.1:0-2324 GCA_031390075.1 Deltaproteobacteria bacterium | reverse complement strand
GCCGAGCCGCTTCGCCAGCAGCATGGCCGCGTTGCAGGAGAAGTCGCCGTGCTCCTTCTGGCGCGGGACCTCGATCGCAAAATCCGGCAATGCGTCCGAATCACCAGCCGCCGCGAGGAGAGCGCGAAGCGCCTCCTCGACCCTTGCCCGCAGAGCCTCTTTCACCGCCGGCCCCCGTCGTCCCGAGTCGGGCCAACCTCTGGGCCATCCACATGCTGGGGGACAGGCGTCGGCTCGAAGCGGACCACGATCTCGCCCGGGAGCGCCAGGTCGAGCTCCTCCCGGATCGCGCGGTCGAGGGCATCCGGCTCGCTCTCTAGGGTCGCGATCTCCCCGCGCAGCGCGTCGTTCTCGCGCATCAGGCGCTCGACCCGCATGTCCGACACGGCGAGGTCACGGCGCAGCTCGCGCCAGATCTCGAGGCCGCTGTCGGGGTCGAGCATGGCGGAGACGGCGATCGCCGCGATCACGAACGTTCCCAGCGCGAGCGCTTTCACCCGGGCTCCCCTCTCTACTCGAACTCTACTCGAACTCTACTCGGACCCCACGGACCGACCCGACCGCATCCGTGGGCGGAGCGCCATGGCCGCGGCGCAGAATAACGAACTCGCACGCCTGCGGCTTGCCTGAACGCGGTCTCCCAGCGTCAATCGACGCGGATGAGACCCGCGTCGGACTGCCTGGCCGCGGGCACGGCGCCGCCCGGCCCTGCCCCGAAGAGCGCCTCGATCCGCTCGACGTACTCTGTCGAATCCCATTCCCGCGGCCCGACGTACCTTTCGACGATCCGGCCGCTCGCGTCGATCAAGAGCGACTCCGGGACCCCCATCGTTTGATAGGTCTCGGCGACCTTCTTGTCTGGGTCGAGCACGATCGGAAAGGTCAGCGAATAACGCGTCTGGAACTCGGCGACCTTGGCCTCTTCGTCGTCGATCGCGACCGCCACGAGCTCGAAGCGGTCGCGGGGAAGCCGCTGGTAGAGCCGCTCCATCGCGGGCATTTCCTGCTCGCACGGCTCGCACCAGGTCGCCCAGAAATTGACGAGCACCACGCGGCCCGAGAGCGAGGCGAGGTCGAGGGTCACAGGCGGGGTCGCGAGGCGCGGAAGCACGAAACCCGGAGCCCTGGCCCCGCGGACGATGGGCGAAGCCGCCTCGTCGCTTCCGACGACGAACCAGAGCCCCGCCGCAGCGAAGACCGCCACCAGCAGGAAGAGCGCGCCCCGCGACCGCTCGGCCGGAGGCTCGCTCATGCCGCTCAGGCGGATTCCTTCTGGGAGCCCGCTTCCGCGCGATCGACGAGCTCGATCATCGCCATCGGCGCTGCATCACCGGGCCGGCGTCCGAGCTTCACGATCCGCGTGTATCCGCCCGCCCGCTGGCGGTAGCGACCGGCCAGCTCGTCGAAGAGCTTCTTCGTCACTTCTTTCGAGCGGATCGTAGCGAGGGCCTGGCGGCGGGCGTGGAGTGTGCCGCGCTTGCCGAGAGTGATCATCTTCTCGGCGACACCGCGTAGCTCCTTCGCCTTGGCGTCGGTCGTGCGGATTGCCTCGTGCTCGAGCAGCGAGGTCACCATGTTGCGGAGCAGCGCCTTGCGATGGGAGCTAGTCCGCGAGAGCTTGCGTTGATTCTTCCGGTGGTTCATCTCAGGCCTCGCGCTGCTCGCGCATCCGCTCGAGGTCTTTGCGGGGCGGCAGGTTGTCGATCGTCATGCCGAGGGAGAGTCCGAGGGACGCGAGCGTCTCCTTGATCTCGTTCAGCGACTTGCGACCAAAGTTCTTGGTCTTGAGCATCTCGGCCTCGGTCTTCTGCACGAGCTCGCCGATGAACCGGATGTTCGCGTTCTGCAGGCAGTTCGCGGACCGGACAGAGAGCTCGAGCTCGTCGACCGACTTGAAGAGATTCGCGTTGAGCGGCTCGGGCTCGTCGAGGTGCAGCGCGTGCGACTCGGTCTGCTCTTCGAAGTTGATGAAGATCGTGAGCTGCTCCTTCAGGATCTTTGCGGCGAAGGCGACGGCGTCCGCCGGCTCGATCGCGCCGTCGGTCCACAGCTCGAGGTTCAACCGGTCGAAGTCCGTCTCGCGACCGACGCGGGCGGGGGTGACCGTGTAGTTCACGCGACGCAGGGGAGAGAAGACCGAGTCGATCGGAATCGTCCCGATCGACATGTCCTCGGTCTTGTTCTTATCCGCGAGGACGTAGCCCTTGCCGAGGTTGACGGTCGCTTCGAGGTCGAAGGTCGAGTCGGGGCCCAGCGTGCAGATCTTGTGGCCCGGATTCATGATCTCGACCGTCTGATCAGCCGACTGGAAATCGCCGGCCGAG
>JANMTD010000211.1:0-15893 GCA_031390075.1 Deltaproteobacteria bacterium | reverse complement strand
CGATCAGGAAGAACCCGCCGAGCTGCTCCCGCGTCTCGGCGTAGGGCCCGTCCTTCACCGCGAGATTCCCGTCGCGCACGCGCACCGTCGACGCCATTCGCGCGCTCTGGAGCGCATTGATGAGGACGAGGTGACCGCTCTTCTTCCGGATCTCGACGTAGGCGAGGGTCTCGATCCGCAACGCGTCCCAGTCGGGGTGGGTGAGCTCGTTCAACGCCACCTCTTCTTCGTAGGCGAGGCAGAGGAATTTCATTTCGCGACCCCCTCGCCTCGATGGGCCGCTTCGAGCGTCGCGAGATCGAGCTTCTTCATCGGCATGTAGGCCGCCGAGACCCGGCCGACGCGCTCGCCGTCGTCCTCGTAGATCAGCAGCATGAACTGCATTCGGGTCTCCTCGGGCTGCGAGCGGGTCACAGCGGCCCGGCCTCGAGGTCATTTTGTCGCACGGCGATCCCGGATTTCGACCGGGCGGGAAAGAATATTCCATGGGATCCAGCGAAAGCGTCTACCCTTCGCGGGGTGAGCGACACCATCTACGCCTGCGACGACCTGGTGATCGGCTCCGGGATGGCCGGCCTCAGCGCGGCGGCCCTGCTCGCGAAGGCCGGCCGGCGGGTGATCGTCCTCGAAGGCCATGACGCGCCCGGCGGCTACGCACACACCTTCGCCCTCGGCGCATACCGGTTCTGTGCCCAGGTGCACTACATCTTCGGCTGCGCACCGGGCGGGCAGGTCTACGGCCTGCTCGACGAGCTCGGTCTGGTCGACGAGGTCGAGTTCATCGAGCTCGACCGGGACGGCTTCGATCACGTCGTGATCGACGGCGCGCGCTACCGGATTCCGACCGGCTGGGAGAACTTCCGCGCCCGCATGAAGCGCGATTTTCCGGGCGAAGGCGAGGCCCTCGATCGCTACTTCGACCTGATCGCGGCGATCACGCGCGAGCTCGACGCGCTGCCCGAGAAGCCGTCCTGGAAGGACATCCTGACGGCGCCCTTCCGTTTCCCCCACCTGATCCGATGGCGCAAGGCCACGCTCGGCGAGCTCTACGATCGGATCGGGCTCTCGCCGCGGGTCCGCGCGATCCTCGCGGGCCAGTGCGGCGACTATCTGCTGCCCCCGTGCGAGGTCTCGCTCCTGCTCCACGCCACCCTCGTCGTCGCCTACGGCGAGGGCGCCTACTACCCGCGCCGCCACTACGCACATCTCATCGGCTCGATCGTCGACTTCGTGCGCAAGCAGCCCGGCTGTGACGTGCTGCTCGAGCACGAGGTCACGCGGATCGATGTCGAGAAGAATCGCGTGTCGACCGTGTACACGGGAAACGGGGCACGGTTCCGCGCCGAGCGCGTCATCTCGAACATGGATCCGCAGGCGGCGGTCGCCCTGGTCGGGCCCGCGCATTTCCCGAAATCCTTCGTCGATACACATGCCCGCTACGCCTACTCCCACGGCGGAATCACGCTCTACCTGGGACTCAAGGGCATCGACCTGCGCGATCACGGTTTCGGCTCCTACAACGTCTGGTCCTATCCCCACGACGACATCGACCGCATCTACCGCGCCCAGGACGAGGGCGACCTCTCCGCCCCCTGGCTCTTCTTCTCGACTCCGACGCTCCACAGCAGCGCACCCGGCCTGGCGCCCTCCGGTTGCCAGATCCTCGAGATCGCGACCCACGCGCCCCACGCCTACTGGCGCGAGCTCCGCGACCGCGACCCCCGCGCCTACAACCGGGAGAAGAAGAAGCTGCGGGAGCACCTCTACGACGTGATCGAAACGCGCTTCGTGCCGGGCCTGCGCGACCACGTCGACGTGTTCGCGATCGGCACGCCGGCGACCAACGAGCGCTTCGTGCGCGCGCCGCACGGCAACGCCTACGGCGCGGCGCTCGTGCCGGCCAACGTCCGATCGTCGAGAAAGCCGCTGGAGACGCCGATCGACAACCTCTGGCTCTGCAATGCGACGGCGGGCTGGCCGAGCATCGGCGGGACCGTGGGTACCGGAAGAAGGCTGGCACACCGTCTGATCGTCGAGCGCGACTGATGCACGCGAAGGAAGAGGAATGAGGATCGCCGTCATCGGCGCGGGCATCTCCGGCCTCGGCTGTGCCTACCGACTGCAGGGCCGCGGACACGAGGTCATCGTCTTCGAGCAGGGCTCCGCCGTCGGCGGCCGGATGCGCACGGTCCGAAAGCAGGGCCTCGCCATCGACGTCGGCGCGAACCTCCTGCTCGAGAACTACGAGCATGTCCACGCCCTCGCCCGCGAGCTCGGGATCGAAGGCTCGCTGTTCTCGTTCGAGGCGGGCTCCGGCGGAATCCTGCGGGACGACCAGCTCACGAGCTTCACGCCGAAGAGCGCCTTCGACGTGCTGCGCTATCAGGGTGTCTCCTTCGCGTCGCGCATGCAGCTGCTGCGGTATTTCACGCAGGCCACGGCCTGGACGTCGACCCTCGATTTCTACGATCTCTCGGTCGGTGACGACGAGGACGCGGGTCGGGACGCCTATTCGGTCGTCGAGGAGCGGTTGGGGAGCGAGGTCGCCGACTACCTGATCGACCCCTTCGTCCGCACGTTCCATTTCCACGGCGCCCGCGAGATCTCGATGAAGGCCTTCGACGCCCTCGCGGCCCTCTTCGTCGGGCGGGATGGATTCGTGCCCCAGGGCTTTCGGGGCTTCATGAGCGCGCTCCCCGAGTCGCTCGCGGCGCGGCTCGACGTCCGGCTGCAGTCGGCGGTCCGATCGGTTCGACCGTCGTCGACGCTCGGGGGACCGGTCCTGGTCGACGGCGTGGCCTTCGATCGAGTCGTGTTGGCGGTGCCCGCGCCCGCGGCCCTCGCGATGCTCGAGGGGGGCTCGGGCCCGATGCGCGCGCTGCTCGCCGAGACGCGTTATGCCTCGACCCTCGACGTGGCTTTTCGCGTCCCGCTCGACGTGGCGGAGGACTTCGAGGGGATCTGGGTGCCCTTCAAGGAGAGCGTCATCATCAGCGAGTGCGCGAACGACGCGTGCAAGGGCTGTCGGGACGAGCGGGACTGCGTCTTCACGATGGGTCTCCATGCGGAGATCGGTGCGCACTGGCTCGCCCGCAGCGACGACGAGATCTTCCACGACGTGGCCCTCGAATGGTCGAGACTGTTTCCGCGTTATGCTGGCCATCTCCACGGACTGCACGTCGAGCGCTGGCGAGAAGCGATGCCGATCTATTCGCCGACCCAGATCTCACGGGTTCGCGCATTCCTCGCCCGCGAGGGCGACGACGGGCAGGGGGCGGGCGGGGTCTACCTGTGCGGCGACTACCTGAATCATCCGTGGGTGGAGGGCAGCCTCCGCTGCGGCGAGGCGGTGGCCGCGCGGGTCGACGCCTAGTGCACGGCGATCGTTAAAGCGATCTTCATCGATCGGCGATTGAAGCACGGTGCGGGATTCTGCATCACCGAACCTCCGCAGGGCGAGGACGGGGCGGCGGGCGGGAGACGGTCCGAAAGGGTCCGGCTGACCCGAGCCCGGTCGGAAAAGGGGCACGGGCCGCACCGGATCGAACCTGAGGATTGCACTGAGGGTTGCCCGGCGCGATTCTCTTCCACCATGTCTGTTCCCCGCCCGTCTGCTCCGCTCCGATGTCTGATCGTCTGCAGCCTCCTCACCCTCGTCCAGGCCGGATCCGCGGACGCCTTCAGCTTCGATCAAGTCGTCGAGCGCGCCCGGCAGCTCGCAGCCACCCGGAGCGACGACGCGCCCGACGCCGTACCCGGCTGGCTCCTCGACCTCGACTACGATCAGTATCGAATGATCCGCTACCGACCGGAGCGGGCGTTGTGGCGGGATCGCAAGCTTCCCTTCAGCATCCAGTTCTTCCATCCGGGCTTCTTCTACGACCGGGTCGTGACCATGCACGTCGTGACACCGTCGGGTGAGGTCACTCCCGTCGTCTTCTCACCCGATCAGTTCGACTACGGCACGGCCGAGCTCGGCAGCCGCGTCCCACACGACCTCGGGTACGCGGGCTTCCGGATCCATCACCCCATCAAGAGCAACACGTATCAAGACGAGGTCGCCGTCTTCCTCGGCGCCAGCTACTTCCGGGCCGTCGGCCGCGACAACGCCTACGGCCTCTCGACCCGCGGCGTGGCGATCGATACCGCTTCGACCTCCGGAGAGGAGTTCCCGCGATTTCGCGAGTTCTGGCTCGTACAGCCGGCTCCGGGCGCGCGCGAGCTGACCTTCTATGCGCTGCTCGACAGTCCGAGCGCCGCCGGCGCTTTTCGCTTCGTCGTGACGCCGGGTGTGCAGACCCGGGTCGACGTCGAGATGAAATTGTTTCCCCGTGCCCCGATCGGAAAGCTCGGCCTGGCGCCCCTGACCAGCATGTTCCTGCACGGCGAAATGAATCCACCGAACGACGAGCCCGACTATCGTCCGGAGGTCCACGACTCGGACGGACTGCTCATCGCAAGCCAGACCGGCGAATGGCTGTGGCGTCCGCTCGAGAATCCAGAAGACCTCGCCGTCACCTCGTTCGCGCTCGAGAGTCCGCGCGGATTCGGCCTCATGCAGCGGGACCGGAGCTTCGACCACTACCAGGACATCGAGGCGCGTTCGGATCTCCGGCCGAGCGTCTGGATCGAGCCGAAAGGCGATTGGAGTCGCGGTCGTGTCGAGCTCGTCGAGATCCCGACCCGGGACGACACCAACGACAACATCGTCGCTTATTGGGTCCCTGCGGTCCCGGCGACACCGGGTAAGCCGATCTCGCTTTCCTACTCGATCTCCTGGTACGGCGACGATCGAGCCCGCCCACCGGGAGGGAGAGCCGTGGCCACTCGACTCGATCTCGGAACGCATGAGGACGCCCGGCGGATCGTGGTCGACTTCGAGGGGGGTGCCCTCGGCGAACTTCCCGCCGACGCCGTCGTCGAAGGACTCGTCACGGCGAGTGCCGCGGGATCCGGGGCACCGGAGTCGCCGCAGCCGGCCGAGCTCCTCGAACAACAGGTGCTGAAGAATCCCGCGACCGGCGGTTGGCGACTCGTCTTCCAGCTGAAGTCGCCGCAGCGCGATCCGGTCGAGCTGCGAGCCTTCTTGAGACACGGCCCGGACGTGCTCACCGAGACCTGGTCCTATCTCCTGAAACCCTGAGCCCTCAGCCCATGATGAGCCGGCCTCGGCGTCCGTGAACGCCGCTCGCGCACGAGAAAGTCCATCCCTGGAAAAAGAACCTGTCGAATCGATCGAAGGACGCCTCTGGATCCCCTCGTTGGAGCGCGCGCTCCTCGATTGGAGCGGCGCTCGGGATCGAATCCGGGGCTACCTGCAGGCGCTCGGGCTCGCGGATCGCGAGGTCGAGCGATCGACTCGACGAGTCCTGGAGCATGTCCTCGGCCGCGCATCGCAGCGCTCCGCGGTGTGCGATGCGATCGACGAAGGCGTGCGCCTGCTCGTCGCGGAGCATCCGCTCGCGAGCAGTCGGCCCGACGCATCGATCGACGACACGTTCGTGCGGTGGCGATTCGCCGCCTGGCAGCGCAGCGAGGTGGCGCCCGGACCGCTGCCGGAGCCGACGATGCTCGCCGCCACGCCCCCACTCACGCGGACCGCGATGGCCCCGGAACACTTTCGCGGGCGGCGCCTGGGCGGACCGCGCCCCGCGGCCGCCCCGTCCTCCGGGCCGCGCCCCACGGATCCCGAGCGGGAGGACCGCCGCCGCGCGCGCCGGGCGTGGAATCGAAGCGGACATCTGCGCCGCGGCATTCTCACGACCCTCGTTCTGGTGCCGGGCGTCGCGGCGGGCGTCGCCTTCCTGGGGACCTTGCCGGGGCGCGTGTGGCTCCCGGCCGAGATCGCCGTGGCGGTCTTCTTCGGGTTGTTGTTCGGGTGGATCTCGATCGGATTCTGGACGGCGGTGTTCGGGTTCTTCGTGCAGCTTCGAGGCGGCGATGGCTTCGCCATCGCACCCAGCACGCACACCACCCGTGAGGACGACACGCCCGGCGACCCGACCTGCCGCACGGCCCTGGTCGTCCCCATCTGCGACGAATCCGTCCCGCGCGTCTTCGCCGGTCTCCGGGCCATGCGCGCATCGCTGGCCCTCTCCGGGACAGACGCCGGGACAGGGGCCGGCGCCGGGCAGGCCTTCGATCTATTCATCCTGTCCGACAGCATCGACCCCGACATCGCCAGCGACGAGTTGACCGCCTGGGCGGAGTGGCGCAAAGACGCTTCGTGCGTTTCATCCGGAGGCGGGATCTACTACCGCCGTCGACGGGTCCGTCCGAATCGCAAGAGCGGCAACATCGCCGACTTCTGTCGGCGCTTTGGCCGCCAGTACCGCTACATGATCGTGCTCGACGCCGACAGCGTGATGAGCGGTGAGACGCTCGTCCGACTGGTGCGCCTGATGGAATCCCGTCCGGACGTCGGCATCATCCAGACCGCACCGAGAATCATCCGCGCACGCTCGCTCTTCGCGCGGGTCCAGCAATTCGCGAACCAGCTCTACGGGCCGATGTTCGCGGCAGGCATGCACTACTGGCAGCTCGGCGACTGCCCCTACTGGGGCCACAACGCGATCCTGCGGGTAGAGCCGTTCATGAAGCATGGCGCGCTGCCGCGGCTCGCGGGCAAGCCACCCTTCGGCGGCGAGATCCTCAGCCACGATTTCGTCGAGGCCGCCCTGCTCGGGCGTGCGGGCTGGTCGGTCTGGCTCAGCTTCGATCTGACCGGCAGCTACGAAGAGACGCCCGAGTCGTTGCTCGAGGAGATGAAGCGCGACCAGCGTTGGTGTCAGGGGAACCTCCAGCATCTGCGACTGCTGTTCACGGAAGGCCTCGCGCCCATGCATCGCGCGCTCTTCCTGAACGGCATCTTCTCCTACGTCTCCGCCGCCCTCTGGCTGGCGTTCCTCGTGGCCAGCACGGTCGAGGCCGCGCTCTGGGCACTCGTCGGACCCGATTATTTCGCCGCAGGTCGGAGCCTCTTCCCGACCTGGCCCATCTGGCGACCCGAGCGCGTGGGCGCACTTCTCGGCGTCGTCTTGATCGTGCTCTTCCTGCCGAAGCTGCTGGCCACTTTCCTCGCACTGCGAGCGGATGGAGGCGCTTCGTTCGGCGGTGCGGCGCGACTCCTGCGAAGCGTGCTCACGGAGAGCGTCGCGTCGGCGCTGCTCGCACCCGTTCGGATGGCGTTCTACTCCGGCTTCGTGCTGCGAAACATGCTGGGGCAGGCGGTGGGTTGGGGGGGCGGTGCCGACGCGCAGGGCGAGACGACCTGGCGCCGGGCCGTGCGCTACCACGGCTTCGACGTGCTCATGGCCAGCGTCTGGGCCGCGGGTGTCTACTGGCTCGAGCCCGCCGCATTCTGGTGGCTCACACCCGTGGCAGGCGCGCTCGTCTTTTCGCTTCCCCTGTCGGTCTGGACGAGTCGCGCGGCGCTCGGCATCCGTGCACGGTCCGCGGGTTGGCTGCTCACACCCGACGAATTGAATCCACCGCCCGTGGTCGACCGCGTCGAAGCCGAGCTTGCGGCGGGGGCGGACGCGGAACACGGGGGCTTCCGCGAGGTCGTGGTCGATCCCTTCTGCAACGCCATCCACAGCGTGGTCGCACGTGGACCCCGGACGTTCTCGCCGGGCGTGCGGGCCGCACGAGCCGCGCTCGTCGAGCGTGCGGTCAGCGGGGGGCCGAGCGCCCTCGACGCGGACGAGAAGCGCGTCCTGCTGGGCGACGCGGCTTCGCTCGGCGAGATTCATCGCCGCGTCTGGCGCCTCGAGGATCCAAAGCGCGCGGCCCACTGGGGTCTCTCCGCCTAGCCCGGCGCCGGCTCGACCGGCGTCGGACGCCCATCCGCGTCGACCGCCACCATCACCGAGCGACCCGTCGTGCACAGGTGTCGCTCGCCCGAGAGCAGATCCTCCGCGAACATCTCGATGTCGACCGTGATCGAAGTGCGCCCCACGCGACTGATCCGGCCGATCAGCTCGATCAGGTTGCCGACCTTGACGGGCGCCAGGAACTCGACCTTGTCGGTCGAGACCGTGACGACCGGTTTGCGGGCGAAACGCGAGGCCACGATGAAGGCCAGGCGATCCATCAAACTGAGGGCGTGACCGCCGAAGAGCGAGCCCTGGCTGTTCGTGTCGGTCGGGAAGACGATTTCGACGATTCGAAGCGGCTCATTCTCGTGGGCCATCGGCTTCGCCTTTCTTCGGGACGATTCTTCCTTCGGGATGGTCCTTCGGACACCGGAATCGTGACCCTACCACGCCACCTCACCCCAGTCGGCCCCGATGCGCGCGTCCGTCAGCGACGGAGCATGCCATCCATGAGTCTGCGTGAAGGATCGTTCACGCGTTGACGCGACCGGGGCCGCCTGCGATTTGACGGCCAAGAGAAATCGGGAGGTCCGACTGGTCCATGCCGCGCCCTGCTCGCGTTGTCTCCCTGGTCGGCCCCTGTCGGTTGGCCGTGCTCCTGCTCGTCCTGCTCGCGAGCTCGGCCGGCGCGCAGGTGGTCCTGCGCCAGATTTACGGCGGCGGCGGCAACGTCTACGACCGCGACTACGTCGAGCTGTTCAACCGCGGCGCGGCGCCCGTGTCGCTCGCCGGCTGGTCGATCCAGTACGCGAGTGCGACCGGCTCGGGCCTCTTCGCCGGCGGCGCCCCGAGTCTTTTGTCCGGAACGCTCCAGCCGGGCCAGTCCCTGCTCGTCGGCCTCGCCGCTTCGACTTCCGGTGCAGCGCTCCCGACGCCCTTCGCCGCCGGCAATCCCGCCACGAATCTCGCGAGCACGAGCGGCAAGGTCGCGCTCGTCCGCAGCACAGAAGGGCTCGCCTGCAACGGCGGAGCCACGCCCTGCGGTCCCGCGCAGCAGGACCAGATCGTCGATCTCGTCGGCTACGGCGCGGCCAACTTCTTCGAGGGGGCGTCCGCCGCGCCGGCCGCCTCGGCGACGACCGCGCTCTTCCGGACCGGTGACGGCTGCACGGACACGTACGCGAACGGCGCGGACTTCATCGCCGGTCCCCCGCTCCCACGCACATCCGCCTCTGCCCCGACGTCCTGTCCACCGGGCGCCGCCGTCGAGCTCGCCCTGAGCGCCGACTTCGCGAGCGAGGCGGCCCGCACGGTCCTCAGCGTGACCGCGACGGCCGAGACGCCGGTGGCCGGCGACCAGAGCGTCTCCCTCTCGGTCGGCGGCGCGGGGGTCACGACGGGCGATTTCGTCCTGAGCCACGCGACGCTCGCGCTTCCCGACGGCGAAACGAGCGCCAGCGCGACCTTCAGCCTCATCGACGACCTCGTCCTCGAAGGATCCGAGCGGGCCTCGCTCACACTCGCTCAACCCTCCGCCGGCCTGCGCCTGGGCGCGTTCATCCATCGCGTGTTGACGCTCGCGGACAACGACGGCTGCGGCCTCCCCGCGACCTCGATCCATTCCATCCAGGGAAGCGGCGCCGATACGCCGCTCGCGGGCATCTCCGTGGTCGTGGAAGGCATCGTCGTCGGCCGCTTCCTGGGAAGCGCCGCCGACTCGCTCGAGGGCTTCTTCGTGCAGGAGGAGGACGCCGACGGCGACGGCGATCCCGCCACTTCCGAGGGCTTGTTCGTCGACGACGGGAGCGGCGGGCTCGCGATGGGCCTGGCCGTCGGCGACCGCGTCCGCGTGACCGGCACAGCCCGCGAGCGCAGCGGCAGGACCACCCTCGAATCGCTCACGAGCGTCGAGCTCTGCACGAGCTTTGAGCCCCTGCCGACGGCGGCGACCGTGCTCCTCCCGGTGCCCGGCGTTCCGACGGGCGATCTCGTCGCCGCGACCGCCGCGATCGACGCCTACTACGAGGCCGTCGAGGGTATGCGCATCCTCTTTCCCGGATCGCTCACCCTCGCCGAGTCCTTCGAGCTCGCGCGCGAAGGCCTGCTCGTCCTCGACCAGGGCGGACGCATCCAGACCTTCACCGACGGCTCGCTCCCGAGTGCGACCGGCTTCGTCGCCCACCAGATCGAGGTCGCGCGGCGGCGGATCCTGCTCGACGACGGCGACGACCGCCCGGACAGCGCGCTCGTGAACCTGCGGCCCCTCCCGTACCCGAGCCCGGGTCTGGGACTCGCGAACCGATTCCGCGCGGGCGACCGGATCACGAACCTGGAGGGCGTCCTCGACGGCTCCTCGGCGGGGGCGAGTGGAACCGATGCCTGGCGAATCCGACCGGTGTACGAGGCGTCGAGCTATGTCTTCGCGAGCGCGAATCCCCGGCCCGCGGCGCCGCCGATCGTCGGCGGCTCGCTCGAGCTCGCGAGCTTCAACGTCGCGAACTATTTCGCGACCCTCGACACGACGCCCTCGACCTCGAGCGGTCCGTGCGGGCCCGGCGGAACCCTCGATTGCCGCGGCGCCGACTCGGCGGCGGAGCTCATGCGGCAGACCGACAAGCTCGTGGCGGCCCTGTGTCGGCTGGATCCGGACGTCGTCGGCCTGATGGAGATGCAGAACGACGCGTCTGCGGCGACGAGCGCCCTGATCGGCGCCCTCGACGCGAGGCCCGGCTGCGGCCCCTTCGCGTTCGTCGACACGGGCCCGATCGGCAGCGACGCGATCCGGGTGGCCCTCGTCTACAAGCCCGCGACCGTCGAGGCGATGGGAGCCCCGGCGATCCTCGACGGAGACGTCGATCCGCGTTTCGACGATCGGCGCAGTCGCCCGGTGCTGGCACAAACGCTTCGCGAGCTCGCCACCGGCCGGCGCTTCACGATCGCCGTCGCCCACCTGAAATCGAAGGGCTCGAGCTGCGCGTTTCTCGGCGACCCCGACACCGGCGACGGTCAGGGCAACTGCAACGCCACGCGGCGCTCGGCCGCAGCTGCCCTCGTCGACTGGCTCGCGGGCGATCCGACCGCGAGCGGGGACCCGGACTTCCTGATCGTCGGCGACCTCAACAGCTACAGCCGCGAGGATCCCCTTCGAGCCCTCCTCGCGGGCGCCGACGATGCAGCGGGCACGGCGGACGACTTCATCGACCTGGTCCGCCGCCATGCCGGACCCGCCGCGCACAGCTACGTCTTCGACGGCCAGACCGGGCGCCTCGACCATGCGCTCGCGAGTGCAACGCTCGCCGCGCAGGTGACTGGCGCCGTCCCGTGGCCGATCAACGCCGACGAGCCCATCGCCTTCGACTACGACGATCCGATCGCCGACGCCGGCGAGGCGCCCTTCGAGGCCAAGCCCTCGGCGCTGCCCCTCTACGCCCCGGACGAGTTCCGGACCTCGGACCACGACCCCCTCGTGATCGGGCTGCCGGAGCCGGGGCTAGTCGGGGGGGTCGCGGTCGGCGTGCTGGCGATCGGTCTACAGCTCTCCCGTCAAGTCCGCCCACGCCAACGCCTGCACCCCCGGCAACACCGCCCGGGTCGTCGGAGCGCCTGCGCCCGGTTGATGAACGAGGTAAGCCCGAACGGTGCTCCGCGGACGCTTCTTGCGAACCGCGATGGTGAGCCGCTGAAGCGGCACCGCCATTGGGGGGAGCACCGTCTTCCCCGCCTTGCACTCCACGAGCGTCAGCCCGCCCCCCTTGCGCGGAATCACGAAGTCGACTTCCAGCCCCTGCTCGTCGCGGAAGTAGTAGAGCTCTCGGCGCTCCCCCCGATTGACCTGGTGCTTCGCGATCTCGGACGCGATGAATCCCTCGAACAACGCTCCCCGAAAAGGCGATTTCGCGAGCTCGGCAGGCGACTCGATCCCGAGCAGATGGCACGCGAGCCCCGCGTCGGCGATGTAGAGCTTGGGCGACTTCACGAGCCGCTTGCCGAGATTCTCGTAGAACGGCGGAACGATCAGGATCTGGGCCGTCGTCTCGAGCACGCCAAGCCACTGCGAGATCGTCGGTACGCTGACGCCGAGCGGCGCGGCCAGATCACTCTTGTTGAGCACCGAGCCATGACGGCTCGCCACCAGCGCGAGGAATCGCCGGAACGTGGCCAGATCCCGGACGGCCGTGACCGCCCGAACGTCACGCTCGAGATAGGTCTGCAGGTAGGAGCTGAACCAGAGCGACGCCGCCGAGGGCCGCGCGAGAACCTCCGGATAGCCGCCGCGGAGCAAGCTCACCTTCGCCGACTCCTGGGCCGAGAACGGCAGCAGCTGCAAGACGGCAGCTCGACCCGCGAGCGACTCTTTCACGCGCTGCATCAGCGGCGCCTCCTGCGATCCCGTCAGCAGCCAGCGACCCACCCGCCGCGGCTCGCGGTCGATCCGCGTCCGGACATACGCGAACACTTCGGGGACGTTCTGGATCTCGTCTAAGATCGCGGGCGTCTCGATCCCGTCGAGGAATCCCGTCGGATCGGCGCGCAGGCGCGCCACGAGGTCCGGGTCCTCGAGGAGGAAGTACTGAGCGCGGGGGAAGAGGTGCTTCAACAGCGAGGTCTTGCCCGCGCGACGCGGGCCGGTGAGGACGACGGCCGGGAAGGCCTTCACGGCACGTCGAAGCTGCGTTTCAAGGACCCGCGGTACGTAGCGCATGATTGAGGAATCTAAACCGGAACTTTAAAAAACTCAAACCGCGATCCGACCGGTGACACCGCCGCCCGCGGCGGCGCGTTTCAGCGGGTCGCGACGAGCCCCGACGCCATGATCAGGGGCAGCTGGTCGGCCGTGACGAGCCCCGGCCGCGCCGCCACGACGGCGCGGATCGCGTTCACCGCGGGGTTCGCCGTCGCGACACCGAAATCAGTCAGGTTCGCGGGGTACTGGATCGCGAAGCGCGCGCGCACGCTCGGGACGCCGTCGACCTCGACGACGTAGCCCTCCTCGGTCGGCCAGTCCGGCTCCATCGCATTGCCGAGCCGCCAGCAGAGACCGAGCTCGATCACGGCCTTGCCGTTCACGATCCCCGACCAGACGCCCTTGAGCCCGCAGATGGTGCCCTTCGCGATCTTCATGTAACCGAGGTCGAGGTCCTTCGTCGCCGTGCCGAAGTCGACGTCGAAGCGGACCTCGTCGAGGGCGACCTCGAGGGCCGCGGCCATCATCTCGACGGCGTCGAGGAAGACGAGCATCCGCTCGCGCGCCTTCTCGTAGAGGCCGGGCGTTTCGGGCGACGACGCGAAGCCGATGTCGAGCCAGGTCTGGGCCGAGGCGTAGGCGGTCGCGTCGACGGATTCGAGGACCGACACGCGATCGACCCGCCGACAGACCGCCGTCGCGACGAGCCCGAGGACGTTCGCGAGGCCCGGATTGATCCCTGACCCGTAGAGCGAGACGCCGCCGCGGCGCGCGGCCTCGTCGAGACGGAGCATGTCCTTCTCGCCGTAGGACTTCCCGGTGATGAAGTTCGCCGTCGAGACGACGTTCACGCCGGCCTCGAGCAGCCGCACCATGTCGTCGACCACCCATTGCAGCGGCATGTAGAGCACACAGTCCGGGCGCAGGGCGAGGATCGCGTCGAGGTCGTTCGTCGCCGCAACGCCGATCGTTCCCAGTCCGCAGAGCTCGCCGACGTCCGTCCCGACCTTGTCGGGGCTCCAGGCATAACAGCCGACGAGCTCGAGGTCGGGATGATCGAGGACGGCTTTCACGGCGCTGCGGCCGACGAGACCGGTAGTCCATTGCACGACGCGAAGCGGCATGGCGGCGACCCTAGCACGGGCCGTCTCGCCCCTCCGTCCCCGAGCCGCATCCGCGCATCACCCTCGGCCACCGGGCACCCCGATTTCGGAATCGCTAGCCTGCGAGCGGGCGTGGGGGGCGCTTCGCACCAAGGGGATTCGCATGCGTTCCGCGCTCCTGCTCTGGCTCTGGCCCTCCCTCGCGGCGACGGCGACGCGCCTGCCTACAACTTCTTTCCGTTCGGGAACGATCAGGCCCTCAAATGGGGCAGCAACGACCTGGGCACCCCGGGCGGAGTCGTGACCTGGAGCCTGATCCCGGACGGCACCGCCCTCGATCCCCTCGTCGCCGGCTTCAATTGGAGTGGGACGAGCGACCTCGCGAGCGTCTACGCGCAGGTGGGCGGCCAGGCCGCGGCGCTCGACGCGATCCAGGCCGCCCTCGACGCCTGGTCGTCGGCCGCCGACATCCAGTTCGTGCAGGTCGAGGAGAGCGGAGGCCTCGCCCTGGGCGCAGCGACAGCGGGCACGGCCGTCGTCGGCCACATTCGCATCGGTGCCTTCGCCTTCGCGCCCGGCGACTTCACGGGCGCCGTCGGCTATGCGCCGCCGCCCAATGGCGGCACCACCCTCGAGGGCGACGTGATCTTCAACATCAACAACCGCTTCGGCATTCCCGCCGGCGCCGAGGGCGACCCCTTCAATCTCTTTCCGCCGCCGACCTTCTTCTACCTGAACGATCTCGCGGGCCTCGTCGCCCACGAGCTCGGCCACGCGCTCGGCCTGGGCCACAGCGACGTGACGACGTCCCTGATGTGCGGCTACGTCGACTCCGCCTTCAACGGCAGCCAATGCCACTGGGCGGACCCCGACGGCAACAGCCAGGCGCCGATCACCCGGCAGCCGAAGGCCGACGACGTCGCCGGGATCCAACACCTCTACGGCGTTCCGGAGCCCGCGACGAGTGCGGCGGTTGCGGCAGGACTGGTGTGGCTGCGTGCGCTCCATCGCCGGCGACGGGCGGCAACGGGCGGAGGCGACGCCCTCGAGCCGACGAGGCTTTCATGAGTCGTGCGAACGGCCCGCGGCTGCGGGTGGGAAACGTCCACGAGCTGCCCTGGCTGCGTACACGCGAGCAGCAGAACAGCGACGACACGCGCTCGGCCGTACAGAACCGCATCGTGGCGAGCGAGCCGATGTTCGTCACCTACACGCGCTACGAGCCGGGCATGCTGCTCGCGCGCCATTCGCACCAGGCGGACGAGGTGATCTTCATCCTCGAAGGCGAGGTCCGGGTCGGCGAGCAGCTCTGGAGCGAGGGCACGGTCGCGATCCTCGAAGAGGGCGCCTTCTTCGGACCGCTCGTCGCGGGGCCAAAGGGTGCGCTGTTATTCGAGGTGTTCAATGGTCGACCCGAGCGTGCCGGGCAGGACCGGAGCGGCTGGGAAGAGCTCAAGGCCGGGCTCGGCGTGACCGAGCTGCCGATTCCGGGGTTCGCGCTGCCCGAGGATGCGATCTGAGCGAGGGGTCCACGCCGGAGAACGCGAGGGCGCTGTGAGAGAGCGCCGGGGCTCCTACAGCCCCGCGACCTCGACCTCGAGCTCCGCCTTCGCGACGACTTCCAAGAGCCGCAGCCGCTCGCCGGCGTTCTCGGGGGTGTCGGCCAGGGCCGCCAGCTGCCGGGCCGCCTCGGCGCGGCGGTTCTCCGCTGCGCCCCGGTCGATCGCGCTCGCGAGGACGCAGCCGTCGACCAGCACGACGACCTTCTGCCCGTCGACCTCCGCAAAGCCGCTTGAGAGCGCAGCCCATTGCGAGGCGCCCCCGCGCAGGATCTGCATCGGGCCGCGGACGAGCGGCGTCAGGAAGCGCTCGTGGCTCTCGAGCACCCCGAAACGCCCCGCCTCGCCGGGCAGCACGACCTGGTCCACGGCGTCGGAGAAGGCCTGGCCTTCCGGTGTCACGACGACGAGCTCGAGCGCCATTCGAATTCTCCTGTTCCCTGCCGCGCTAGGCCAGCGTCTTCGCCTTGGCGATCGCGCTGTCGATGTCGCCGACCATGTAGAAGGCCTGCTCCGGGAGATCGTCGTGTTTGCCGTCGAGGATCTCGCGGAAGCCGCGGATCGTCTCCTCGAGGCGGACGTAGACGCCGGGGGTGCCCGTGAACTGCTCGGCGACGTGGAAGGGCTGGGAGAGGAAGCGCTGGATCTTGCGCGCGCGGGCCACCGCCACCTTGTCGTCCTCGGAAAGCTCGTCGATGCCGAGGATGGCGATGATGTCCTGCAGCTCCTTGTA
>JANMTD010000208.1:0-18326 GCA_031390075.1 Deltaproteobacteria bacterium | reverse complement strand
ATCAGGCTGAGCGCGCCGATCAGGAAGAGCAGGTGCGGTCCGGGCAGGTCTTTGCGCAGGCCGCCCATCTGGCTGATGCGCTCCTCGCCGTGGAGACTGTGGATCACGCCGCCGGCGCTGGTGAAGAGCAGCGCCTTGAAGGCGGCGTGGGTGACGAGATGGAAGAAGGCGGCGAAGGGAGCGCCGATTCCCAGCGCGACGAACATCATGCCGAGCTGGCTGACCGAGGAGAACGCCAGGCCCTTCTTCAGGTTGTCCTGGCGCAGGCTCATCACGCCGCCGAACAACATCGTGAAGAGCCCCACCCAGAGCACCAGGCGGGAAACGTCCGGCGAGACCGCGAGCACCGGCGACACGCGCACGCCGAGGTAGACGCCCGCAGCGACCATGGTGGCCGAGTGGAGCAGCGCCGAGACCGGGGTCGGGCCCGCCATCGCGCTCGGCAGCCAGAAGTAGAGCGGTCCCTGGGCGCTCTTGGCGAAGGCGGCGACGATCAGCAGGAAGGCGATCAGGTCGTGGTGCACGAGCGAGCCCTGGCGCGCGGCGATCGCCAGGTCGTCGAAGCTGTAGATGCCGGCGGGAAGTGCCACGATCGCGAGCAGCAGCGCCGCATCCCCGATCGCATTGGCGGCGAGCGCCTCGGCGCCGGCCGAGAGCGTGCCCGGCCTCTCCCACCAGAAGCTGATCAACAGGAAGCTCGCGAGGCCTACTCCGGCCCAGCCGATCAAGAGCGTCGTGATGTTGCCCGCCAGCACCAGCAGGCACATCGACGCGACGAACACGTCGAGGAACGCGAAGAACCGGTGGCGGTTGTCGTCGTGCTCCATGTAACCCAGCGCGTAGAGATAGATGCAGGTCGACACCCCGCCGACGACGGCCAGCATGACGAGGGCGAGGCCATCGGGATGGGTCACGAAGGCGGCGTCGCGCAGGAACGGAAGGAAGCCGTCGATCCGAACGTCGGGCACGCCCGCGAAGCCGTGTATCGAGCCGTCGCCGAGCTGGGCCAGACCGACCAGCGCGAGCGCGAGCACCCCGAGCGGCCCGAGGAAGCTGACGGCTCCCCCGCGGCGCGGCAGGCCCAGCAATCCGAGCGCGATGAAGGGCAGCGGCAGCGCCCATGCCCATCCGACGAGACCCCATCCGACGAGCGCGGTCATCGCCGCACCTCGCTCGCGTCGTCGAGGTCGACCCGCGTGCGATTGCGGAACACCGCGAGCGCGAGCCCGAGACCGATCACGGCCTCCGCCGCCCCGAGCACCAGCGCGAGCAGCGCGGCGCCCTGGCTCGAGGCCGTGCCGTGGACCCGGGAGCTGGCCACCAGCACGAGGATCGCGGCGGAGAGCATGAGCTCGGCGCCCATCAGGAGCGACATCGGATTGCGGCGTTGCACGAGCGACGCCGCACCCAGGCAGAACACGACGACGGCGGTGACGAGCAACAGGCTGATCGGGGTCATGCTTCAGCGCTCCTGCCGGCGCCAGAGGGCGACCGCACCGACGATGGCGCAGAGCAGCAGCGGCGCCGTCAGCTCGAAGGGGAGGAACAGCTCGTCGAACAGCGAGCGTCCGACGTCGAGGGTCGTCGGGACGCCGGCGGCGAGGCCGAGCTCGAGATTCGGACCGACTGCGATCGCGAGCGTGCCGCCGAGCAGCACGGCCACGACGCCCGCCGTGACGAAGCGGCGAACGCGGATGCGTTCGTCTCGACCGTCCGCCGGCAACAGCGCGACGACGAAGATGAACAGCACGACGATCGCGCCCGAGTAGATCAGGACCTGAGCCGCCGCCAGCAGCTCGGCCGACAACGCGAGGTAGAGCGCGGCGAGCGCGAGGCTGTGGCCGAGCAGCGCCATGGCGGCGTGGACGGGCTTCCGCAGCACCGTGACGAACAGCGCCGACAGCGCGATCACCGCGCACAGGGCCGCGATCGTGCTCATGTCCAATTCGCTCGACGACAGGGGCACCGCTCAGCTCCCCCTGACGCCCTTGGGACGGTGCTCGGCGTAGACCTTGTCGAGATCGTGCTCGGGCAGCACGTCGATCACGCGCTTGCGGTCCACGTCGGCGTGGAACTGGCGCTTCGGCGCGTACTTCTCGGGCTCGAGCAGCATCTCCTTCGTGTACACGAAATCCCGCCGGTGGTAGTCGGCCAGCTCGTACTCGGTGCCGAGCTTGACGGCGTTGGTCGGGCAGGCCTCCTCGCACAGGCCGCAGAAGATGCAGCGCAGCATGTTGATTTCGTAGGTCGAGGCGTAGCGCTCGCCCGGCGAGATCGGCGCCTTCGGATCGTTGTCCGCCGCCTCCACCAGGATCGCCCCCGACGGACAGGCCGCCGCACACAGCTCGCAGCCGATGCAGCGCTCGAGGCCTTCATCGTTCTTGTACAGCCGGTGGCGGCCCTTGTAGTTCGGCGCGGTCTGGCGCTTCTCTTCGGGGTAGTTGAGCGTGATGGGCGGGCGCGTCGTGTGTTTGAGCGTCGTCCACATGCCTTTGACGACGGCGCGGAAGTCTTCGAACATCGTGCGTGCCCCCCGCTAGTTTGCGCTTTGCGCGAGCGCGACCACCACGACGGCGGTGATCGCGAGATTGATGAGACCGATCGGCAGCAGGGTTCCCCACGACAAGCGCATCAGCTGGTCGTACCGCAGGCGCGGCAGCGTCGCGCGCACCCAGACGAAGAAGAACAGGAACCCGATCACCTTGATGAAGAGCCAGTGGATGCCCGGGAAGAAATCCGGCGCAAACGGCGCGTGCCAGCCGCCGAGGAAGAGCGTCGAGGCCAGCACGGAGACCGTGATCATGTTCATGTACTCGGCCATGTAGAACATCGCGAAGCGAAAGCCCGTGTACTCGGTGTGGTAGCCCGCGACGAGCTCGGTCTCGGCCTCGGGCAGGTCGAAGGGCGCGCGGTTCACCTCGGCGAAGGCGCCGACGAGGTAGAGCAGGAACGCGACGGGCTGGTAGAGCACGAGCCAGTGGTGGTCGGCCTGCCACTGCACGATTTCGCCGAGATTCAGCGAGCCCACCGCCAGCACCACGCATACCAGCGCGAGGCCGACGATCAGCTCGTAGGAGATCACCTGCGCCGCGCCGCGCATGCCGCCGAGCAGCGAGTACTTCGAGCCCGAGGCCCAGCCGCCGAGTACGAGGCCGTACACGCTGAGACTCGACACGCCGATCATGTAGAGGATGCCGACCGGCAGCTCGGCGACGACCATCGGCACCTCGACCCCGTCGATCATCACGGAGGGCCCGAGCGGCAGCACCGCAAAAGCGACCAAAGCCGTGAAGAGCGCGATCGAAGGCGCCAGCAGGTGCAGCCACTTGTCGGCCGAGGTCGGAATGATGTCTTCCTTCGTCAGCAGCTTCACCGCGTCCGCCAGCGGTTGCAGCAGCCCCGCGAACCCGACGCGATTCGGGCCGGGGCGGACCTGCAGGCGGCCGATCACGCGGCGCTCGAACCAGGTCAGATAGGCCATCGCGGTCATCAGACCGAAGATGACAATGCCGGCGCGCACCACGTCGATGACGAGCTCAGGGTTGGACAACAGGGAGCAGCTCCTGTCGTGATCCCGCTCGGCGCTGGGCGGGTAGCGAGAGGAGCGGTGTAAAGAGGGGTTCGTTCTTCGCGAGCGCGGTCCGGAGTTCCTTCAGCTCGAGGGGCAGGCTCGCGCCGAGGGCGTTCGCGAGCTCGGCGAGGGCGCGATGGTCGGGCAGCGCGCCCTTCGGCGGCATGCCGCCCGCCTCGAGGGCCTGGAGCGTGCCGGCGAAATTGACGAGCGAGCCGGCCTGCTCGTAGAGATGACAGGTCGGCAGGATCACGTGCGCCGCCTGGACGGCGTCTGCCCCGGTCGGCGGCTGCCAACTGATCGCGACCGTCGTGCAGGCGAGGTCCATCCGAGGGATCGGCGGTGTGGGCGGCAAGCTCCCGATCGTCAGCAGCACGTCGAGGGCGCCCTCGCGCGCGCGCGCGAAGACGTCGGCGGCGCCGATCAGGGAGCCCGCGAGGCGCTGTGCCCCCGCGGCGTTCGCGACGAGACTCGGCGCGCCCTGCAACACGACCTGCGCCTTCGCAGCGAGCGCCTCGACGAAGGCGACGAGCGCCGTCCGAGTCGCTGCGTCCGCGGCACTCGCCGTCGAGGAAAGCACGGCCACCGTCCCGCTCTGCAACGCCGCGCTCGCGGCCGCGAGCCGCGCCTCACCGCCCTGCCCCGACAGCGCGCCACGAAGAGCGTCGAGGGTGCGCGCGAGCTCCGTTCGCGCCACCGGGAACGCGTGATGGATGTCGCGGGCCAGGCCGCCCGGCTCGCCCAGCACGATCAGCTTCGCGCCGCGGCGGATCGCCCGGCGAAGTGTCAGGGCCAATACCGGCAGGTCGTTCCACACGTCGAAGTCGACCAGCACGAAGGCACTCGCCCGCTCGAGCTTCGCGACGTCGCCCTGCACCGGCCACGCGGTCGCGCAGCGCGCATCGATCGACACCGCCGCGTTCGGAAGCTGCGGCAGGAGTCCCTGCGTCAGCACGCCGAGCGCCTCGTTCGAGACGTCGCCGGCGACGTGGATGCCGACGCGGGCGCCCTTCACGAGCTTCGCGACGTGGGCGATGCCCTCGCTCCAGCTGACGCTCGTGCCGCCCGTTCCGGCGGACTCCGCGACGCGCAGGCTCGGCGTCCCGAGGCGGCCTTCGCGACCGACCTTGGTGTCGAAGCGTCCCCGGTCGCAGAGCCAGATGTCGTTCAGCGCGACGTTCTCCCGCGGTACGAGGCGCAGGATCGTGCCGTTGCGGGCGTGGATCTCGGTGTTGCAGCCCATCGAGCAGCCGCTGCAGACGGAGGGCCGGCGCGTCAGGTCCCAGGGCCGCGAGCGGAAGCGGTAGTCGACGCTGGTCAGCGCGCCGACGGGACACAGGTCGATCGTGTTGCCCGAGAAGGGCGAGTCGTAGCCGTGGCCGTCGAGGGTCCCGATCTCCCCTTCGCCGCCGCGGTCGATCACCGCCAGCGCTTCATCGCCGGGTATTTCCTGGTGGAAGCGCACGCAGCGGTAGCAGAGGATGCAGCGCTCCTTGTCGAGCAGGATGCGCGGGCCGAGCTCGAAGGCCTTGTCCTTGTGGCGCTTCTCTTCGATGTAGCGGCTCTGCCCGGGTCCGTGCTTGAAAGTGTTGTCCTGCAGCGGACACTCGCCGCCCTTGTCGCAGATCGGACAGTCGAGGGGATGGTTCGCGAGCAGCAGCTCGAGCACGCCCTCCTGGGCGCTGGTCGCCTGCTTTGACTGCGTGCTCACGACCATGCCCTCGCCGACCGGCGTGGTACAGGCGGTCTGCAGCCGCGGCATCTTCTCGATCTCGACGAGACACATGCGACAGGCGCCGACGGGCGCAAGCCGCGGGTGGTAACAGAAGACGGGGATCTCGATGCCCGCCTGGCGCGCGGCTTCGACGAGCAACGTGCCCTTGGCGACGTTCACGCTCTTGCCGTCGATCGTCAGCGTGACGCGATCCGAGGTCGGCGCAGGCGCCGGGCTCGCGGCCGCCGGTGTCAGCGCCGGTTTCGCGGGTTGGTCGGCCATCAGCACCACTCCGGCTTCGGGCAACGGCCGAGCTCGACGTGCGCCAGGTATTCGGATCGGAAGTGTTTGATCGTGGCCACCACGGGGCTCGTCGCGAAATCACCGAGGGCACAGAGCACCTTGCCGCTGATCCGATCGGAGAGGGAGAGCAACAGATCGAGATCCTCCGCGTTGCCTTTTCCGTGCTCGAGCCGGTCGAGGACCTTCGCGAGCCACATGGTCCCTTCGCGGCAGGGCGTGCACTTGCCGCAGGACTCGTGGCGGAAGAACTCGACCATGCGAAGCGCCGCCTTCACGATGCAGACGTCTTCGTTCAGCACGATGAAGCTCGCCGAGCCGAGCATCGAGCCCGCGTCCTTGATGCCGTCGTAGTCGATCTTCGTGTCGAGCTTGTCCGCGGGAATCAGCGGCGCCGAGACGCCGGCGGGCAGGATCGCCTTGAGCCCGCGATTGCCCCGCATGCCCTGTCCGTAGCGATCGCCGTAGACGAGCTCCCGCAGCGTGATCGAGCCCAGCGCGATCTCGTAGTTGCCCGGGCGGTTCACGCTGCCCGACAGGCAGAGGATCTTCGGGCCCGAGTTGTTCGGCGCGGTGCCGAGGGTCTGATACCAGGCGGCGCCCCGGGAAATAATGTGCGGCACGTTCGCGATCGTCTCGACGTTGTTGACCACCGTCGGCTTCGCGTACAGGCCGGACACCGCCGGGAACGGCGGCCGCGACCGGGGCATCGGACGCTTGCCCTCGAGCGATTCGAGCAGCGCCGTCTCCTCGCCGCAGATGTAGGCGCCGGCACCTCGGTAGACGAGGATGTCGAGCTCGTAGTCGGTCCCGAACATCCGCTTGCCGAGGACGCCGCCCTGCTTCGCCTCTTCGATCGCGGCATCGAGGCGATCGGCGGCGACGGTGTATTCGCCGCGGATGTAGATGAACGACAGCGCCGCACCGATGGCGTAGCTCGCGATCGCGACGCCCTCGAGCAGCAGGTGCGGATCGGTCTCCATGATCTCGCGGTCCTTGAACGTGCCGGGCTCGCTCTCGTCCGCATTCACGCACAGGTATTTCGGTCCAGGCCCCTTCGGCACGAAGCTCCACTTGTTGCCCGCCGGAAAGCCCGCGCCGCCCCGGCCCCGCAGGCCCGAGTTCTTGACCTCGTCGATCACCTGCTCGCGCGTCATCTGCGTGACGGCCTTCGTGAGCGCGGCGTAGCCACCGCCCTCCCGGTACTCGGCGAGGCCGACCGGCTGCTTGCGGCCGGAATGGCGCAGCAGCACGGGCTGGTAGTCGCTGGGCGTTCCGCCCTGGGTCGCGGGTGCGCTCATGGCTTTTCACCTGCGCTCATGGCTGTTGACCTGCGCTCATGGCTGTTGACCTGCGCCATGGCTGTGTCCTCGGGCGCGGTAGCTCGCCGCGAGCTCGTCGATGCGCGCCAGCAGCTTCTCGAGGTCGTTCACGTCGAGGTGCTCCCAGTACTCGTCGTTCACGCGGCACATCGGCGCGCGGTGACAGCTCCCGAAACACTCGACCGTCGCGACCGCCGTGGCGCTGCCGTCGGCTGCAACCGCATGGCCGTGGCCGTGCTCGATCCGGCCGTCGGCACCGAGATGCTCGGCGATCTTGCGGTACACCGCCTCCGCGCCGCGCAGCGCGCACGGCAGCTGGATGCACACGTCGACGACACAGCCGCCGGGATCCTGCTTGCGGAGCATCGTGTAGAACGTGGTGATCTCGATCGCTGCCTGATGGGACAGGCCGAGCAGATCCGCGACCTCGGCGACGACATCCCGCGGCAGCCAGCCGACCTCGCCCTGCGCGAGCTTCAGCGACGGCAACAGGGCCGAGCGCCTCTCGGGGTAACGCTGCCCTTCGGCGGTGATCTTCTGGCGCGTGGCAGCGGACAGCATGGTTCTACCGATCGACCTCGCCCATGATCGGATCGACGCTGGCGATGATCGCGACCGCATCCGCCACCGAGGCCCCTTCCATCATCTTCGACATCGCCTGGACCGCGGCGAAGGACGGCGCGCGCTCGCGCACGCGCTGCGGCTTGCCGCTGCCGTCGCTGACGATGTAGAAGCCGAGCTCGCCGCGGGGGCTCTCGACGCCGACGTAGGCCTCGCCCTTCGGCGGCTTCATGCCCTCCGTCCACAGCTTGAAATGGTGGATCAGGGATTCCATCGACTGGGCGAGCTCTTCCTTCGGCGGCGGCATGATCTTCCGGTCGCTCGTCTTGACGGGGCCCTTCGGCATCCGCTCGATCGCCTGCTTGCAGAGATCGATCGAATGCCGCATCTCGGCGACCCGCACCTTGTAGCGCGAGTAACAGTCGCCGGCCGTCTCCGTGCAGACCTTCACATCGAAGCGCTCGTAGCCGCTGTAGGGATTCGTCACGCGCAGATCGTGGGCGACACCCGCCGCGCGCAGCAGCGGACCCGTCACGGCGAGCTCCATCAGGTCGTGGGCCGACACGATGCCGATGCCCTGGGTGCGCTGCTTGAAGAAGGGGTTGTGGGTGGCCATCGATTCGATGTCGTCGAGCTGCGCCGGCATCGATTCGAGCAGGGCGTAGGTCCGCTCGAGCCATTCCTCGGGCAGGTCCGTCGCGAGGCCGCCGGGGCGGATGAAGCTCGTCATCATGCGCTGGCCCGTCAGCGACTCGAACAGGTCGAGGATCTTCTCGCGCTCGGAGAGCGCGTAGAGGAAGAGGCTCGTCACGCCGAGGTCCATCCCGCCGGAGCCGACGCAGACGAGATGGGACTGGATGCGCGTCAGCTCGGCGAGCAGCACGCGCCCGATCTGCGCCCGCTCGGGAATCTCGCACTGGAAGAGCGCCTCGACCGCCAGGCAGAAGGCCAGGTTGTTGCCCAGCGGATTCAGGTAGTCGAGGCGATCGGTCAGCGTGAGGGCCTGCACGTAGGTCTTCGACTCACAGGTCTTCTCGATGCCCGTATGCAGGTAGCCGATCACCGGCCGACAGCGGATCACCGTCTCGCGGTCGAGCTCGAGCTCGAGACGCAGCACGCCATGGGTCGCCGGGTGCTGCGGCCCCATGTTGATCTTGAGCGTCGGCGAAACGGTCGCCGCGACGCTCTTGGCTGGCGCGTTCGAGTACGGGCTCATGACGCGACCTGCCTGTGTGCGCGGGCATCAAGTGTCATAGAGCTCGCGGGTCACCGTAAAATCGACGGGCATGCTGCCGAGGGGCTCGTCCCGCCGCAGCGGATGGAACGCCCAATCATCGGGGGTGAGGATGCGTTGCAGGTCGGGGTGGCCCTCGAAGGCGATCCCGAACAGATCCCAGAGCTCGCGCTCGTACCAATCTGCGGCGGCAAACAAGCCCGTCAGCGTCGGCAGCGTGCCGGCGGTCCGGGTCTTGATGCGCAGCCAGAGGTGCTCCGTCATCGAGTACAACAGGACGTGCACGTCGAAGCGCTCTTCGAGCTCGGGGTAGTCGGCGCAGGTGAGGTCGACGAAGCGCGCAAAACCCAGCTCTTCGCGCACCCGGCGACAGGCGGCGGGCAGCTTCTCGGGCGACACGTATACGAAAGCCTTGCCATCCAACGCCGTGCCGTGCTCGGCGTCGGGAAACATCTGGGTCAGTCGTTCGAGCACGGTCATCGCCTATCCGTGCACCTTCCGGATGCGTTCCTGGAGCTTGATGATTCCGTCGAGCAAGGCTTCGGGGCGCGGCGGACAGCCGGGAATGTAGACGTCCACGGGCACCACCCGATCGATCCCCTGCACGATGGCGTAATTGTTGAACACTCCGCCACAGGAAGCGCAATCTCCCATCGCGATCACCCATTTGGGGTTCGGCATCTGCTCGTAGATCTCGAGCACGACGGGCACCATCTTGTGGCTCACCCGGCCTGAGACGATCATCAGGTCCGCCTGGCGGGGGCTCGCGCGGAACAGCTCGGAGCCGAAGCGCGCCACGTCGAAGGACGATGCCGAGGTCGCCATCATCTCGATCGCGCAGCAGGCCAGCCCCATCATCACGGGCCAGACGGAGTTCGAGCGGCCCCAGTCCTCGAGGCGGGTCAGCAGAAAGGCCGGCGAGCCGTCCTTCGTGTGGTCGTGTCCCACGAGCGGATTCGAGATCACCTCGAGCTGCGGCGGACTGGTCCGTGCCATCGCGATCCCCCTATCAGCGCCAGGTCAGCGCGTGGCGTCCGCGCGCGTAGAGGTAGCCCACGCCGAGAACCACGAAGAAGGTCGACATCGCACCGAGGCCCCCCCAGCCGAGCTCGCGCACGAGCAGCGCCCAGGGATACAGGAAGACGGCCTCGACATCGAACACCAGGAAGAGCATCGCGACGAGCGCGAATCGCACGGGCCAGCGCGCCTCGGTCGATATCGGCTCCGAAACGCCGCACTCGTACGGCTTGTCGCGTGCCGCGCCGCCGGGCGTCTTCGGCAGCAGCCGGCCCGCCACGACGGACAGCAGCGCGACGATGGCGAACGCCATCATCCAGTACACCGCCAGATCGCCAGCCGGGCTCGCCATATCGCGTGGTCCTCTGGTCCTAAAGAGGGGTCCGAGGGCGTTCGCCCCCGGATCCGAAAAATCATGATCTTTCGACACGTTACGAACGCAATCGCGTCGATCGGGAGAACCCCGAGGGGGGTCAAGGGGCTTGCGATCGGCGGTGGGACGAAGACTGGCGGTACTTAACGCGGACTGGGATTCGATGTCAACCGCTGCGCGAAACGGGCCTGCGAACGTCGGCTGCAACGATTGCTCGCCGCCTCCGCCGTCGCTACACCGCGCCCATGCTGCACGATCTGATCCACGTCTGGTTTGGCTGGGTACAGGACTGGGGTTATCTCGGTGTCATCGTCTTGATGGCGATGGAGAGCTCGATCTTCCCGGTCCCGAGCGAGGTCGTGATTCCGCCGGCCGCCATCGTCGCGGCGACCGGCGACAGCGAGATGACGCTGGCGGGCGTGATCCTCGCCGGGACCTTCGGCTCGTGGCTCGGTTCGGCGATCACCTACTGGGTCTCGCGCTGGATCGGCCGGGCGCTGGTCCTTCGCTTCGGCCGCTGGGTCCACATCACCGAAGACAAGCTCGAACGCGCCGAACGCTTCGTCCACCGCTACGAATCGGGCGGGATCTTCTTCGCGCGCCTGCTGCCCGTGATCCGGCACCTGATCTCGATCCCCGCCGGCATCATCCGCATGGACTTCCTGCGTTTCAGCTTGATGACGGTCATCGGCTCGGCGATCTGGTGCTCGGTGCTGGCGTGGCTCGGAAACCGGGTCGGTCGCGCGAACCCGGACCTGCTGGGCGACCCCGAGGCGCTGATCCACGCCGTCAAGGCCGAATCGGGTCCGATCCTGATCGCGATCGTCGGCGTGTGCGTGCTCTACGTCCTCGCGATGAAGATCACGGCGAAGCAATCGACCGCGCACTGACCGCTTCTACATGAACCAGGAGGGTTGATTGGACCTGCTCTCGATGCTCAAGGCCGCGATCATGGGCATCGTGGAAGGCCTGACGGAGTTCCTCCCGATCTCGTCGACCGGCCACCTGATCCTCGCCGGCTCACTGCTCGATTTCACGGGCGAGACGGCCAAGGTGTTCCAGATCGCGATCCAGAGCGGCGCCATGCTCGCGGTGATCTGGCAGTATCGGGAACGTCTGCTGCGAACCCTCTTCGGCCTGGCGCACGACCCCCTCGCCCAGCGCTTCACGCGCAATCTCGTGATCGCGTTCATGCCGGCGGGGATCCTCGGCTTGCTGCTGGGCGGCTGGATCAAGGGTCATCTGTTCGAGCCGGTCCCCGTCGCCACCGCCTTCATCATCGGCGGCCTCGTCATCCTCGGGGTCGAACGCCGGCATCGGGCGCTTTACGGCGCACGCGACCTCGAGGGCGTGCGGCATGCCCGGGTCGAGGGGATCGACGACATGAGCATGCTCGATGCCTTGAAGGTCGGGCTGGTGCAGTGCATGGCCCTGATCCCCGGCACCAGCCGCTCCGGCGCGACCATCATCGGCGCCATGCTCTTCGGCTTCTCGCGCACCGCCGCCACCGAGTTCAGCTTCTACGTCGGCATCCCGACCTTGATGGGCGCCGGCGCGTATTCGGTCTGGAACGAGCGCGGGGCGCTGCAGCGGGCGGACCTGCCGATGTTCGCCGTCGGTCTCGTGTTCGCGTTCGCGAGTGCGCTGCTCTGCATCCGCTGGCTGATTCGTTATGTCTCGGCCCACGACTTCTCGCTGTTCGCGTGGTACCGGATCGCCTTCGGCAGCCTCGTGCTGGTGAGCGCCTATTTCGGATGGGTCGATTGGCACGAGTGCACCGGCCCTCGCGGCCCCTACACCGGTGTCGACGCCGATCCCGCTTCGGCGGTCGACTGCGGCTGAGAGGCCCGCGCCGGGACCCGCGCGAGCTGGAGCTTCGCCCAGGCACTGAAGTCCTCGGCGTAGGTGTAGAACGCCGGCACGACGATCAGCGTGAGCACCGTCGACGAGAGCAGACCCCCGATCACCAGCACGCCCATCGGATTGCGGAACTCGGACCCGTCGCTGCTGGCCAGGGCGACCGGGATCATGCCCGCGATCGTCGCGAACTGGGTCATCAGGACCGGCCGGAGTCGCACGGGCCCCGCCCGCACGATCGCCTCGCGGGCGGAGAGCCCTGTGCGCCGGAGCTGATTCGCGTAGTCGACGAGCAGGATGCCGTTCTTCATCACGAGTCCCATCAGCGCGATCAGGCCGATCTGCGCGAAGATGCTCATCGGCAATCCCGTCAGGCGCAGCGCGACGAAGGCGCCCACGAACGAGAGCGGCGCCGAGAGCATGATCACGGCGGGCTGCAGGAAGCTCTCGAACTGGCTCGCGAGCACGATGTAGAGCGCGAGCAGCGCCAGGAAGAACGCGAGCACCACAGCCTTCGCCGTGCTCTGCATCCGCTCGGTCTGACCCTCCCACTCCCCGATATAACCCGGCGGCAGCGGGACCTCCGCCCGGATCGCATCGAGGTGCTCGACGGCGATTCCCAGCGCGGTCTCGCCCTGGAGATTCGCGTAGATCGTGACCCGCCGACCGCGGTTCTCGCGTTCGATCTCGGAGGGGCCGCTCGCAATCCGAATCTCGGCGACGTTGGCCAACTCGACGAGCGCACCGCTGGCGCTGCGAAGCTGCAGCTGGCGGACGTCGGCGAGGTCGTTGCGCTGGTCTTCCTCGAGGCGAACGCGCACGTCGAAGCGGTTGCCCTCGTCCTGGAAGGTCGCCACGTCGACCCCGCCGATCAGGGCGCGCGCCGTACTCGCGAGCGTGCGAACGGGAACGCCGAGATCGGCTGAGCGCTGGCGATCGACGAGGACCTGCACCTCGGGGCGACCGCGCTCGAAGCTCGACTTGACGTCGACGAAGATCGGGTCCTCGCGCATGCGGGAGACGATGGCGTTCGCGATGCGATCGAGCTCGTCGAGGTCGGGTCCCTGGATGCTGTACTCGACGTTGTAGCTGCTGAAGCCGCCGCCCGAGATCATGGAGACCTCGTTGACGTTGATCTGTTTTGCGACCGGGGCCGCGCCACGCACGGCCTCCCGCGCCTGCGCCATGATCTCGAACTGCGTCGTGCTGCGTTGCTGCTTCGACACCGTCTCCGCGAACAGGCTGATCTCGCTCACGCGCGAGCGGGCGCCGCCGCCGACGGTCACGAAGGTGCGTCGGACGCCCTCGCTGGCTGCGAGCGCGTCGCCCACGCGATGGGCGATCTCCTTGGATTCGGTGACCCCGGTGCCGAGCGGCAGCTCGACCGTGCCCTCGAACTCGCTGCGGTCGGCCTTCGGTGAGAACTCCATCGGCACGCCCCGCGCGACGAGGCCCCCGAGATAGATCGCGAGGATCATGAGCGCGACGACCCAGAGCCGGTGTCGGAGCGAGGTCTCGAGCGTGCGGCCGTACCAGCTCTCGAGGCCCGTGTACACGTTCTCGAGCCAGAGGAAGATGCCGCCGTGGTGTTCTTCGCGGCGCAGCACCCGGGCGCAGAGCATCGGCGTCACGGTCACCGCGACGAGCAGCGAGACCATCACGGAGAACGAGATCGCGAGGCCGTACTCGAAGAAGAAGCGACCGATCATGCCCTGCAGAAAGGCGATCGGGAGGAAGACCGCGAGCACGGACGCCATCGCCGCGAGGACGGCGAGGCCGATGCGCTGGGTTCCGAGCGACGCGGCCTGCATCGGCGGGACGCCCTCGTCGATCTCGCGATGGATCGCCTCGAGCACCACGATCGCGTCGTCGATCAGGAGCCCGATCGAGACCGAGAGCGCCATCAGCGTCAGGATGTTGAGCGTGAATTCCATCGCGTAGAACAGGAAGAAGGTCGAGATCACCGACGTCGGGATCGCGATCGCCACGATCAGCGTGCTGCGCACGCTGCGCAGGAAAGCGAGGGTCGCGAGCACCGCGAGCAGCGCGCCCACCGCGATGTCGATGAAGACATCCCGCACCGAAGCTTCGATGAATCGCGATATGTCGCGGGCCACGACGAGCGCGACGCCGGGCGGCGAAGTACGCGTGAGCTCCGCGACGACCGCCTTGACCGCCCGCGCGACCTCCACGGTGTTGCGGCCCGACTGTCGGCGCACCTCGAGGGCCACGCCCTGCACGCCGTCGAGCTCGGCATAGGAGCGCTCGTCCTCCATGCCGTCTTCGACGCGCGCGACGTCCCGCACGAAAGTCGGTGCACCGTCGCGAAACGCGACCACGATGTCGCCGAACTCACGCACGAGCTCGACCTCGCCCTTGGTCTTGAACGAGAATTCCGAACGGCCCGAATCCGTCTCGAGGCGTCCGCCCGGAAGCTCGGCGTGCTCGCTCTTCACGGCCAGGATCACGTCGTCGACGGTCAGCTCGTAGCTGCGCAGGCGATTCGCGTCGACCCAGATCCGGATCTCCCGCTCGCGCCCGCCGACGAGGGTGATCGAGCCGACGCCGCGGATGCGCTGCAGCCGCTCCTTCACGACCTGGTCGGCGTACTCGGTCAGCTCCCGGATCGGAAGCTCGCCCGAGATCATCACCGAGAGGATCGGCGCCGCGGACGGATCGATCTTCTCGACGACCGGCGGCTCGACGTCGAGGGGCAGATCCGCCTGGGCGTGGGCGACCTTGTCCCGCACGTCCTGCGCCTTGTCCTCGGGGTCCTCCTCGAGCTCGAACTGGATGAAGACCTGCGAGACGCCCTCGGAGCTCACCGAGCGAAGCGTGTCGATGCCGGAGATCGTGTTGATCTGCTCTTCGAGGGCGTCGGTGACCTCGCTCTCGATCGTCTCCGGCGTCGCGCCGGGAAGCAGCGCGGTGACCGCGACGTACGGGAACTCGACTTTCGGAAACATGTCGACGCCGACACGCGGCAGCGCGATCGCACCCATCGCCGTCAACGATCCCACGACCATCGTCGCGAGCACGGGTCGACGGATGCAGAGATCAGCGATCCACACTCGCCACCTCCAGCGCAATCGAGCAGCCGTCGCTCACCTTGGGGAGGTTCGGACCGAGCAGCACACGCTCCCCTTCGCGGAGTCCCCCGAGCACTTCGACGCGCCGCGCATCGAGCTCCCGCGTCTGCACGACTCGGCGCACCGCGCGCCCGCCCTCCGCGACGAACACGAAGCGCTCGCTCTCGCCGCCGAGCAGCGCCGCCCGCGGCAACACGAGGGCCGTCCGCGGCTCGGGCAGGATCTCGGCCCGGGCGAAGAGCCCGGGCTTGAGCACGTGGTCGGCGTTCTCGATCGGCAGCCGCACCTCGAAGGCCCGCGTCGCCGGGTCCACGCGATCGTTCAGCACCGCGACGCGGGACTCGAAGCTCGCGTCGACACCGTCCACCCGGACACGCGCCGGCGTTCCGACCCGGACGCGCAGGAGGTAGAGCTCGGGGATTTGCACGACCGCCTCGACGAGGTCGGTCTTCATCAGCTGCACGACCGGGGAGCTCGTCATCTGGGCGGAGAGCATCGTGCCCTCGTCGACATAACGCCGGGTGACGACTCCCGGATAGGGGGCCCGGACGATCGTGTCGGCCAGGGCCTGGCGCGCGATTTCATGCCCCGTCCCGGCGGTGTCGGCCCGGGCCGCGGCCATCTCCTGGACCGTGCGCGCGTCGTCGAGATGGCCCTGGGAGGCGACCTGTTGCGAGAAGAGCTGCTCGACGCGTTCGAGCTGGCGGCGGGCGTTGTCGGCTTCGGCGCGCGCGAGGCGAAGCGCTTGCTCGGCCTGGGCGAGCTTCAGGCGGTAATCGACCGAGCGTGTCTCGAAGAGCGGCTGGCCGGCCTCGACCCGGGAGCCGACGTCGACGTGGACGACGTCGATCGTGCCGCTCACGCGTGGGCCGATCTCGGTCGACTTGTCCGCGACGATCGTGCCCGTCCCGAGCACGAGATCCGGAACGGATTCGCTCGCGACGGCGATGCTCGCGACGGCGACGGCCGGGGCCTCGACGACGGCAGCCGGCGCTGAGTCAGAGTCCGGACCGCAGGCGAGCGCGGTCAGGGCCAGCGAGCAGGCGAGCGCGAAGGACCACTTCACGGAACACGTCCTTCGAGGATGCGGGCGAAGATCGCGTGCAGGCTGGGCGCGATCTCCACGAGGGCACGGGCGTCGTCGGACTCGACGGCGCGCATCGCCACGGTCATGACGGCACCGATCAGCGTCGAGGCGAAAATCTCCGGATCGAGCCCCCGCAGCGCGCCCTCGCGCTCCGCATCGCGGGCGAGGGACACGACCCAGGCGGTGAAATCATGGGAGATCTCCTTCGTCCTTCCGCCGAGCTCCCGCGACGCGCGCCACGGGACGCCTTGCGTCACACCCGCGTAGATCCGCAGCAGGTCCTGGTTCTGCTCGAAGCAGGCGAACATCGCATCGCCGACCGCCAATAGGCGCTGCGCTGGATCCGCGACGCCTTCCACGCGCTGGCGGATCGCGATGTCGATCTCGCTGGCGACCCCGGCGACCACCGCCTCGAACAGGGACTCCTTGCTGGGGAATTGTTGATAGACGCTCGCAAGCGAGACCTCTGCCCGCGTGGCGATCTGGCTCACCTGCGCGTCGTGAAAGCCTTTTTCTGCGAAGACCTGCGAAGCCGCGGCCAGGATGTCCTCGCGGCGCAGCACGCGCTCGCGCTCGCGGCGGTGCTCGCGGGGCGAAGGTGAAGGGGAAGACGGAGGGGCGATGGGGGTCGGTCCAGGAACCATGGATTCCTACATCAGAACTAGAATTACTCAGAAGGAATCGGCGAGTATCAGGTGCGGTCGCGCGGAAGTCAACCGGGCTCGAGATCGCGGCTCGATTCAGCGCCAGGCGATTGCCATCCCGAAGCGCTCCGCCATCGGGATCTTCGAGGCGAGCGGCGCGAAATAACGCCGGACCAGCTCCTCCCGGGTCGGGAGCTCGACGCGCGCGAATCCCGCCGCCAGGATCTCGGCGCGGAGCGCGTCGGGGAGATAGCGATTCAGCTGTGGCTCTCCCGCCCTCTTCAAGTAGGCCGACTGCTGCTCGAAGATGTCGCGATAGCGCTGCGGCAGGCCCTCGAGCGGGAACTGATAGTCGAGCACGACGGCGCTCCCGGGCGCCAGGAGCCCGGCCAGCTCGGCCAGCGCGCGACTCACCGTCTCCTTCGCCAGGTAGTAGACGACGCCCATCCAGCTGACGATCGCCGGCTCGTCCGGTCGGAAGGACGTGCCCCGGATCGCCGAGGTGACCGACGTCTTCTCGAAATCGCACTCGACGAAGGCGAGGTCCTCGGGGAGCGGACAGGCGAGCGCCGCGAGGCGCTGCCGCTTCCAGCGCTGCGTCGCCGGATGGTCGACCTCGTAGACGCACAAACCCGACAAGCTCGCCGGCCGGCGCAGGGCGAAGGAATCGAGCCCGGCGCCGAGGATGACGAGCTGTCTCACACCGTGTCGATGGACCTCGGCGACGAGGTCCTCCCCGAAGCGGCCGCGAAAGGGAAGAAAGAGCCGGTTCTCCTGCAGGATCCACGGGCCACCGTCGGCGTAGCTCGCGATCAGGCTCTCGGCGTCGTCCCCGAGCAGCGGCTCGGCGAAAGGATCCTCGAGCAGGTGTGGCGGCGGGTCGTAGCGCAGATGAGCCGCCCGACACGCCGCGACCTGGAGGGCGGTCCGACTCGGCTCGTCCGCGTTCACGCGGCGTCGCTCGCGATCAGCCGCCCGAGCTTCCGCAGCTGATGGCTCGCACCGCCGAGCGTCAGCTCGAGCTGCCGGGCGTAGGTGTAGTAGCGATGCAGGGGATACTCGCGGTCGACGCCGACGCCGCCGTGCAGATGCTGCGCCGCGCGCACGACGCGCGAGCCGCCCTGGGCCGCCCAGTATTTGGCCGCGGCGACGGCGGCCTCCGCCGGCAGGCCCGCATCGATCCGCCAGGCGGCCTGGAGCGCGGTCAGCCGGACGCCCTCCGTGTCGATGAAGGCGTCGGCGGCGCGTTGCGCCACGGCCTGGAAGGTCGCGATCGGCTGATCGAATTGCTTGCGGGTCTTCGTGTACTCGGCCGTGAGTCGGAGCGCCTCGCTGCAGACGCCGGTGGCGAGGGCGCAGAGCGCGGCGGTCGCGCGAAGCTCGATCCACTCGACGATCTCGCGACCCTGCGCGGCCGTGCCGAGCAGCTCGCCGCGGGCGCCGTCGAGCTCGAGCAGGGATTCGGGCTGCTGGCTCGTCGTCGAGAGCGGCGTCTGCTTGACACCGTTCGCAGCGCTCTCCACCAGGAAGACGCCGACGCCCCCGACTTCCTGATCG
>JANMTD010000128.1:0-2114 GCA_031390075.1 Deltaproteobacteria bacterium | reverse complement strand
CGCGAGAGGTAGCGCCAGCCCTCGGCGCGGTCGATCAGGTCCTTCGGCGACTTCTCGCGCAGCACGATCTCGCCGGCTCGCTTCAGCCCGTCGCAGAAATCCGACCAGACCTGGCCCGAGAGCACGCGCTCGGTCGCGTCTGTCGCATTCGTCGTATGAGTCGAGGTCGCCGGGGATCCGGGGGGCTTCGTCATGATTTCTCCTGTCCATCGATTCGAGCCCGAGCTCGGGCCACGAACACGTTACACCGCAACACGGATCTTCGACTGCCACGCGACGTAGTCCGCGAACCGCTCCTCGATCAGGGCCTCGGAGAGGTCGTACTCCTCGGCGCTGTAGCGGTGCTCGCCGTGCTGGCCGCGGCGGTTCTCGTCGGCCCAGGCGCGGACGTCGCGCTCGGCGCGCTCGGTCCAGCGGAGATCGAAGAAGTCGTAGATCGAGCGGACCGAGCCGATCGGATCCGCATTGAAGGTCTCGAAATGGAGATCGAAGACACGCAGATCCATCGTGCGACGCGATCTCATGTTCATCTCGAGCACGCGTGCCCAGAGATTCATCATCTGATGCCCGACCACGTGCTTGGGCGCGCCGGGCTCGTAGATGTTGCGCATGCGGTGGACCAGGCTCGAGATCGAAGGGATCAGCTCGCCGGGATGGCGATGGGTATGGACGACGCACGCCCCTGGCAAGGCCGTGAACAGATCTTCGAGAGCCCAGAGATGGCTCGAGTTCTTGAGCACCCAGCGCTTCTCGGGCTCGGCGGCGCCGATCAGCTTCAGGTTGTCGCGGTAGCGCAGGTAGGGCGCGCGCATGTCCTGCTCGAGCAGCCAGTCTTCGTACGACGGCAGGGTCGCGTTCATCGAGTACGTGAAGCCGAGGAAGTCCTGCAGGAAGAGCAGCCGGCACTCGTCGGCCTCGTCGGGCTGCATCGAGTGGATCTTCTCGATCTCGGGCGTGTGGGCGTAGATGCGGCGGATGGAATCCTCGGCGGCGCGGTAGCCCGGATGGGTCGGCCAGGTCGCGCGCGGCGGGCGGACGTCGGGCTCGCTGCCGAGCCAGTACTCGAGGCTCTGCGAGTCGGGGTCGGCGGCGAGCAGCTTGTGGAGCGCGGTCGTGCCGGTGCGCGACATGCCGGTGATCACGATGGGGCGCTCGATCGCATAACGGAGGCGGTCGGCGTGTTCTTCGAAGCGCGCATTCGACCGGAGCCGGCTCACGAGCTGGCCGCGCAGCGCCTCCCAGTTCGATTCGCGGCCTTCCGGGCCGAGTCGCGACTCCTCGTCGTAGCCACGCAGGAGCGTTCGCAGCGCACCCTGATAACGCGGGTCGCCGAAGTCGGAGAGGCCCGTCGAACGCATCGCCTCGTCGTGGAGCTGGTCGATCGCGGCGAGGAAGGACTTCGGCGCCGTCATCTCAGGGCGCCTCGGCGTCGGCCATGTTCTCGCGCAGCCGGAAGCTCGTCGCGAAGTAGAAGACGCTCGCGAGCAGGGTGCAGACGACGACGGTGACCCACATCGCATGGCGGATGCCCGCCTCGCCGTACTCGGGGCGGAGCGCGTCGGACGCGCGGCCCACGGCCCAGGGACCGATGGTGCCGCCGATCAGGTTGACGATCAGGAGCTGCAGGGCGACCGAGGTCGAGCGCATGCGCGGCTTCGCGAGGAACTGGTTCATGGCGTGGAGCGGTCCATTGTAGGCCCCGATCATCAGGATGAAGCCGAAGTAGACGAAGAGCGAGGCCTGCGCGCCATCGGTCTGCCGATAGGCCAGAAAGCTCGCCGGCGCCGCGAGCAGCGCCACGAGCGAGGCCACCCACGCGTACCAGCGCCGGTCGCGACGCCCGAGCCGATCGGAGAGGAGCCCGCCCGAGAGCGCGCCGATCGCGCCGCCGACGCCCGACACGAGGCCGAGCCAGAGACCGACCTCCGAGAGCGAGAGGCCGTGGACACGCTGGTAGAAGGAGGGCGTCCAGATGATCGCCGCGTAGGCCGCGGTCGCATGGAATGACGCCGCGATCATGAGGAAGACGAAGGCGGGCTTCGACAGCAGGTACCGCAGCACGAAGAGAATCGACTCGTCGGGCGCCGGCGCTGCGCGGGCGGGCTCGCGCACGG
>JANMTD010000122.1:0-7838 GCA_031390075.1 Deltaproteobacteria bacterium | reverse complement strand
ATGGTGGGATCGTTCGGTTCGGTGCGAGGCGTCGGGCGGATTCGTGGCGGAATCCTGGCGGCCACCGCCGTCGCGTTCCTGTTCGGTTTGATCGTTCCCGAGCAGACCCGGGCGCAGGCCAGGCCCCAGGCGAACGCCGCGCTGACCGACGCGCCGCGCAAGCTGATCGACGAGACCGCCGCCCAGATCGTCACGATCCTTGCCCGCAAGAGCGATTCGACCGAGAAGCGCGTCTCCGAGATCGAGGCGATCGCCTACGAGCTCTTCGACTTCACGACCATGTCGAAGCTGGTGCTCGCCCGGAACTGGAGAAAGCTGACTCCCGAGCAGCGCACGACCTTCGTCAAGGAGTTCAAGCGCCACCTCTCGCATACCTACGGCACGCGCCTCGACCGCTACGACCAGGAACGCGTCGACGTCTACTCCGCCCAGGTCGAGCAGCGAAACGACGTGTCCGTCAAGACGCGGATCGTCGGGGGCCAGTTCGACGGGGCCGAGATCTCGTACCGCCTGCGCCAGCAGGCGGAGCGCTGGCGCATCATCGACGTCGTGATCGAGGGCGTCTCGCTCGTCTCGAACTACCGCTCGCAATTCCAGGAAGTCCTCAACACCGGCACCGTCGACGACCTGATCGCCAAGCTGCGCGACAAGAACTTCAAGGTCGTCGAGGAGCCGAAGGCGACGGCGAAGAAGTAGTACAGGTCAGTTTGACTGAAATTATCGAGTTTATCCTTATTCGATAAACTCGATAACTTTGGTATAAATGACGTCCATGGACCCGGTACGCAATCCATTTTCCCCCGGGGCGGGCACTCCTCCGCCGGAGTTGGCCGGCCGCGACGAGCTCCGAGAGACCGTCCGCGTTGCTCTCGAGCGGACACGCCTCGGCCTTCCAGCAAAGAGCATCCTGATGGTCGGGCTTCGAGGGGTCGGCAAGACCGTCCTCCTCGATCGTATGCGCGACGATGCCGAAGCGACCGGGATCCAGACCGTCCGGATCGAAGCGCCCGAATCCCGGTCTCTTCCTGCACTCCTTGCGCCCCAACTACGACAGGCGCTCCTTCGACTCTCTCGCAATCAGCAGGCAAAGGCGTACGCGGAGCGTGCACTTCGTGCCCTTGCCGGCTTCGTCGGCAGCCTGAAAGTCAAATTCGACGACATCGAGGTCGGCATCGACTTCGAGCCCGAGCCCGGATTGGCGGATAACGGCGATCTCGAACATGACCTGCAGGCGCTTCTCGAAGCCGTCGGTACTGCCGCGAAATCCGGCGCAACGGCGCTGGCACTCTTCATCGACGAGCTTCAATACGTCGAGGAAGAGCAGCTCGCCGCTTTGATCACCGCACTTCATCGCGCCGCACAACGAAGGCTCCCTATCGTCCTCGTCGGTGCCGGCCTGCCGCAGCTGCGCGGACAAACGGGACGCGCCAAGTCGTATGCCGAGCGCCTGTTCGATTTTCCGGAGATCGGTCCTCTCGACGAAATATCGGCGCGATCAGCCATCGCCAAGCCGGCACTTGCCCAGAGCGTCGAGTTCTCGGCGAGTGCACTCGACGAGATCGTTCGCGAGACGCGTGGCTATCCATACTTCCTCCAGGAGTGGGGAAAGCATGCATGGGATACAGCGATGAAATCGCCGATCACCTCGGCGGACGTGAAGCTTGCATCGCAGTCCGCGGTGGCAGCGCTCGACGAGAGCTTCTTTCGGGTTCGATTCGATCGGCTGACACCGACGGAGAAGCGCTATCTCCGAGCCATGGCAGAGCTCGGACCGGGGCCGCATCGATCCGGGGACATCGCGACCGTACTCGAGCGGAAGGTCACCAGCCTTGGCCCGACGCGAAACAAGCTGGTCGCAAAGGGCATGATCTGGAGTCCGAACCACGGGGACACAGCGTTCACGGTGCCCCTGTTCGACGAGTTCATGCGCCGCGTCATGCCGGGTGCTGACTGGCGCACGACATGAGGCGTTGGAAGTCGGAACACCGGCCGATGCCCATCTCGAGCGCTCTCGTACCAATGCGGGATGCGTACCTCGATCCCGTCGTGTGAGCGAGATAGAGTCACTGGGGGAGGGCAGTTCCCCATGCGCGAGATCCCCCGCATCATCTCCGTCGACGACCATGTGATCGAGCCGCCGGACCTCTGGCAGCGCTGGCTGCCGGCGAAGCTCCGCGATCGCGGCCCACGCGTCGTGCGCGATCACTACACGCTCGAGTGGGTCAATGGAAACCAGGTCGCGCGCCGCGGCGGCAGCGGTCCGACCACCGATTTCTGGCTCTACGAAGACCTCGTCTGGACGCATCAGATGCTGAACGCCTGCGCCGGCTACGACGAGTCGCAGTGGTGGATGGGGCCGATCGCCTTCGAGCAGATGCGGCCGGGCTGTTACGACCCGAAGGCGAGACTCGTCGACATGGACATGAACCACATGGAGGCGTCGCTCTGCTTCCCGACCTTCCCGCGCTTCTGCGGTCAGCTCTTCGCCGAGCGGAAGGACAAGGAGCTCGCGCTCGCGGGCGTGCGGGCCTACAACGACTGGATGGTCGAAGAATGGTCGGGGGCGGCGCCGAAGCGCTTGATCCCGCTCTGCATCGTGCCGCTCTGGGATCCGTCGCTCGCGGCGGTCGAGGTTCGCCGCAACGCGGCGCGCGGTGTGCGGGCCGTCGCGTTCTCGGAGCTACCGGGGAAATTGGGCCTGCCGACGATCCACGATCCCGGCCGCCACTGGGAGCCGCTCCTTTCTGCTTGCGCGGAAACGGGGACGGCGATCTTCATGCACATCGGCTCGGGCTCGACCTTCCTTACGTCGTCCAACGACGCGCCGCCCGCCGTGACCGCCACGCTTGGCTTTTTGACGACCACGATGGCGCTCTCCGATTGGCTCTTCTCGGGCGCACTCGCTCGCCATCCCGATCTCCGCATCTGCTTCGCTGAGGGCCAGATCGGCTGGATCCCCTACGTGCTCGAGCGCGCCGACAATCTCTGGAAGAAGACGATCTGGGGCACGCCCGGGAATGGCCTCGTCGAGACGCCGAGCGCCTACATGCCGCAGGTCTACGTCTGCTTCTACGACGACGTCGCGGGGCTCGAGGCGCGGGAGCGGATCGGTGTGCGTCAGATCGCCTTCGAGACCGACTACCCGCACCAGGACTCGACCTGGCCCAACACGCGGGATGCCATCGCCCGCTTCGAGGGCCTGCTCGACGACGAGGAGCTCGAGCTCGTGCTGCGCGGAAACGGTGCGCGGCTGCTCGGGCTCGAGGCCTAGCTTTTAATCTGGAGGCTCCATGAAATTCGTTCTCGGCATCGGACTGCAGTCCAACATCGAACACGTGCTGCCCCTCGCGCAGGAGGCCGAGCGCTCGGGCTTCTGGGGACTCCAGATCGGAGACAGCTACATGTACCCGAAGCACTCGGATTCGAAGTACCCCTACTACGAGACCGACCGCAGCTTCCTCGAGAACATGCCGATGTACGACCCGGTCATGCTGCTCTCGGCGATGGCGGCGGTCACGAAGACGCTGATCCTCTATCCCTCGGTCTACAAGCTGGCGAGTCGACACCCGGTTCTCGCCGCCAAGCAGTGGTCGTCGCTCGCCTGCTTCTCGAACAATCGGATCTTGCTCGGCGTCGGCATCACGCCCTGGGTCGAGGACCTGACCTATCTCGGGATCGACTGGAAGAGCCGCGGCAAGCGCATGGACGAATGCATGGAGATCGTGCGCGGGCTGATGAAGGGCGGCTACTTCAAGTACGAGGGCGAGCATTTCCAGTTCGGCGAGATGAAGCTCAATCCGACGCCGACGCAGCCCGTGCCCCTGATCGTCGGGGGACATTCGAAGCCCGCGCTCCGACGTGCGGCGCGCCTCGGCGACGGCTGGACCTCGGCGGGCTCGAGCCACGAGGAGCTGAAGCGTATGATCGTCGAGCTCGACCATCTGCGCCGGGAGTACGGTCGGGACAAGGAGGACTTCCAGATCCACGCCGGCGATCCGACGCTCTCGACGGTCGCGGGCTTCAAGGAGGTCGAGGACCTGGGCGTGACGCATGGCGTCGCGTCGGTCTGGAACGTCTATTCACCTCCCGAGTCCCTGAAGGAGAAGCTCGACGCGATCAAGCGGTTCGGGGATGCGGTGATCGGGAAGTATCGTTAGTCGGGCGGCCGCCGCCCGGTCAGGGAACCGTGTACCCCCCGTCCGCCGCGATCGCCGCGCCGACGACGAAGGACGCGTCGTCCGAGAGCAGCCAGCAGACCGCACGCGCGATCTCCTCGGGCTCGGCGATGCGGCCGATCGGATGCAGGCTCGCGACCTGACGTTCGGCTTCTTCCGAGCCCTGCAGCCAGCCGTCGACCATGCGGCTGCGGGCGGTGCCCGGGCAGATCGAGTTGATGCGGACGTTCTTCGTGATGTTCTCGAGGGCCGCGGTCTTGGTCAGACCGATGACACCGTGCTTCGCCGCGACGTAGTCCGCTTGATTCGGGACGCCGATCAACCCTGCACCGGACGAGGTATTGACGATCGCCCCTCCGCCGCCGCGGATCATCGCGGGGATCTCGTGCTTCATGCAGTAAAAGACGCCCGAGAGCATCACGCCGATGCCCCGCTGCCAGACCTCGTCGGGCATGTCGACGATCGGACGACTGCCGCCCATGACGCCGGCGTTGTTGTGCGCGAAGTCGAGGCGGCCGAAGCTGTCGACCGTCGTCTTCACCATCGCGGCGACCGAGGCGGAATCGGCGACGTCGACGCGGACGGCGAGGGCTGTACCGCCGGCCTTTTCGATCAGGGCCACCGTCTGCTTCGCGTGCTCGAGGTCGATGTCGGCGACGGTGACCTTCGCCCCGGCGCGTGCGAGCTCGATCGCGGTCGCGCGGCCGATGCCGCCCGCGGCGCCGGTGACGAGCGCGACGCGTCCGGAGAAATCGTGTTTGGCCATACCGGAGCTCTTTTTCGTCATCCCCCGTCCCCTTCTTCTTCCGCCGCAGGCGGTGTCTCGTCCTCGAGATTGTCCCTGAAGCCCTCAGGAAGCACGACCTTCTGCCGCCCCCCCTTCTTCCCCCGCTTCGCCCGCATGGCAGTCGGCGGAAACTCTGCCGTGCCGTCCCCTTCCTCGAGAATCGCATCGAGCTCCGCCAGCGACTCGATGCGAATCAGCTTCTCCCGCAGCTTCGTGCTGCCCGGGAACCCCTTCGTGTACCAAGTCGCGTGCTTCCTGAAATCCCGCATGCCCCAGCGCTCGCTGTTCCACTCACATAGCAGCCGCGCATGCAGGCGCATCGTCTCCGCGACCTCGCCGAAATGCGGCGGATTCTCGGGCTGTCGCCCGGCGAAGACGTCCGCGAGATCGAGAAACAGCCACGGCCTTCCGAGACACCCCCGCCCGACGACGACGCCATCGCAGCCCGTCTCGCGCATCATGCGCAGGGCATCCCACGCCTCCCAGATGTCCCCGTTCCCGAACACCGGGATCGTCTTGACCGCCTGCTTCAGCTCGCCGATCGCGTTCCAGTCGGCCTCACCTTCGTAGAGCTGGGCGGCGGTGCGCGCGTGGAGCGCGACGGCGCGGCAGCCCTCGCTCTCGGCGATCCGGCCCGCATCGAGGAAGGTGTGCCAGCCGTCTTCGATGCCGATGCGGAACTTGATCGTGACGGGGATCGCGCCGGCATTGCGGACGGCGGCGCGGACGATCGCCTCGAGCAACCGCGGCTTGGCGGGGATCGCGGCGCCGCCGCCGCGGCGGGTGACCTTTTTGACGGGGCAGCCGAAATTCATGTCGAGGTGGTCGATGCGGTCCTCGCCGACCAACAGCTTGACCGCCTCCCCGACATAATGGGGATCGACGCCGTAGAGCTGGAGGCTCCTCGGGCTCTCGTCGGGGTCGAACTCCGAGAGCCGCATCGTCTTCTCGTTGCGCTCGACCAGCGCCCGGGCGGTGATCATCTCGGAGACGTAGAGGCCGGCGCCGAAGCGGCGACAGAGGCGGCGGAAGGGCGCATTCGTGATGCCGGCCATCGGGGCGAGGACGACCGGGGGATCGGCGCAGATCGGGCCGATCGGGACCGGCTTGAACTCGCCCGGCGCGGCGGGCGCGACGCCGCGATTGATGGGGCTGATGTAGACGGGATCCATCGGCGGGTAGATACCAGATCCGGGCAGCCGGCGTTCGGGTCGGCGGGGGCGGCCTTCGCCGGCCGCACCGGAACCCGCATCGGTCGGCGGGGTCCTCCTCGGTTGCGCGCAGTCGCGTGAAAGGGTCCACTCCGGGCATGCAGCTGCAGCGGCGGTTCTGGCTCGTGCTTCTGGCGCTTCCTGTCGCCCTGGGCCTCCTCGCGGTCGCCGCGGGCGGTGCGCGGGCCCAGGTCTCCCTCTACCCGGACGAGGTCGAGCGCCTCGACGTCATCACGATCCAACAGGACGGGCGCAATCTATTCGCCTTCAACGCGATCACGGGGAGCCGGGCGCGGGTCCGCCTCGACGTCGAAGAGGTCGTCCTCTTCAATGAGAGCCGCGGGCGGGTCGGCATCGTCCTGACCGATCGCCGCGCGCTCGGCGTCACCATCGGCGGAAGCTTTCAGGAGGCGCGCTACCGGCTCTCCGAGCGCGCCCCCGATTACGCGGTCGTCTCGGAGCGCGTCGCCCTCGTGCCGACGAACCGCCGCGCGCTCGGATTCGTCGGCCAGCTGGGGGGCTGGATCGAGGAGAGCTTCATGCCGGGCGAGTTCCTCGAAGCGGTCCGCGTCGGGGCGTCCGTCGGAATCGCGACCACCAATCGCCGCGCGCTCGGCCTCGCGCCGGACCTCGGTCTCTTCGCGTCGCTCCCGTTTCGATTGAAGGAGTCCCTCGAGTCGATCGACGCGCAGGACACCCTCGCGACACTCCACACGGATCAGCGCATCCTGGTCTTCTCCGGCCCGCGCGCTGCATGGACGTTTCGTGTGCGAGATCTCGATTGAAAGCGTGAGCGGACGCACGCGATCCGGGCCGGAGGAGCGCTCGAACCCCGTGGGGCCAAGGGCTTGATCGGTCGCCTCGGCGCGGTGCTCGACGTTCGCTTCTTGACGATCGCGTGAGATGGCCGAACCTGTGCGCCGCCCCACCCCCCAGCTTGAAATCGGAGCGTGAAGCTTCCCGCAGCGGGACGCTCTCGACGGCGCGATGCCTCGTTCGCGCCGTGCGCCGGATTCGACGGGGTGGTTCGAACGCGAGATCGACCGGGGCGAGATGGGGCCGAGCAAGCGATGGCCCGGCGAGAGGACTAGAGCATCGAAATGACGAAGGCCGCAGCAAAATCGGGGGCGAACGGGAGGGACGGCGCCGGCTCGGCCGGTGGCTCGGGCGCGGGCGCGAAGGTCGCCTACGACGAGAAGGCGATCCAGACCCTCGACGCGCTCTCGCATATCCGCCTGCGGACCGGCATGTACATCGGCCGCCTCGGCGACGGCTCGACGGCGGTCGACGGCATCTACGTGATGATGAAAGAGGTCATCGACAACTCGATCGACGAGTTCATCATGGGCGCGGGCAAGAAGATCGAGATCGCCCGCGACGGCGCGACGATCGAGGTCCGCGACTTCGGCCGCGGCATCCCGCTCGGCAAGGTCGTCGACTGCGTCAGCCAGATCAACACCGGCGGCAAGTACAACGACGACGTCTTCCAGTTCTCGGTCGGCTTGAACGGCGTCGGCACGAAGGCGGTCAACGCGCTGTCCTCGGCCTTCGAGGTCAAGAGCATCCGCGAAGGCCAGTTCAAGTCTGCTTCCTTCGAACGCGGGAAGCTCAAGAGCGAAAAGGGCGGCAAGACCGACGAGCCCAACGGAACCTGGATCCGCTTCA
>JANMTD010000119.1:0-8387 GCA_031390075.1 Deltaproteobacteria bacterium | reverse complement strand
GGCGAGGCGGAGGTCGGCGACTTTGAACGGGGCAACTGCTTCCTGGGTCATGGTTTTCTCTCTGATTAAAGGAGGATTAAAGGAGCATTAAAGGAGGCTGAAAGCGGGTTTCTCGAGGGATCATCCGGGCTCGTCGGCCCTTCGAGATCGGCCGGGCCGCCCCGCGTCTCCCGAATGACATCCGAATATGCGGATACACTGATTAATAGCCCGAGGGCTGTCAAGTCGCGGACGCGCCTTTCCCTCGACCAAACGGCAGAAGGACACCATACGAACCCGTGTTCAATGAGCTCGGGCGACCAGGTTGCGCACGCTTTGCGGGCGGGTCCGGATGACTCCGGATGAGACCGGTCGTAGCGGGCTCAGCTCGAGACGCGGAGGAAGAACGCGACCGAGAACGCCGCGACGGCGAGCGAGAGGATGATGCCCCCGACGAGCCAGCGCAGGATCCGGGTCTGGGCGACGAGGGCGGCTTCGAGGCGGCGCTGCTGTTCTGTGACCTGGAGGACGGATTCCTGGAGCTCGCCCAGCGCGCCGAGCTGCTCCTCGATGTCCCAGAGCTGGGTCAAGCGCTGCTCGACCTGATCGGAGCGTCCGACGAGGTCGACATGGCTGCGCTCGAGCTTGGCCTCGACGGAGACGAGGGCCTGCAGGAGCGGCTCGACGATCCGTCGCTCGGCGGCGGCGCTCGCCCGCGCCGCGATCATCTCGTTCGTGTCGCGTGGAGCGAGGGCCCGATCGTTCCCGCGCGTCGGAGCGATCTCCATCTCATGGCCCGCGAGCCCGGTCCCGCTGGCACCGAACGCGTGCACGCTCTCGCCTGGCTGGTGGGGATCGGCGGCGTCATCGAGCTGAGTCGTGCGGAGCGCCTGGGAACGCCTTCCGAGGGCGATTCTCCGCCAAAATGACGGGCGATGGGATCCGCCTTCCTGTTCACGAAGGGAGTCACGAAGGGAGTCACGATGGGCATTGCGCGGCCCGCGGTCACCCGGCAGGGCAAATCCGGGTTGCGAGGCGACCGGATCACCGGTCTCCGACGCTTGCGTGAATTCCGCGCTGTGCGCGGGTGGCGCAGCGCGCCAGGAGCCCGTCTCGGATTCCTTCTCGGAGCCTCTCTCAGGGCCTCTCTCAATGTAAGAGGAGTACGAGGAAAAATCGGCCGTGGCCGCGCCGGCTTCATCGAGATCACCATGGGTCGACGCTGCGGGGCTGCTCGGCAGCACCAGCTCAGTCGACCTCTCAGAGATCTCTGCACCATGAATCGATGAGTACGCCGACTCGGTCATCCACCCCCCGTTCCAAGCGGCGGCTGCATCATACAGCGAGATCGCGCTCGTCACCTGCTCGCCGGCGGGAGAAGCACGGGTTTCCTTCGCATTCGATTCTTCTTCGCCCGTTGATCGTGGTGCGATGGTCGAGCGGGGCTAGACTCCCGCGCCGTGGAACGACGAATCGAGCTCGACGGGTGTGTGAATTTTCGTGACCTGGGCGGTTATCCGACGACCGAAGGGCGCTCGATCCGCTGGCGCACGCTATTTCGGAGCGATGCGCTCCACGCGCTGACGCCCGCCGATGTGAGCCAGCTCACGTCGATCGGTCTCTCGGACATCGTCGACCTGCGCTCCACGTACGAGTTGGACGCCGAGGGCCGCGGCCTGCTCGAGCGCGAGCCGATGGTGTTCCATCACACGCCGCTCTTCGACGGTGACCCCCAGGCGGGCAACCGGGCGGCGCCGGCGAACATGTCCCTCGGCGAGCGCTATCTCGGCCTGATGTTCGTGGGCCAGAAGAAAATCGCGAACGTCGTGCGCATCCTCGCCTCCGCTCGCGGCGGCGCCGTGTACCACTGCGCTGCGGGCAAGGACCGGACCGGCGTGATCTCCGCGGTCCTGCTCGGCGCGCTCGGTGTCCCCGACGATCTGATCGTCGCCGACTATGCGCTGTCCGCCGAGCGGATCGACGCGATCATCGCGCGCATCATGAGCATGAAGGGCTACGAAGACGCGCTGAAGCACATGCCCGAGGACACGCTCCACGCGCGCCCCGAGACGATGGAGAAGGTCGTCGCCGAGATCGGCGCGCGCTACGGCTCGATGGAGGGCTACCTGCGCGACGCCGGGGTCGACGACTCGGTGCTCGAGCGTCTGCGCGCGAAATGCCTCGCCTGAGCTCTTAGCCCATAAAGAGCCCGGATCGACGCGGCGAAAGCCTGCTAGGCGCGGCCGAGCGGGCCGAGCAGCGGCTGCATCTCGTGGGCCTCGATCTGATAGGCGCGGCCGCAGAACTCGCACACGATCTCCTGACTCGCGCCGCTCGTCACGAGCTCCTCGATCTCTTCGATGTCGAGCAGCGAAAGCGTGCGCAGGGCGCGCGCTCGCGTGCAGGGACAGTAGAAGCGCGGGGCCATCCGGTGGCGTGCGCGAGCGCCCAGGCCGATCAGGAGTCGGTCGATCAGGGCGTGGGCATCGATCGGGCCCTCGAGCAGCGTTGCGAGGCCGGGCATGCCGGCGACGTTCGCTTCGACCTGCGCGAGCTCCTCGTCGCTGGCGCCGGGGAGCGCCTGGACGAGGAAACCGCAGGCGCCCACGTCGCGCAGCTGCGGTCCGAAGGCGACGCCGAGACCCATGGACGAAGGGGTCTGCTCGCTCTCGGTCAGGTACAGGGTCAGGTCGCCTGCGATCTCGCCCGACACGAGCGGCACGCTGCCCGTGTAGGGAGAACGCCAGCGCGGGCGGTGGCGCACGACGTTGAGGGTGCCGAGGCCGACGGCCCGGGCGACGTTCGGACTGCCGTCGTCGCGGAGACAATCCGTCAGGGGGTGTTGGACGGTGCCGCGGACCCGCGCGCGGGAATCGGCGATGGCCGTGAGGCTCCCGATCGGTCCATTGCCGCGGAACTGAGCCTGCACCGACTCGACGTTCGCGTCGTCGGCATCGTCGTCGGCGCTCCCTACCGCGATCAGCAGCGCGCCCATCATCGCGCGCCCGAGCGCATTCGCCGCGGTCGGCGCGTAGTCGCGCAGCGAGAGCGCCTCGGCCACGAGCTCGCTCGCCATGATCGCCTTCACGGCGATCGTGCCCGATTCCGAGATCGTGCGGACGAGCTCGTCGGGGCCCGCAGACGGGCGGGGCGCGATCAGGCGCGGATCCCTGTCGGTCAAGCCGTCGACTCCCCGCGCGCTCGGCGCTCCCAGCGCTCGAAGGCGAAAGCATGCGCGTGGCGTTCGTCGCTCGCGCGGACGTCTCGTTCCACACATTGCCAGATGCCGGGGTCGAGATCGGGAAAGACCGTATCGCCCTCGGGCTCGGCCTCGACGCGGGTCAGGTAGACGCAGTCCGCGTAGGCGAGCCCCTCGCGGTAGATCCCCTCGCCGCCGGCGATGAAGCACTCGCGGAATCCGTGCTCGCGCGCCCAGTCGAGCGCGCTCGGCAGGTCGCTGAAGAACTCCATGCCGCCCTCGCTCTCGCGGGGCGTCCGGCTCACGACCAGGTTCTTCCGGTCGGGCAGCGCGCGGCCGATCTCGTCGAAGGTCTTGCGGCCGATCACGATGCAGTGGCCGACGGTCAGGCTGCGGAAGAAGCGCTGATCGTCGGGGAGCCGCCACGGGATGTCGCCGCGGTGACCGATCACGCCGTTCCGAGCCGCCGCCACGACGAGCGAAATGCGCATGGGATCGCGTTCGCGGCTAGACCGCGATCGGCGCCACGATCCGCGGGTGCGGGTCGTAGTCTTCGAGTCGGAAGTCGGCGGGCGTGAATTCGAACAGGGACTTCACGGCGGGGTTGATGCGCATGCGAGGCAGCGCGCGCGGCGTCCGCGAAAGCTGGAGCCGCGCCTGCTCGAAGTGGTTGTGGTAGACGTGGGTATCGCCCAGCGAGAAGACGAGCTCGCCGGGCTCGAGATCCGTCACCTGCGCCATCATCATCGTCAGCAGCGCATACGACGCGATGTTGAAGGGCAGGCCGAGGAAGACGTCGACGCTGCGCATCGTGACGAGGCAGTGGAGCCGGTCGCGGTGGACGTTGAATTGCGTGAGCAGATGGCAGGGCGGGAGCTTCATCGCGTCGAGCTCGCCGACGTTCCAGGCGCTCATCACGAGCCGCCGTGAATCGCGATCGCTCTGGATCTTCTCGACCAGCCGGGTCAGCTGATCGATCTCGACGGGCGGCGTTCCGGTCGCGGCATCGCGGGGCGGTGCGGCCCGCCAGCGGCGCCACTGGGCGCCGTAGATCGGACCGAGGTCGCCGTCTTCGCCCGCCCATTCGTCCCAGATTGTGACGCCATCGGCCTGCAACGTCTTCGCGTTCGTATCGCCGGCGATGAACCAGAGCAGCTCGTGGACGATGCTCTTCGTGTGGAGGCGCTTGGTCGTGAGCAGCGGGAAGCCGCCGCCGGTCTTCTTTGGATCGAGAGCCGGATCGAGAGCCGGGTCGAGCGTGAAGCGGAGCTGGCGGCCGAAGACGCTGCGCGTACCGGTGCCGGTGCGGTCGCTCTTGTCGACGCCATTCTCGAGTACGTCATGGAGAAGATCGAGGTACGACTTCATCTTCTATTCATTCAGGTCGTTCACGCATTCGCGATCGGGAGGTCACTCTATCACACGCGACTCGGGCCGATCCGCTACCCGCCCGAGCCCTCGACCAGGTTGCGCAGCACGCCGAGGCCGCCGACCCAGGTCCCGAGACTGCTCCCGATCGTCGTCAATACGAAGACGAGGAAGATGCGCATCAAGCGGCTCCGCCACCAACGGCTGGCGACCGCGAGGTCGTCGCCCACGGTCGAGAAATCCGAGACCAGCGGCGGGCACGCCCAGAGCTGGGCGAAGGCCGCGATATGTCCCGCGCCGATCAGGGGCGAGAGCGCCGTGAAGGGCGACGAGATCGCACCGATGACAATCGCCATCGGATGTCCGAGCGCGATCAGGCCGCCGATCGCCGTCGGGATCGCGTGGGCGAGAAACCAGATCGCCACGTTCTCGCCGGCGGCCTCGGGTCCCTGCGTCCAGGCGATCCAGGCGATCGCCACGATGATCGACGCCGGAATCGACCAGCCCGCGAGCTTCCAGGCGAACGAGTCGGGCGGGATCGCTTCGATCTCCTCGAGGTCCGCTCGCTCGCCCCGTTCGAGGCGGCCCTTCATTCCCTCGACATGTCCGGCGCCGACGACGGCGACGACGCGGCGGCCGTCGGCCTCGAGGATCTTGTGGGCGAGATAGGCGTCGCGCTCGTCGATCAGGACCCGTTTGAGATCCGGCATCATGCGGCCCAGCTCGTTCATGACCTCGGAGACGACGTCCTGGTTGCGAAGCCGCGCCAGGTCCTCTTCGCTGACGTCCGGGCTCTCGATCAGGCTCGCACCGAGCTCCGAGAGCAGTCGCACCCTCTGCCACCACGAGATCGATCGCCACGCGCGCCGCAGCGTCACGCGCACCTCGCGGTCGCAGAGCGCGATCGGAATCCCGAGCCGCTCCGCCACGCGCGCCGCCTCGAGCAGCTCGCTGCCGGGCGCGACCCCGAGCTTCAATCCCAGGCGCCGCTGATACGAGGCGAGGATCAGGTTCAGCATCAAGGTCGCGAGCTGCTTCTTCTGCATCACCTCGCGCAGATCCTGCTCGGCGAAGCGCTTCTCCTGGGAGAGCGCCTCGTAGCGGCCGTGATCGAGCTCGATGCAGACGACGTCGGGCCGCTCGCGCTCGATCACGGCGCGGACGAGCTCGACCGAGCGCTGGGAGACGTGGGCGGTGCCGACGAGCCAGATCTCGCGATCGCCGGCCCGCACGAGGTGGACGTCGTCGGACGGGAGAGACGGGGAAGAATCGTCGGGGCTCATCGTCTCTCCGTCGGCGTCATCGGGTAGGGGAGGGCCCGGGCCGGTGCGGGAGAATGCGCTCGCTCGGTACGGGGGGCAAGCGCAGGCAGCCCGCATCCGCGGCGCCGCGCCGCGACGTCCTCCGCGAGCAACTCTTCGCGCGGATCTTCATGCGAGCCCGGGCGCGGGCTTGCGCAAACGCCAGGCGACGCGTGCGCCGAAGAGCACGGCGAGGATCGCGGCGTGGAGGAGAGCGGGGCGGTAGTCGGCCTTGATCAGCCAGAAATGGTGGACGAGGGCGAGGGCGGCTGCGGCGTAGACGAGACGGTGGAGCGTGATCCAGCGGCGGCCGAGGCGCTTCATCGCGCTCCGGGTCGACGTGGCGGCGAGGGCCGAGAGGATCACGAACGAAGCCATCCCGGCCATCACGTAGGGGCGCTCGGTCAGGTCCTCGGCGATCGCGGCGGGCTCGAGCTCGAGGTCGAGGAGCGACCAGGTGAGCATGTGGGCGACGGCGTAGGCGAAGCCGGCGAGGCCGAAGGTGCGGCGCAGCGGTGCCAGGAAGGACCAGCCGAAGAAGCGGCGCAGCGGGCTGATCGCGAGCGACAGGAAGACGAAGCGGATCGCCCACTCGCCCGTCGTGTGGGTCAGTTCCTTGATCGGATCGGCACCGACTCCCTGCGTCGCGAAACGCAGGGCCAGCACCGCTGCCGGCAGGAACGCGAGCGCGATGGCAAGACCCTGGACGCGCCGCGCGTTCTCCCGGCCCCGCATCAGAAGTTCCGGGTCAGATCCAGGCCGGCGTAGAGGCTCGCGACCTCGTTGGCGTAGCCGTTGAACGGGAGCGTCGGCTGTTTTCGGAAGCCGCCGAGGGGCCGCTCGCGGGCCTGGCTCCAGCGCGGATGGTCGACCTCGGGATTCACATTGGCGTAGAAGCCGTACTCGGAAGGCTGGAGGTCGTTCCAGCTCGTGCGCGGCTGGGTCGTCGTCAGATGGATGCGGACGATCGACTTGATGCTCTTGAAGCCGTATTTCCACGGCACCACGAGCCGGATCGGCGCGCCATTCTGGTTCGGCAATACGCGGCCGTACATGCCGACGGCGAGGAACGCGAGCGGATGCATCGCCTCGTCGAGGCGGAGCCCCTCGCGGTAGGGCCAATCGATCACGTTCTGCCGCTGGCCCGGCATCTGCTCCGGATCGACGAGCGTCTCGAACGCGACATAACGTGCCTTCGACGTCGGCGCATAGCGGGCCAACACGGTCGCGAGCGGAATCCCGACCCACGGCACCACCATCGACCAGGCCTCGACGCAGCGGAGGCGATAGATGCGCTCCTCGAGCGCGGCCGTCGCGAGGATGTCTTCGAGGGGCACGCGGCCGGGCTTCGCGACCTCGCCGTCGATCAGGACGGACCAGGGCGAAGGGCGGAGCGTGTGGGCGTTCTCGGCGGGGTCGGTCTTGTCGCTGCCGAACTCGTAGAAATTGTTGTAGCGGGTCGCGTCTTGATAGTCGGTCACGGGCGCATCGACGCGATAGGCGTCCGCCGCGGGACGGACGTCCGTAAGCTCGGGCGGGCGTGCCGCTCCGACCTCGGCGGACGCATCGGCCTCGTCGGCGGCCGGACAGCCGGCGAGCGCCGCACCGAGGGCCGCGACCGCTCCCAGACGCAGGACCTCGCGGCGATTCACGAAGAGCGCCTCGTCGGTCACCTGGGATTCCGGAATCTTCGCCTCACCCATCTTGCACCTCGCCTGCGATCGCCCCAAGCCCCTCGCCGAGCAACAGATACCGAGCCCACGGCCCCGGTTACATCCGAGGCCCCGCAGGGCCGGAGCTTCGCACAGCCGAGCGACGGCAGCGTATGCCTCATCACTTCGCCGAAGGTCGCTCTCCGGTTACAGCTTGGAGGGCTTCGCGACGATGGAGGTCGAGATCCACGCCGCGCTCCGGCCGCGACCGGACCGCCCGAGGAAATCGACCTTGATGTTCCATTCGCCGTCAGCCCGTTCCCCCCGCCGCCCGACAGGTTCGGCTCGCAGATCGTCCGTCCAGACGATCGGACTCGCGCTCGCCTGCGTGCTGCTCGGCGCGGGCGACGCCGCGGCCGACGACTCGTCGCCGCGCAAGCTCGGGCGGGGTCTGGCCAACCTGACGCTCGGCGTGATCGTGGTCCCCGCCCAGGTGATCGAAACGACGCGCGCCCAGGGTCCCTTCGTCGGGGCGACCTGGGGACTCGCGAAGGGCCTCGGCTGGATGGTCGCGACCGAGGCGATCGGCCTCTTCGAGTTCCTGACCTGCCCCTTCGAAACACCGCCCGACTTCAAGCCGATCCTCGCCCCCGAGTTTCCGTGGGGCCATTATCAGGATCCCGAGAAGCGGACGGACAAGAAGGAAGTCAAGCGCCGAAAGGTCTTCACGCGCGACCGCTGAAGCGAATCCTCGGCAGCGGCAGGAATCGCTCCTGCAGCCGCTGGGCGAGTCCCGGCCGCAGCTCCTCTTCGAAATCATCCAGTCGGAATTCGAGCTTCAGCGCCCCAGGCTCGTGTCGAATCGCGGAGAGCCGCGTCTCCGGTGCG
>JANMTD010000036.1:0-13654 GCA_031390075.1 Deltaproteobacteria bacterium | reverse complement strand
CGCCGGAGCGCTCGGTATCGGAGGCGTGTGTCGTCTTCGTCATCCGGATCCCTCGTCCCCTACTCGCCCCCCGGAAGGATTCGCGTCCCACCGGTCTCTCTCACCGCTCTCTCACCGCTCTCTCACCGCTCTCTCACCGCAGATGGATCCCCGCGGAGAGCTCAGCAGGCCTCTGCGTGCAGCGCAGGGCGATGTTCTCACGGGGGGTGGCGATCTCACCGGGCTGCAGCGGGGTCTGCCGATCGAGTCGACCCTGGTGAACAGAGTAAAAGAGGCAGCCCGGTGCAAGTCAAGCCAAAAGTCCGAGGAATTGTCGCAGTGGCCGGGAAAAGAAGGCTGGCACTCGGGCGTCCCCCTGAGCGCCGCCGCCCGAAGGCGGGGCCCGGGCGCATGTCGCAACGCGGTCCGGGCTGGTAAGGTCGGGCATGTTGGGCACACCGGACATCCAGAACTCCAAGAAGAGCCTCGAGCCCTCGCCTCGCGAGCCCGCCGAGCCAAGCGCCGAGTCGTCCGCGCCCCGGTCCCTCTCCCGTTTCACCGGCACTCGCCAGACGTCGCCGACTTCGACCTCCCCGGCCTCCTCGCAATCTCCCGCCCCCGCCCCCGCCCGGGAGCTGCCGCTCGCGCTGGCCGAGGTGCGCATCGACGTCGTCGGCAAGGACGGCCGTTGGCCCTTCAATCAGGGGCGGCTGCTCCAATCGCTCTATCCCACGGGTCTCGAGCCCGACCAGGTCCTCGAGGTCGTCGTCCAGATCGAGCGGACCCTCCGGCTGCGCGACGAACGCGAGGTCACGCGGGATCTCCTGCGCGCCCTCGTCCACGAGGTCCTCGAGCGGCTCTACGGCGCCGAGTACGCCGGGCGCTACCGCGTTTGGCGGGCGTTCCAGGGTCAGGATGCGAAGCCGCTGATCCTGCTGCTCGGCGGCACGAGTGGCGTCGGCAAATCGTCCCTCGCGATCGAGGTCGCCAGGCGGCTCTCGATCGCCCGGGTGCTCTCGACCGACGCGATCCGCGACGTGATGCGCGTGATGATCTCGGACGACCTCGTGCCGACCCTGCACGTGTCCTCCTTCGAGGCCCACCGCAAGCTCGTCGTGCCCGTCGCGCCCGGGCTCGAGCCGATCGTGGAGGGGTTTCTCGACCAGGCGCGCACGGTGGCGGTCGGTGTCCGCGCGGTGATCGAGCGCGCCATCATCGAGGGAACCAACACCGTGATCGACGGCGTGAGTCTCGTGCCCGGTCTCTACGACCTCGCCGGCTGGCGGGACCGGGCCCACGTCGTTCTCCTGCTCGCCGCGGACCAGGATGTCGAGTCGTTGCGGGCGCATATCGTTGCGCGCGCACACGGCCGCGGCGCGCGGGCTTCCGAGCGCTACCTGCGCAGCTTCGAGGAGATCGTGCGCATCCAGGACGCGCTGCTCGAGCGGGCGAAGGCCTTCGATGTCGAGGTGATCGACGTCCACGAGCTCGAGCAGGCGGTCCGGCACGTCGTTTCCCACGTCGTCGGCGGGCTCGCCGCGAGCCGCGAAGCGCGGGAGGCGGGACTCGATTAGGATCCCGCCGCCATGGGGCGCTCCCTCAAATACGAGATTCCCGGTGACGACCCGCGTGTGTCGCCCGAGGAAGTCGCCGCCTCCGGCTGGGAGGCGCTGTTCGCCCGTGCCCGCGCCCGGAGCGTCGCGAGGGCGGGCGACGAGACACCGCCGGACGACGCGATCGCAGGCTCTGCGGGCGACACGCCGTCGCGTCGCCGGGTGCTCGAGGTCGGTTTCGGACGCGGGGAATTCCTGCTCGGCCTGGCGGCGGGCGCACCCGAATCGGATTTCGTCGGCATCGAGGTCTCGTGGAAGCGCGGACTCAAGATGGCGCGCAAGGTGGCGCGCGCGCGCTTCTCGAACGTGCTGCTCGTCGTCGGTCGGGGCGAGGAAGCGCTTCGCGACGGGTTCGCGCCGCGATCCCTTTGCGAGATCTGGGTGAATTTCTCGGATCCCTGGCCGAAGGCGCGACACGCCGAGCGGCGTCTGGTCGGTCCCGCCTTCGCCGCCCTCGCCGCGCGGGCGCTCGCCCCGGGCGGGACCCTGTTAGTCGCCACCGACGACGTTCCCTATGCCCATCAGATCGACGAGGCCCTCGCCGGCGAGAAGGCGCTCGAGAATCGCTATGCGCCGCTGGCGTTCCTACCCGAGGTGCCCGGGCGCATGACGACGGGCTACGAAGCGCAGTGGCGGGCCGAGGCGCGGCCGCTGCATTTCTTCGCGTACTCTGCCCTTGAAGAGGCCGACCGCGGCGAGGACGCAGTGCGATGACCGACGCCGACGCGAGAACCCACGCGCGCAGGCGTCCGAGCCTGAAGGACCACTCGCGGAGCGCGTTGCGCGCGCTCTTCGCCGAGCGGGGCTGGTCCGCCTATCGAGCCGACCAGGTGGCGACCTGGCTCTACAAGCAGGACGCGACCGAGCTCGAGCAGATGACGAATCTGCCGGCGTCGCTGCGGGGCGAGATCGCCGCCGAGTTCGAGCTCGAGACCCTCGAAGTCGAGACGACACAGCACTCGGTCGACGGCACCCAGAAGCTCCTGCTGCGCGCCTTCGACGGGGCCCGGATCGAGGCGGTCCTGATCCCAGAAGAGCGTCGCCACACGCTCTGCGTGTCGACCCAGGTCGGCTGCCCGCTCACCTGCAGCTTCTGCGCGACCGGTGCTCTCGGCTTCACGCGCAATCTCTCCGCCGGCGAGATCGTCGACCAGGTGCTTCACGCGCGACGCCGGATCCCGGCCGGTGAGGCGCTCACGAATCTCGTCTTCATGGGCATGGGCGAGCCGCTGCTCAATCTGCCGAATGTCTCCGAGGCGATCCGCATCCTCGTCGATCCGAAGGGGCTGGCCCTGGCCCCGCGGCGCATCACCGTCTCGACGGCGGGCGTGCTGCCCCAGATCGGGGCCCTGCTTGCGGTGGCGCCGATCCATCTCGCCGTCAGCCTGCATGCGACGACCGACGAGGTGCGCGACGTGCTGGTGCCCCTCAATAAGCGATTTCCGCTGGCGGAGCTGATGGCGACCTTGCGCAGCGAGCCGCAGCTGGGTCGACGAAGGCCGGTCTTCTTCGAGTACACGTTGATGGACGGCATCAACGACTCGCTCGAGGACGCGCGCCGGATGCCGCGCCTGATCGCGGGGATTCCCGCGAAGGTGAACGTGATCCCGATGAATCCGCACGCCGACGCGCCCTATCAGCCGCCGCCGGCGGCCGTCGTCGATCGCTTCACGGCGGCGCTCCACGAAGCCGGCCTGCGGGTCACGCTGCGGCGCGATCGCGGCCGCGACATCGACGCGGCGTGCGGCCAGCTCGCGAACCGAGCGGCGGCCCCGGCGGCGGACGCGGGCTCCGGAGCGGGGAGCGCGGGTCGCTCGGCGGGGCCCGGGCCCCGGCCGGAATCCCTTCAAGAGGGCCTCGCGGGAAACCGATGGGACCCGAGGGAAGCCGGTGCCTCACACCCGGCGGTCGAGGCGCATGCTCTACGCGATCGGTGACATCCATGGCGAGCTCGAGAAACTCGACGAGCTGCTCGAGCTGTTGCCGCTCGAGCCTGGCGACAAGCTGATCTTCCTGGGGGACTACATCGATCGCGGTCCCGATTCACCGGGCGTGATCGAGCGGCTGATCGAGCTGCGCGAGCGCCACGCGTGCGTCTTCCTGCTGGGCAACCACGAGTCGATGTTCCTCGATTTTCTCGGCTGGACCGACGACGCCTTTTTCGGGGGCGACGCGTTCCTCATGAACGGCGGCGACCGCACGCTCGCGGCCTACGGCTACTTCGATCGCGAGGACACCGACCGCGAGAGCTTCAGCCTGCCGAAGAGCCACGAGGATTTCCTGCTCTCGCTGCGCCTGTCCCATGCCGAGGGCGACTATCTCTTCGTCCACGCCGGCATCAGCCAGAGTCAGCTGCGCAGCGGCGATCTCGCCTACGCGCTGCGCAAGTCGCGACCCGAGGATCTGCTCTGGAACCGCACGAGCGGCGATCTGCCCCACGACCTCGGGGTCACGATGGTCTACGGGCACACGCCGAACGAGGATTTCGGCGTGCGCTGGAATACGCCCTTCAGCATCGGGGTCGACACGGGGGCCGTCTACGGCGGACCCCTGACCGCGATCCGCCTACCGGACGAGAAGGTCTTCCAGGCCTGACGGACTAGCCGGCCGTCGCCGTCCGCCCCGCGACGTCCCGTGCGCTCGTCTCCGCGCTTCGCTGGCGCAGCTTGGGCACCGTGATCGGCGTGCCGGTCGAAAGCGCATCGAGGTCGACGTCGGGGTTGTACTGGCGAAGCAGCCAGATGGGCACCGCATAGCGCCGCGTCGAGAGCGTCCAGATCGAGTCGCCGGGGCCGACTTTGTGGACCGATGTCCCCTCGATCTCCCATTCGGCGAAGAACGCTTCCTGCAGCTCCCGATGATATTCGACGCGCACCCGTTCGAAGTCGCTCGGCGGCACGTGGGAGAAGTCGAGGCGGAGCTTCTGATGGACGGAGACGGGCTCTCCGTACCGCAGGCCGTTCAGTCGCCGCAGGCCGCTCGTCCGGACCCCGAGCCACTCGGCGTAATGCCCGAGCGTCTCGTTGGGCTGCACGATGATCGTGCGGTCGGCGGCGATCGTGTAGTCGGAGGGATCCGCGAGCAGCCCGGGGCTCGGGTCCGTCGCGCTCTCCTCGCTCGGATCCCACGCCTCGGCGAGCTCGGCGCTGCCGGCGTTCGCGTTGGGCCGCGGGATCGGCGCGGGGCTCGCGACCTTGGGCGGAGCGGGCTGTGCCGTCGGCGTCTTCGGTGTGGGCGGAGCGGGCTGCGCCTTCGGCGTGGCCGGCACGGTCTCGACCTTGGCGACCTGGATCTCGGGGGCGGCGGGCGCCTTCGGCTCCGGGGCCGGCGGCGCTGCCGAATCCTGGACGATCCGCAGGCGCTGTCCGGCGCGGATCTGATGGCGATTGCCGAGGCCGTTCATCGCGGCGAGCTCGGCCACGGAGAGGCCGTGGACCTTCGCGATCCGGGTCAGGTTGTCGCCGCGGCGGACGGTGTAGCTCTCGACAGCCGTCGGGTTTGCGTCGGTGACGGCCTGCGCGACCGCCGGCACCCGATCGGGCTCGGGCGGCGCGACTTCGGCCGGCTTCTGCGGCTCGACCCGCGCGGGCGCGGCCTTCGGAGCCGCAGCGACGAGGACCTCTCGCGGTGCGGGGGTCGAATCGATCGGGCTGATCGTGGTGCTGCCGGGGAGCTTCAGGCGCTGGCCGACGCGGATGTTGTTGTATCGGCGGATGCCGTTCAGCGAGGCGAGTCGCTGTGTCGAGAGCCCGTTGCGCTGGGCGATCTTCCCGAGCGTGTCCCCGCGTCGGACGACGTAGGAGGAGCTCCCCGAAGACTGGCTCGCATAGCGGTTGTTGTTCGGGACCGCCGCGAGCGCCTGCTCGAGGGGCCGATCGAGGGCGTTGGCGGGAACGCGCAGGCTGTAGCCCTTCGGCACGAAATTCGAGTTCTGCCAGACGCCCGGCCGCAGCGCCGGATTGGCCTTCTCGAGGGTCGCGATGTCGACGCCGAGGGCATTCGCGAGATCCCGCGGCCGCGCATGGAAGGGCATCGTCACGGATTCGAAATCGATCGGGCGGTCCAGGCTGAGCTTGCCGAAATAATCTTCGTGGTGCGTGGCGACGTGGTTCGCCGCGAGAAACTCGACGTAGAAATTGCGCGACGCGAAGCCGAAGCTGGGCGAGCGGTACTCGCGCACGATGCGCGCGATGTCCTTGCTGCCGAGCTGCTTCGCGGCGCGGCGCATGCCGGAGGCGCCGTGGTTGTACGCGGTGAGCGCGAGGGGCCAGGTGCCGGTCACGCGGTAGTTCTGCTCGAGCAGCCGGGCTGCGGCGATCGAGGCGCGATAGGGGTCGAGTCGCTCGTCGACGATGTGGTCGACCCGCATGAAGCGCCGGCCGGTCGCAGGCATGAACTGCCAGAGGCCGGCGGCCCCCGTCCGTGAATAGATGCTGGGCGTGAACGACGACTCGACGTGGGGGAGGTTTGCGATCTCGAGCGGCAGGTTCATGTCGCGCAGGTTCGCGAGGATGTGGTCCATGTAGGCGCCCGAGCGGATGATGCCGGCGCGGAACTTGTCGGCCTGGCCCAGCTGGAAGCGGATTCGCTCCGCGGCGAGCCGGAGCTTCGCGTTCGTGACGCCGTTTCCGAACAGGGCGAGGACGCGTTTCTCGTCGCCGGAGAGGCCCGTGCGCTTTCCGGCGGCGAGGCTGCGGACGATGTTCTGGTAGTGGCGCTTGCGGTTTTCCGTGTGGCGGTCGGAGCCGTGGCGGCTCGGGAAGATCACGACCTCGTAGACGATCCCGAGGTCGTGCGTGTCGTGGATCAGGCCGCCGTCGGTTCCGACCTCACTGTAGATCCGCTTCCAGAACGTGACGTCGGGTTCGAGGGCCCGGGGCTGCGGGAAGTCGCTGCGCTCGGCGCTGGCGACGAAGGTCGCGAGCAGGCCCAGGATCACGATCGACACGATGCTCTTCATGGACTCCCTCTCGAACCCGTTCGATCGGCCGCAGTTCGGCCGAATCGGAGCGGAAATAAAGCTGTCGCGCCCTGGGGCTCCTCCGAGGGGGACAGCCGAGGGGACGGGTGGGGGGAGTGCGGTGGATTCCGGTCAGCGCGCGAGCTTACTTCTTCCGGTGCTTTTTGCGCGAGTCTCGCTGCTGCTTTCGCTTGTTTTTCTTGGCCTTGGCATCCTGCGGTTTGCGCGGCGCGCTCCCGCGTCCGGGACCGCCGAGGAGCATCGACGGATCGAAGCCCATGGGCGACATCGCGCCCCGTCCACCGAGCGACGGCGCACCGCCGAACCCGGGTCCGCCACCGGCTCCGCCACCAGCTCCGCCACCAGCTCCGCCACCAGAAAAGGCGCCGCCCATGCGCGACAGCAGCCCGCCTTGCTGCCCCAGCGCGCCCATCAGCTGGCGCATCTGCATGAAGCGATCGACGAGCTGCAGGACGTCCGACGACTTGCGCCCGCTTCCCGCAGCGATCCGCTTCGCGCGGCTCTTGTCGATCAGCTTGGGCTGCGCGCGTTCGCGGGACGTCATCGATTGGATCATCGACTCGACCTTCACGAGCTCGCTCTCGTCCAGCTGGTCCGCGATCTGCCCGAACATCGGAAGCTTGCCGAGGACGTCCTTCAACGGACCCAGCTTCTGGATCATCCGCATCTGTTTCAGCAGGTCGTCGAGTCCGAAGCTCCCCTTCAGCAGGCGCTCTGCGTCGGCCTCGGCCTCCTTCTCGTCGATGACCTCTTCGAAGTCCTTGACCAGGCCGACGATGTCGCCCATGCCGAGGATGCGGGAGGCGAGGCCCTCCGGCCGGAATTCCTCGAGGCGGTCGACGGTCTCGCCGGTGCCCAGGAACTTGATCGGGACGCCGGTCACGGCCTTGACCGAGAGCGCGGCGCCGCCCCGGGCGTCGCCGTCGAGCTTGGTCAGGATCACGCCGTCGAGGGCGATTCGCGCAGCGAAGGCGCTCGCCACGTTGACCGCATCGCGGCCCATCAGCGCGTCGCACACGAGCAGCGTGTTGGCCGGCGCGACCGCCAGCGCGATCTGCTCGAGCTCGACCATCAGGTCGTCGTCGACGGCGAGTCGGCCGGCGGTGTCGTAGACGATCGCGTCGAAGCCCTCGCGCTTGGCGCGGGCGAAGGCCGCGGCGCAGATCGCCGGTGGCCGCTCGCCCTCGGCGCCGGTATGGACGGGCACGTCGATCGATGCGCCGAGGGTCTTCAGCTGGTCGATGGCCGCGGGCCGGTAGACGTCGGCTGCGACCAGCAGCGGCCTGCGCCCCTGCTTGCGCAGATGGACCGCGAGCTTGGCGGCGACGGTCGTCTTCCCGACGCCCTGGAGCCCGGCGAGCATCACCGAAACGATGCCCGCGCTCTTCGCGAGGGACGGGTCGACCGGTCCCATCAGCAGGGTGAGCTCTTCCTCGCAGATCTTGATGAAGTGCTGGCCGGGCGTGATCCGCAGCAGGTGGCCCGCGCGGTCGCGGACCCGGGTCTCGACCTTGGCGCCGAGGCTCCGCTCCTTCACGCGGGCGAGGAACGAGCGGGTCAGCGCCAGGTCGACGTCGGCCTCGAGCAGGGAGAGGCGCACGTCGCGCAGCGCTTCGTCGATGCTGGCTTCGCTGAGCTCGCGAACGCCGCGCAGCCGGTCGGTGGCGTTCTTGAAGCCCTGGGTCACGGTCTCGAGCACGGGGTCCTCCGAGGATTTTCGAGCGTAGCAGCGCGGCTTGCGATGCGTGGCCGTCCGGGCCGGTCTCGCGGCTGCGCTTGCCGGCCCGGGAGGCGGCGGGCATGCTCCGTGATCTCCGCGCGGCCTTGCCGCGCGGTCATCAGCGGGAGACGAAGGTGAACATCGAGGTCGAAGCGCAGGTCACGGGCAACGTGTGGAAGATCGAGACGGCCGTGGGTGCGCGGGTCGAGGAAGAGGACATCCTGTTGGTGATCGAGTCGATGAAGATGGAGATTCCCGTCGAGGCGCCGGGTGCGGGTCGCGTCGTCGAGATCCGCGTGCGCGAGGGGCAGGCCGTCGAAGAGGGAGACGTTCTGGTCGTACTCGAAGGGGAGTAATCGATGACCGGTGGGCGCCTGCGGGCACGGCGACTATCGCCCGGGGATCGGCCCGCGGCCCTCGCGCTTCTGCTCGCCGCACGGGACGAGAATCTCGTCCTGATCGATCAGGTCGAGCGGTTGTCGAGTGGCGCCTTCGCCGACGAGCCGCCGCCCCAGCTCCACGGCGCCTTCGCCGGGGACCGCCTGATGGGACTCGCCGCGCTGCGGCCGAGCATCGCGCTCTCGTCCGACCTCGACGAGCACGCGCTCGCGGTTCTCCTGCCCGCCCTGCTGCGCATCCCGAGCGGGCTGCTCAAATGTGAGCGCCGCCTGGTCGAGGCACTCTGGTCGCCGCTCGCCGCCGCCGGTCGCGAGGCGATCATCGACCGCGTCGAGATCGCCTATCGGCTCGCGCCGTCTGAAATGCCTGCCCTCGACGCGTCGCTTCCCGGTGTCGCCCGCATGGCCCGGGCGAGCGATCTAGGCGATCTGGTCCATGCTGCCCGCGCGAGCCTGTGGGAGGAGCAGCGCCCGGACCCCGCGGAATCGGATCCGGTCGGATTCGCGCGCTGGGTCGAGAGCCGCATCGCCCGCGCGCGCGTCGTGTGCGTCGACGGCCGGGTCGTATTCGTCGCCTACGCCGACGTGCGCCGCAGCCAGGGCTGGCTGGTCCAGGGCGTCTACACCTGGCCCGACGTCCGCCGGCAGGGCTATGCGCGAAAGGGCATGGAGGCGCTGCTTCAGGAGGCCTTCGCGTCCGGGGCGTCCCACGTCCAGCTCGCCGTCGTGGCGGGCAACGAACGCGCGTCGAGCCTCTACCACAAGCTCGGCTTCGAGCCCTTCGCCGAGCTCCGGACGATCCTGTTCCACTGAGCCGCCCTCGGCTAGCGTCCGCCCTCGGTCGAACGGCCGCGCGAGCGCGCAGCCAGAACGCGTGCAGCCAGAACGCGCGCAGGCATGAGGAGACGGGCATGGGCTTGTTGGATGGAAAGGTCGCGGTCGTCACTGGGGCGGGCGGTGGACTCGGGCGCGAGCACGCCCTCGCGCTCGCTGCGGAAGGGGCGGCCGTCGTCGTCAACGATCTCGGCGGCGCGCGGGACGGCTCGGGCGGAGGCGGCTCCGCGATGGCGGATCAGGTCGTCGCGCAGATCAAGGCGTCGGGCCGCGAGGCCGCCGCCAACTACGACAACGTCTCGACGGTCGCCGGGGGCGAGAACATCCTGAAGAGCGCGCTCGCGGCGTTCGGCCAGGTCGACATCCTCGTCAACAACGCCGGCATCCTGCGCGACAAGAGCTTCGCGAACACGACCGAGGACCTCTGGGATCCGGTGATCGCGGTCCACCTCAAAGGCACCTACTGCGTGACGCGGCCGGTCTACCTCCACATGAAGGAGCGCGGGCAGGGCGGCGTCATCATCAATACTTCGTCGACGAGCGGGCTCAACGGCAATTTCGGCCAGTGCAACTACGGCGCCGCCAAGGCCGGCATCTTCGGCTTCACGCGCTGTCTCTCCCTCGAAGGCCAGCGCTACGGCATCCGTGCGCACATCCTCGCCCCGGTGGCCCACACCCGGCTCACCGAGGACCTGCCCGGCATGGGCAGCGAGGCGATGGCCGAGAAGTTCGATCCCAAGCTCGTCTCGCCGTTGATCGTCTTCCTCGCGAGCGACCTCGCCAAGGAGATGACGGGCAAGACCTTCCTCGCCGGCGGCGGCCAGATCGCCGAGATGCGGATGGTGACGGCGCCGGGGATCAAGAAGGAGACGAACGGGGGTCTCTGGACCGCCGCGGAGATCGCCGCGAAGATGAGCGCGGGCGAGATCCTGCTGCCGGATTAGGCGAGCACGTTGCCCCGCCCGGACGCCGCCGGTACCCTCGCGCGCGATGCCGAGGGGTGAGCTCGACGGACAGGACGAAAGCGCGGCCCGGGGCCCCGCCCGCGACCGCCACGCCCTGCGCTCCGCGATGGCCCGGCGCTTCAACTTCGTCTTCCGCCGTTTCGAGAAGCGCTTCTTCGGCCACTTCTCCCTCGATCCCGAGGTGGTCGCCCGCCTTAAGGCCCTCGAGCAGCGGGGCAGCGTCATCTACGTGATGCGTTACTCGAGCCGGCTCGACTACTTCCTCTTCAATGTCCTCTTCCTCCGCCACGGGCTGCGACTCTCGAGCTTCGCCAACGCGATCAGCTTCTACTACTACCGCCCCGTTCTCGAGCTGATCCCGATCGCGCTGCGCCTCGCGCGCGGGCGTCCGCGGGAGGCCGAGCACAGCGACGACTGCAGCTCGATCCGCAGCACGGTCCGCGAACGCAAGAGCGCCTTTCTCTTCCTCCGCACACAGCTGCTCAAGACCTTCCTGCGCGGCCGCAAATCCGAGAAGCGGCAGGACGAGCTCGACCTGATCGGCGAGGTCGTGGGCACGGTGATGGCGGAGAGTGGGACGCGAGAGGTCTTTCTCGTGCCGCTCGCGCTCTTCTGGATGAAGGGGCCTCGGGCGGAGAACCGCTTCCTGAACGTCGACTACGGCTCGCTCACGCGCCCCTCGGACTTCGCCAAGGTGGCGCGTTTCGTGCTCACCTACCGCAGCCTCTCGGTCAAGGTCGGCGACGCGATCGATGTCGCAGCCTTCTTGCGGGAAGACCTGCGGCAAGACGTGCGGGACGACGGCGGGCCGCTCGCTGCGAGCGTCGCGCGCAAGATCCGGCGGGCGATCCTGATCCATCTCTATCGGGAGGAGAAGGTCGTCGAGGGGCCCGCGTTGCGGCCGCGTTGGCGCGTGCTGCGCGAGGTGCTCTCCGATCCCGGGCTGCGCTCGGCGATGCAGCTGCGGTCTTCGGCGGGCGCGAGCTCGCCGGAGAAGGTCGAGCGCGACGTCGAGAAGATCTTCCGCGAGATTTCCGCCAACATGAGCTCGACTTGGCTCGCCCTCGGTGCGGCCGTGGTCGGCGGCATCCTGCGGCGGATCTTCGTCTCGATCGACGTCCACCGCCTCGCGGAGATCGCGGAGGACGCCAAGCGCAATCCGATCGTGCTGGTGCCGAGCCATCGCTCGTATTTCGACTTCCTGATCCTCTCCCATCTCTTCTACCAGAACTACCTCGTCCCGCCGCACATCGCAGCCCGCGAGAACATGGCCTTCGGCCCCTTCGGCTTCCTGTTTCGGCACATGGGCGCCTTCTTCATGCGGCGCACCTTCGACGATCCGCTCTACAAGGAGGTCTTCCGCGCCTACGTGACCTACCTCGTGCGCGAGGGTCTGACGCAGGAGTTCTTCATCGAGGGCGGTCGCTCGCGCAGCGGCAAGACCCTCGCCCCCCGACTGGGCATGCTCGCCTGGGACGTCGACGCCTTCCTCGAGAGCCGACGGCGCGACCTCTTCTTCGTCCCGATCGCGATCAACTACGAACGGCTCGTCGAAGAGTCGGGCATGGTCGACGAGCTCGGCGGGGGGAAGAAGTCCGAGGAGAGCGTGCTCGGCCTGCTGCGGGCGCGCAAATATCTCCAGCGGCGTTTCGGGTCGGTCCATGTGAGCTTCGGCGAGCCCATCTCCCTGGCCGGTGCACTCGGTCGCAATCGCCAGTCCTTCGAGGCGCTGGTCCGAGGCCAGGTCGACGAGCCCTTCGTGCGGGCGGAGCTCGAGGCGCGTAAGCGCGACTTCGTGTCTGCGCTCGGGTATTCGCTGGTCGAGCGGATCGGCCTGGCGACGGTGGCGAATGCGACCTCGGTGGCGGCGCTCGTGCTGCTGGGCGGGAGTCGCACGGGCATGCTGCGCGACGAGCTCGTGAAGGGTGTGAACGAGTCGATCGAGCTCCTGCACCTCGAGGGCGTTCGGCTCACGCAGGCCTTCGCGCACGATCTCCCCGACTTCCGGGACTCGATCGCGTTTCTCGAACGCAGCGAGTTGATTCGCTCGCGTCTCGACCACCGGGGCGAGATCGTGTTCTTCGAGGAAGAGAATCGCGTCGCCCTCGACATCTACCGCAATTCGATCGCGCATTTCTTCGTGATCCCGAGCATTCTCGCCCGCGCGGCGCTCCAGGGGATCGACGCCTCGCGGATCGGCGAGACGCTCGAGGTCTGGGTCGACCTCTTCTACCAGGAGTATTTCCCCTCGCGCGAGCTCGTCCTCTCTCGCGGCGAGGCGATGCTCGAGCATTTCGAGGCCCGGGGCTTCGTCGAGCACCGCGACGGTGTCTGGCGTGCGACGCGCAAGGGGCGTCGGCCGCTGTCGACGTATGCCGAGCAGACCCGCGGCGTCGTCGAGGCCTACGAGACGCTGGTGCGGGTCCTGTTCGCGTGGATGGAGAGCGCGCCCCATGGCGTGTTGCGAAGCGGGCTGCTGCGCGAGGCGCGGCTCGCGTTCGAGAACGCGCGACTGCTCGGCCGCGTGCGCCGACTCGAGGTCCAGAGCGACGTGACCTTCGACAACGCGCTCGCCTGGCTGGTCGGCCGCAACGTGCTGCTGTGCGAGTCGTTCAAGACCGGTCGGCGCGGTGGCCAGGACACTCGCTATGCCCGTGGGGAGAAATGGCACGAGCTCGAGTCGATCGCCGCGATTCTGGCGGCCGCGCTGCGAGACGGGTAGCCTCGGCGCCCTTCGCCAGCCCTCGTGGCCCCCTTCACTGCGCTCCCTTCAGCGTGCCGACCCGGAGCCCCGATGAGCCCCGAAATTCCCGACCCGATCGCGCTCGTCGATTTCGAGAAGGGCGGCGGTCTCGTCACGGCGATCGCCCAGGACGACGCGACCGGCGAGATCCTGATGGTCGCGTACATGAACGCCGAATCCCTTCGCGCGACGCTCGAGCGGGGCGAGGTCGTCTACTGGAGTCGCAGCCGCGGCAAGCTCTGGCACAAGGGCGAAGAGAGCGGGAACGTCCAGAAGCTCCTGGGTCTCTACGTCGACTGTGATGGCGACGCGCTGGTGCTGCGCGTCGAGCAGGTCGGCGGCGCCGCCTGCCACACGGGCAAGCGCAACTGCTTCTTCCGCCGCATCGATCGGGGCCGCGTCGAGGACGTGGGCGTCCAGG
>JANMTD010000031.1:0-5768 GCA_031390075.1 Deltaproteobacteria bacterium | reverse complement strand
GATTGCCGCACAGTCGCGTACGCCGACGTGTTAGGGTCGGCTCGCTGGTGTCCCGGGTAGAGACTCTCTGTGTCCCACGGATCGAGACCGTCATGGAGTCGCCATGCGAACGGGGCCGTCGGGGTTGGCCTCAACTCCCGACGGCCCCCATTCGCGCGTTCCCGTCTGGCGGCGCAGGGGTCGCCGCCTCCCCGTTTGCGCTTGCCAACCCCGTCCTGGAAGCGCGAGACTCCCGGGCATGATCCACTACTCCGATCCGCCGATCCTGCTGCGCAATGTGATCGCTGATCTCGATGCCGTCGTCGGACTGCTCGAGCGCAACGCGCCCTACCAGCCGCTGGGTGGTTGGTTTCGTCCCGGCAGCGAGTCCGACGCGCCGACGAGTCCGATGTGGTTCCAGAAGGATTGGGTCCACGCAGACCTCGCGGTCGCGGGCTCGGATCTCTTCCTCGGGCACGAGCGCGTGATCGAGGCGGCCAAGAAATTCTACGGCGCGGAGGTCATCGTTCCGCACACGCTCTACGTCAACCTGATGGCCGCCATCGAGAAGAGCGGCCCCGCCCACACAGACAACCCCAAGTTCCGCGGCCGCGACCGCGCCAACACGTCGATGTTCCTGCTGCGGGCGATGCTCTGGTCGGGGCTCTTCGACCGCTGGTCGATCGTGCAGGCGACCTCCATCTGGTGGCTGAACGATCTCGAGGGCGGGGGCCTGCTCTACTGGCCCGATGGCCCGGACAAGCCGCCCCATCGGCACGCCGGCGCGATGGCGAATACCGCCCTCGTCGGCGACAACCACGGCATGTTCCACCAGGTCGAGCCCGTCGGTCCATTCGGGACGGGGCCGCAGCTCGTCAGCTCGCGCGCCGAGCTCGCCCCGGCCGGCGATGGCAGCGGCGAATGGGCGGTCCGAGACCGCGGCAGGCTGACCTGGCGCGCGCCCCTCGATCGCTTTCGCGTGAGCGTGCTGTGGAAGGCGGACGTCTACCCGACCGAAGCGGAGCGGCTGCGCGTCGCGACGGACACGCTCTCGCTCGAGAACGTCGCACGGATCTTCAATGCCGATCTCGCCGACCGGGGCGCGGGCTTCCGCCTCGACCCCGGGCGACTCGATGATCCGGGGATCAGGAATCCGCTCGCTGAATTCTATCCGGAGGCGGTGCCGGTCGGCGCGAGCCCGTCGGTCTTCGACGCCTACCGCTGAAGGATGACCTCGCTCGTCTTCGCGGCGATGCTCGTGAGCGCGTGCCTCCACGCGACCTGGAATGCCTGGGTCAAGTCGCGTCGCGATCCGTACGGGGCGATGGTCGCGGTGAGCATCGGGGCGGGTTGGCCATGTCTCATACTGCTCGCCTTGTATGGCATGCCCGACCACACGCCCTGGGGCTGGATGGCACTCACGATCTTCCTGAGCATTCCAGCGCTGGCCCTGCTCGGTTCCGCCTACCGCGAGGGCGATTTCGTCGTCGCCTACCCGATCGTGCGCGGACTCAATCCCCTCGTGATCGCGCTGGGCTCGATCTGGCTCTTCGGCGAACGCTTGAGCCTGGTGAATGCGCTCGGCGTCGCGTGTGTTTCGGCGGGTATCGTGCTGCTCGGCTGGGCGGCGGCGCGGCGTTCGCGGTCGGTGACGCCCCGGGGCCTGGCCTTCGCCGGGCTCTCGGGGCTCACGACGGCGGCCGCCGTGCTCTCGGACTCGGCGGGCGCGCGCCTCGCGAACGACCCGATCGCCTACGCCTCGCTGCTCTCGGTCGGCAATGCGATCGCGATGTACGCCTATCAAGCGCGGCGCATGGATCTCCCGCGCGTCCTCGTCGCGAACTGGCAGATGACCCTGCTCGCGCCGCTCATTTCGACCGCCTCGTATCTGATCACGATCTGGGCGATCAGCCACGCGCGGGTCGCCCTCGTGATCTCGCTGCGCGAGACGAGCATGCTCTTCGCCGTGGCCATCGGCGCGGTCTTCCTTCGCGAACGCATCGGGGTCTGGCACGGGCTCGCGGTCGGCGTGGTGTTCGCCGGGGTGATGCTGATCCGCGGCGGGGGAGCGTGAGGCCCGCGGGCGCTAGGCCGCTCCGGCCCCGGCCACTTCGACCTCGAGCGATTCGAATAACCCGTGCGCTGTCGAGTCGAGGGCACTGCCCTCCGCGATCCGGAAGAAATAGAGCGTCCTGCCGCCGAGAGCGCAGCAGATGACGGGGGTCGGCCGCGCGATTCGCTGGTCGATCGCGCCGCCTTCGAGGACGCGCACGACCTCGTTCGTCTGCGGCGACGCGACCCAGACGGCGCCCTCTGCGTCGAGGGCGATGCCGTCGGGATGGACCGGATGGAGATCGGCCCAGACGCGGCGATTCGAGAGGCGTCCATCGGCAGCGATGTCGAAGGCGAGAAGCCGGTCGAGGTTCGATTCGGCGACAAGCAGACAGCGGCCGTCGGGGGTGATGGCCGGTCCGTTCGGACCGGCGATGTCGTCGGCGACGATTTCCGTCGAGCCATCGGGGCGCACGAGGATCAGGTTGGCGGGCCGCTTCTCCGTGTCGCCCGTGAAGAAGTTCCTGCCCGTGCTGCCGGCGTAGGCGTTGCCGTTGGCTGCGACCGCCATGTCGTTGAGGAGACAGATCGCCTCGCGACTCAGGTCGGCGTGGACGACGAGCAAGCCCTGCGCGTCGAGGCGCAGGATCGCGCAGCGCTGCATGTGCACGACGAGCAGGCGGCCGTCGGGCAGGAAACCGAGCCCCGACGGCGTCCCGTCCGCGATCTCGCAGACGACCTCGCTCAAGCCGCGCCGCGGATCGAAGCGCATCACGCGGCTCGCGAACATCTCCGAGTACCAGAGGCAGCCCTCGCGCCAACGCGCGCCTTCCCCGAACTTCACCCCTTCGATCCGCGTCCGGATCTCGCCCATCGGCCCCCCTCGATCCTCGGAGATCATTGGATCCGCTTCGCGTGACGTCCGCCAGGTGATGTCTTAGCGTCGAATCATGGCCCAGGCGATCGGCATCCTCGGCACGGGCAAGATGGGCGCCGCGATGTGGCGGCGGCTGTATGCGCAGGGATACCGCGCGGCGGTCTTTGACAGGCTGCCGGCGGCGACGAAGGCGCTCGCGGGCCTGGGTGCGCAGGTTGCGGCGGATCCGGCGGCGCTGGCGGCACGGTCCGACGTGGTCATCGTTTCGCTGCCGCGCTCATCGGATGTCGAGACGGTGGTGCGCGGTTCGAAGGGGATTCTCGCCGGACTGCGGCGGGGCGCGATCGTCGTCGATACGACGAGCGGCGAGCCGAGTGTCAGCGCGGCGCTCGCCCGCGAGATCGCCGAGGCCGGCGGCGCCTACCTCGACGCCGGTGTCAGCGGGGGCGTGGCGGGAGCCGAGGCAGGCACGCTCAAGATCATGGCGGGCGGCGATCCCTCCGCGTTCGAGCGGGCGAGGCCCGTCCTCGACCTCCTCGGCACACGCATCTGGCACTGCGGCCCGCCGGGAACCGGTCACGCGATGAAGACCGTGCTCAACCTCGCGGCGCAGACGAAGCTGATGGCGGAGATCGAGGCGCTGGCGCTCGGGGTCAAGGCCGGGCTCGATGCACACCTGGTCGCCGAGGTGCTCGAGCTCGGAGTCTGGAAGCATTTCCTGCTGGGAGAGGGCGGCCGCAACCCGTTCCAGTTCGTGCTGGCCCTGGTCGGCAAGGATTTCGACGTCGCGATGCGGCTCGCGGCGGAGCAGGGTGTCCCGGTGCCGGTCACGGGGGCAGCGGTGCAGGCGATGCGCGCAATTCGCGCGGAGGTCGGCGGCGACGCCGACCTGATGGAGTTCGTCGGCGTGGTCGAGCGCTGGAATGGCGTCCGGCTCGACGGCAGGGACGGAGAACCACAGGCGGCGAAGCCGAAGACCAGCTGATTCGGCGTCTCCGTCCATCGGAGGTCACGAAATGAAGCAGGGGTACCGCGTCGTCGATGCCGACGGACACGTGATCGAGCCCTCCGACCTGTGGGAACGTTATGTCGACCCGGCCCTGCGCCAGCGCGCGCCCCGCCATCTGAATCTCGCCTTCAGCGTCGAGACCGACGGCGTACGCATCAACACGCCGGACCGCTGGGACCCCGAGGCGACGCCCGAGCAGCTCGCCCACCGCGACGCGCGCATCCAGGCGACCTTCGCCGAGATCTATCCCGAGGCCTCGGCGCGGGGCTTCGACGGCGTGGCGCAGCTGAAGGACATGGACGTCGAGGGCGTCGACATGTCGTTTCTCTACCCGTCCTACGGGCTCTTCGTGATTGCGAGCGATGAGATCGATCCGCTCGTCGCCGCCGCAGTCGCGCGGGCGTACAACAACTGGTGGGCGGTTTTTTGCGCGGCGGATCCGGCGCGCCTACGCGGCGTCGGAATGCTGGCGCTCCACGACCCGATCGCCGCCGCCGCCGAGGCGGCGCGCGTGCACGACGACCACGGCTTCCGGAGCGTATTCGTCCGGCCGAACCCGATCCTCGGCCGCAACCTCGACGACCCCGCCTACGACCCGCTCTGGCAGGCAATCTCCGAACGGGGCATGGCCCTCGGCCTCCACGAGGGCGGTATGCCGCCGCTTCCGCAGGCCGGCGCCGACCGCCTCACGAACGCCGAGCAGCGCCACATCTGTTCGCACCCGATGGAGCAGATGGTGGCAGCGGTCAGCCTGATCTACGGCGGAGTCCTCGAGCGCTTTCCCGGGATGACGGTCGCGTTCCTCGAGGCGGGCTGCGGCTGGGTCCCGTTCTGGCTCGAGCGCATGGACGACCATTACGAGAAGGGCCTCGAGCGCGACTTCGGCGCGGCCAAGCTGCTCACGATGCCGCCGAGCGCCTATTTCCGCAGGCAATGTTTCGTGTCGGCGGACGCCGACGAGGCATTGCTTGCGCAGGTGATCAGCGTCCTCGGCGACGATCGGATCGTCTTCTCGACAGACTATCCGCACCCCGACTCGAAGTACCCGCACGCCGTCGACTCATTCCTCGCGCTGCCCGGGGTCCCCGACGAGAGCAAGCGCCGCATTCTCTGGGACAACGCCCGGGCGCTCTACGGACTCGACCGGGGACCGAGCGTTCGCTGATGGCTCCGGCCTTTGCAACGGCCGCTTCGACCCGCCACATTCTGGCTCATGGAACCCTTCGACCTCGACTCCATCGACCGCCTCCTGACGACGACCAAGGCCGTGCGCCGTCGCCTCGACTTCAATCGCCCGGTCCCCCGCGAGCTGGTCGTCGAATGCATTCGCCTCGGCTGCTATGCGCCCAACGCGTCGAACGCCCAGGAATGGCGCTGGGTCCTCGTCGATGATCCGAAGCAGCGGGCAAGGGTCGCGGAGGTCTACCGCGACATCCTGGTTCCGCGCGTCAGCCAGATGCTCGAGACGAAGCTCGCGGCCGGCGACGAGGCCGGGGCGCGCATCTCACGCTCGATCCTCTATCTCGCCGATCGCATGCACGAAGTCCCCGTGCTCGTGATCCCGTGTTACGACGTCGCCGCCGCCCTGCGCCGTTACAACACCCTGATCCCCGACCCCGGCCCCCACGGACTCTCGACGCAGATGGACTCGGGCATGTACGCGTCGGTCCTGCCCGCCGTCTGGAGCTTCCAGCTCGCCCTGCGAAGCCGTGGCCTCGCTTCGGCGATGACCACCGCCCATCAGCTGGACCAACCCGCGATGGCCAAGGTACTGGGGATCCCCGACAGCTGGTTCCAAACCGCCCTCATCCCCGTCGCCTACCCAACAGGAGAAGATTTCAAACCCTCGCC
>JANMTD010000027.1:0-18230 GCA_031390075.1 Deltaproteobacteria bacterium | reverse complement strand
CAGCGCCTCTGCGAGCGGCCCGCGGGCCTCGCCCGCGCGATCGAGGAATGCCTCCGCTTCGAGTCCCCGGTCCCCGGCCTCTCGCGCGTCACGACGCGGGACGTCGAGATCCAGGGCAAGAAGATTCCAGAGGGCGCGCGGGTCCACATGGCCTTCGCCGCGGCCAATCGCGACGAGCGCATGTTTCCCCACGGCGAGAGCTTCGATCCCGACCGCTCGCCGAACGCCCATCTCGCATTCAGCCTCGGGATCCATTTCTGCCTCGGTGCGTCGCTCGCGCGCACGGAGCTCCGCATCGCCCTCGAGGAGCTGCTCGCCCGCTTCCCGAGCTACCGGGTCGTCCCCGAGCGCGCGATCCGGCTGCGCTCGGACGCCGCCCGCGGCTACTCGTTCCTGCCGGTCGTCGCGGCGCCCTGACGCGCGGACGCCTCTTCGCGTCGCCCCGGGCCGAGGTTCAGGCGCTCGCCGCGCCCGGGATGTTCACCGTCACCGTGTCGCGGCCCGAGCGGAGAATGCGCCCCGGCCGCTCGCCGGTCAGCCTTCCACTTCGGACCACGTCCACCCCGGCGACGACGACCGCGTCGACACCGAGCGCCTCCGCGTAGAGCCGCGACGCCCCGCCCGGCAGATCCGCCCGGCTCTCGACCGGCCCTCGATCGACGCGCTCCGCGTCGAACACGACGAGATCGGCGGCCATCCCCTCGCGCAGCTCGCCCCGGTCCTTGAAGCCGTAGAGCCGCGCCGGCACCTGGGCCAGCTGCTGCACCGCCTGCTCGAGACTCATGATTCCGCGCGCGCGAACGCCCTCGGCGAGGAGCTTCGTCGAGTACGCGAAGGCGGTTCCGATGTCGAGGTGGGCCCCCGCATCCGATGCGCCGACCACGACGCGCGGATCGAGCAGGATCTCGCCCCGCGCCTTCCAGCTCGCGTCGTCCGCCCCGACCCGAACGGGCACGAAGAGCGTCCGCAGCTCATCGGCGAGGGCGATGTCGAGCGCGGCATCGACGGGCCCGAGCCCGCGCTCGCGGGCCACGTCGCCGACCAACCGGCCGGCGAGCCCCGCATTGGCGGGCGCGAAGGTCCGCGCGATCTCCATCCGCGCGAAATCGGAGTAATCGCTGAGCGGACCCGTCATCGCCTCCGCGAGGGCACGCTTGATCGGCTCGCGCTGCGCGGGATCGGCGAGCGCGCGTTTTCGTTCGGGGAGCGGCAGCGTCATGATCTTCCCGAAGCCCGGGATCCCGCCGAAGTAGAAGGGGCTCACGAAATCGACGAAGAACTCCATCGGATGCGGCACCGAGAGCGGCACGACCCGCGCCCCGCGCGCGGCCGCCAGGTCCGAGAGGGCGAGCTGGTGCAGATAGTCGTCGGGCTTCTGGGCGTTCACGATCAGGACGTTCCAATTGATGGGCCGCCCCGCCGCGAGGGACATCTCGATCATGAGCTGGCCCGTCGCGTCGAACTCGGAGAGCGAGGGCGCGAACTCGAGGGTCGTGCCGGGATGGGCACGCACCGTCCGGCAGAGGGCGAAGAACTCCTCGTCGCTCGCGTGGTACGACGGAACGCGCTCGCCTTCCATGTCCTGGTGAACCGGTGTGCGCCCGGAGGAGAGCCCGAGCCCGCCGGCCCGCAGGCTCGCTTCGAGCAGCGTCGTCATCGCCTGGATCTGAGCCGGCGTCGCCCGCTCACCGATCGCCGCATCCCCCATCACGACCCGCCGAATCGCCGAATGGCCCACCAGGAAACCCGCGTTGATGCCGAGCCCCTGGTCCACGGTATCGAGGTACTCGCCGAAGCTCTGCCAGCCCCAGGAGCCGCCCGCTTCGAGCGCCTCGAGCGGCATCCCCTCGACCCGCGACAGCATCCGCCGGATGTAACGGCCACCGTCGTCCGCGAGGGGCGCGATCGTGAAGCCGCAGTTGCCGCCGACGATCGTCGTGACCCCGTGGAAGCACGACGGCGTCACGGCCTTGTCCCAGAGCAGCTGGGCGTCGTAGTGGGTATGGATGTCGACGAAGCCCGGGGCCACGATCGCGCCGTCGGCATCGACGGTCTCGCGCGCGGCCTGCGTGATCCGGCCGATCGCGGCGATGCACCCGTCCTGGATCCCGATGTCCGCCGTACGCCGCGGAGCCCCCGTGCCATCGATCACGACACCGCCCCGGATCAATCGGTCGAGCATGGGAGCCTCCGTCTCTTCTCTTGTCTCTTGTCTCTTGTCTCTTGTGGCCGGCCCCATTCTCTGCCGCGCCGGGCGCGGGCGCAAGTCACGGCTCGGGCGTGCCCGTATCCCCGATGCCGAGCTCGAGATCGGCGCGCGCCGCCTCGGCGAGGGCCTGATAGCGCTGCTTGAACTCGTCGAGGTGATCCTCTTCGAGCTCCTCGAGGTCGAGCAGCGCGTTATGCGCACCCTGCGTCGATCGGATCAGCTCGTCGAGCTTGAGCTGGATCGCTTCGGTATCCCTCGACTGCGTGTTCTGGATCAGGAAGACCATCAGGAACGTGACGATCGTCGTGCCGGTATTGATCACGAGCTGCCACGTATCACTCCAGCCGAAGAGCGGCCCCGTCACGACCCAGGCCACGATCACCGCGGCGGCGACGACGAAGGCCCGCGGTCGGCCGCTCTGACGGGCGGCCGATTTCGCGAACCGGGAGTACCAGGCGATCTGAGGCATGCGGGTGCACTCCGTGAAGAACTAACTCGATTGGGAGCGACGGTAGCAGGTCGCAGCGACCGGCTCAGAGCGATTCGAGAAACGCGAGCAGCGCCGCCCGCTCCGGCGCGGTCAGCCCGAACGGCTCGAGCCGCTCGGCGCCCTGCCCTCCGCCTCGCGCGTAGAAATCGACGACGTCGCCGAGGGTCGCGAGGCTGCCGTCGTGCATGTAGGGCGCGGTCCGGCCGACGAAGCGCAGGCTCGGCGCGCGAAAGCCGATGCGCGCGTCGGAGACGGCGGTGCGGTGAAAGACCGGGGCCACGGCGCGACCCGGCGAGGCGGTCGGTCCCGCGAGATGCGCGCCCGCATGACAGCGCCTGCATCCGAGCCGGTCCGAGAAGAAGAGCGCCATCCCCTCTCGCGCACGGGCATCGAACTCCGACGCGTCGTCCCAGAGGAGATAGCGATCGAACGGGCTGTCCATGCGGACGAGCGTCCGCACGTAGGCGGCGAGCGCGCGGACGACGCTGTCTTCGCCGAGCTCGACCGCGCCGAAGGCGGCCCGGTGAAGCGCCGCGATCGCCGGGTCGGCCGCGAGTGCCCGCACCTCATCGGGACCGAAGCCCATCTCGACGGGGTCACGTCCCGTGAGCGGGATTCGATGCTGGGCCTCGAGGGTCGTCAGTCCCTGATCGATCCACGTGAAGGAGACGTTGTAGGCGACGTTCCAGAGGCTCGGGGTGTTGCGGGGATGGGGTCGGCCGTCGGCGCCGATCGCCCGGGGTCGGCCGTCGCTGAAGTCCCGCGCTGGATCGTGGCAGGTCGCGCAACTCGTGCTGCGATTGAACGAGAGGCGCTCGTCCGCGAAGAGTCTTCGCCCGAGCTCGACCTTCGCGTCGCTCATCGGATTGTCGGCGGGCACCGGCGGCGGCGCGACACCCTCCGGCAGCGACCAGCGGTATTCACCCGCCTGCGCCGCAAGACCACCACCCAACACGATCCCGGCCCAGGCGATCCAAGCACCCGCCAGGCGCGCGGGCCGCACGGCTACCAGGAGCGCGCGTTGTTCTGCGTCAGATCTTCGCCGACCTTCGCCAGCGCCTTGCGCTCCTTCAGCCATTCCGCGAACGACGCCGTCTCGTCCCCCGCCGTCTGCTTTGCGAGCCACCCGTCCATCGCCGTCATCAGCTGGTCTGCGAGCTCGCGGTCGTTCCGGAAGAGCTTCATATAGGAGACCTTTGCCTCTTCGAGCCGGCCCGTCGCGAGATAAGCCTCCGCCCGGTACTCGACGGCCGGGTAGTAGATCGCGTTCAGCTCGAGGGCCCGGTCGTAGGACTCGATCGCCTTGTCGAACTGTCCCGTCTTGCGCAGCGCATAGCCGAGCTCGTTGGCGGCTTCGTAGTGCTTGGGCACGGCCTTCATGGCCGCGGTCTGGGCCACGATCGCTTTCTCGTAGGACTTGCGCGCTTTCGCGAGGAGCTCGTCGCGGTCCTCCGCGTCCTCGGCCTTCGCCGCCTTCGCCTCGAGCTTCCAGGCCTTTTCCTTGTAGCCCAGGCCCGATTGATAGTGGCGCTTCGCGATCCGCTCGGGTGAGCGCGACGGGCGCGGCTCCGAGCCACCACTGCCCCCTCCATAATCGCCCCCGCCTCCACCGCCGCCTGCGGCGAAGGCGAGCGCAGTCGTAAAGACGAGCGCGAGGGCAACCATCAGGGCGAAGACGACGCGTACGGATTTCATGCTGGACCTCCGATGGGGATCGACGGGATCAGGCGAGCGATATTCTAAACCGCTTCTCTGCTCGCGCGCGCTGGAAGGTGATGCAGGTCGAGTCGGCGGGTATCTCGTCGAGGGGAACCCGGACGAGGTCGGGCGTGATGGCGACCTCCGCCGCCGGCACCCGCAACGCGTCGAGATCGAAGCCATAGAGCGCTGCCGCGTTCTCTCCCAGCATCATGCGGACCTCCGTCTCCGGCACGTCGGCGAAGGCAAAACGCATGTTCTCCCGCGAGTACGGGTAGCAGCCCTCGTAATGGGGATAGTCGTTGCCCCAGAGAATCCGATCGACCCCGACGACATCGCGGCCCGCGACGTCCGCGGGTCCGGGAAAGCTCGCGCCGTACCAACAATTGCGCTTCGCATAGAAAGACGGGAGCTCTTTCAAGGCGGGATCCTTCGACGTGTCGATCTCGCCGATCGCGCCCATCTTCCAGGCGAGATACATCGCATCCATCGAGCGAAGCAGCTGAGGCGCCCAGGCGCAGCCGCTCTCCGTCAGGATGAAGCGAAGTCGAGGAAAGCGCTCGAAGACGCCGCCCATGATGAGCGTCGTGAAGCCGCGCTGGACGTAGAAGGTCATCTCGAGGGCCCAGAGCGCATTCGAGCCCTGACCTCCGGAGTAGCTCGGCGAGCCCTGGCCCGAGTGCTGATTCATCACGAGGCCGCAGTCCTGGATCACGGCCCAGAGCCGGTCGTAGACCGGGTCGTTGAGGGCGCGCAGGTGCACGTCGGACGGCGCCGGGAGCGGGAGCAGCAACCCGCCCCGCAGTCCGCTGCTCGCGATCCACTGCACGTCTTCGATGGCGTCGTCGATGTCGTTGAGATGGATGAGCCCGATGCCGGCGCGGCTCTCCGGTTCTTCGGCGCAGAAATCGGCGAGCCAGCGGTTGTGGGCTCGGGTCCCAGCGCGTCGGCGGGCATACTGCTCGGGGGTTGCCGCGGGAGCCACATGGAAGGCGCGGTCGTAGAAGGGCGGCACGGTATTCGGGAAGATCACTTCGCCGACGACGCCGTCTCCGCGCAGGTCCTGCCTCCGCAGGGCCGAGTCCCAGTTCTTCGCCTTCTTGCTTCCGACGTGCTTCTTGGCGGGATTGCTGTAGCTCCACCGCCATTCATCAAAGGGCTTGCGCCATTCGGGGTCGAGGTACTCTCGATAGACATCGATCGGAGCCCCGCCGTGGGTGTCGGCCGTGATCACGATGTAGGGCTCGTTCGACATGCCGTGCTCCCCCTCTTCTCTGCGTCCGGAACACTACCCGAAGCGGCGCGCCCGCCCCAAGCGGGAATGGCTCCGCTTGTTACCCTCCTCGCCGACCACGAGGAGAGGACATGAGCGGCGCCCGCCCCCGGCTTCCCTACCGGCTCGTCGATGTGGACAACCACTACTACGAGCCCGACGACGCCTTCACCCGTCACCTCGATCCGGCCTTCGTCTCGCGCGCCTGTCGCATCGTGCGGGGTGCGGACGGCCGCGGGCGGCCGTGGATCGGCGAGAAGCCCGCCTACTATCTGGAGATGACCCCCGTCGATCGCATCGGGCGGCCTGGTGCGGTCGTCGCCGACAAGGACGCGCGCTACCGACCGCTGCCCGACGAGGAGATGATCGAGCCGGGCAAGGTCCCGCGCTTCTACGACCGCGAGGCGCGGCTCGCCTGGATGGACGCGGAGGAGATCGAGGCCGTCGTGATGTGGCCGAGTCTAGGGCTCGGCATGGAGTGGCAGCTGCGGGACGATCCCGCCGCCTGCGTCGCGAATCTGCGGGCGTTCAACCGCTGGCTCGACGAGACCTGGGGCTTCGACTACCGCCACCGGATCTTCGCCGTGCCGACGCTGACCCTCGTCGACCTCGAGGCCGCCGTGCGCGAGCTCGACTGCGTGCTGCGCATGGGCGCGCGGATGGTGCACGTCCTCTTCACGCCCGTCGGCGGCAAGACGATCGCCCATCCCGATCATGATCCCTTCTGGGCGCGACTCGCCGAGGCGGGGGTCCCGGTCGCGTTCCACGGCGCCGAGGCGGGTTACTGCGATCTCTTCTCGGACGCCTTCGGAGAGAAGCGGCGACCGCCCGCACACCAGCAGTCGGCCTTCCAGCGCGCCGTCTTCTGGGAGCGGCCGATCATGGACACGCTCGCGGCCCTGATCCTCCACAATCTCTTCGGCCGCTTTCCGCGGCTGCAGGCCGTGAGCGTCGAGAACGGCTCGGCCTGGGTGCCCTATCTGCTGCGCGTGATGGACAAGGCCGAGAAGACCGGGAGCTACGGCAATTGGCTCGGCGGCCGCATCGACGACCGGCCGAGCCAGATCTTCCGCCGCCACGTCTCGGTCGCGCCCTTCGACGACGACGACATCCGCGATCTGATCGAGCGGATCGGCGCCGAGCGCGTGCTCTTCGGCTCCGACTATCCGCATCCGGAGGGCGTCGCGAATCCCTGGGATTTTCTCGCCGGCCGCGAGCTCGCCGACGACGAGCTGCGAAAGATCGCGCGCGAGAACACCGCGAAGCTGCTCGCGCTCTGATCGGACATCGAAGGGACGCTGAAGGGAGAGTCATGACGAGCAGACCGCGGCCGGGGCGCGTCGAGGGGAAGGTCGCGCTGGTGACGGGCTCGGCCTCCGGCATTGGTCGGGTCACGGTCGAGACCCTCGCCCGCGAGGGCGCACGCGTCGTGCTCGTCGACCTCGATCTCGCGGGGGCGCGCGCCGTGGCGGACGGCATCGTCGCCGCCGGCGGCGAGGCAATCGCCGTGCGGGCGGACGTGAGCGTCGAGAGCGAGATCCGCGCGGCGATCGACGCGGCGATCGACCGCTTCGGCGCCCTGCACGTGCTCCACAACAACGCCGCGATCACGAGCCCGGAGCATCAGCGCCGCGACGGGAATCTCCTCGATCTCGAGGTCGAGGTCTGGGACAGGACGATGGCGGTCGACCTGCGCGGGGCGATGCTCGGCTGCAAGCACGCCGTGCCCCGGATGATCGCGAGCGGCGGCGGCTCGATCATCAACACGACCTCGAACTCGGCGCTGGCGGGCGACCTCTCGCTCAACGCCTACGCGGCGGCGAAGGCGGGGCTCAATGCGCTCTCGCTCTCGGTCGCGACGGCCTTCGGCAAGGACGGAATCCGCTGCAACGCCGTGTCCCCGGCCCACATCGCCTCGCCCTCGCTGGCACGCGTCGTATCGTCCGAGGTGCAGGCACTGTTGCTCGCCGAATGTCTGACACCGCGGCTCGGCACGCCGCAGGACGTCGCGAACCTCGTGCTCTTTCTCGCCTCCGACGAGTCGGCCTTCATCACGGGCCAGATCCTGCGCGTCGACGGCGGCGCGCTCTCCCACCTCGCCCACGTCTCGAAGCTCCGCGCCTCGGGACAGACGACGAATCGCTCCTGAGCGCTCAGCGGATCCCGCTGTTCACCGGCGCAAGCGCCTCGACCGCCTCCCAGTGGAGCCCCGCGTTCTGTCCCTTCGGATTCACGAACTGGACACAGACCTGCGTCGCGCCGGCGTCGAGATGCGCCCGCACGAAACGCTCGATCTGCGCGGGCGTTCCCCAGCCGATCAATCCGTCGATCAGTCGATCGGATCCGCCATTCGCGAAGTCCTCGTCCTTGAAGCCGTATCGACGCCAGGTCTTGCGGTAGTTCTCGAGCGAGATGTTGACGGCACCGGCCGCCCGCGCCGCATCGCGCGCCTTGCTCGGGTCCGTCTCCAGCACGACCTTGACCTCGGGACACAGCCAGACGCCGGGGCCCAGGATCTCGCGCGCATCGCGCGTGTGCTCGGCGGGCATGAAATAGGGATGCGCGCCCTGCGCGCGATCGCGGGAGAGCGCGAGCATCTTCGGCCCGAGCGCCGCGAGCACCCGCGGCGGCCCCGTCTGCACCGCCGGCGCCGCGGCCGCCGCCAGATCCCGGGGTCCACCGAGCAGCGCCGCGAAATCCGGTCCGCGATCCATCCGGTCGAGGTAGTCGCGCATCGTCGCGAGCGGCGGCCCGTAGACGAGGCCGTGCATGCCCTCGACGATCGGCGCGTGGGACACGCCGAGCCCGAGCAGGAAACGCCCGCCCGAGAGCTCGTCGAGACTGCGCTGTCCCGCCGCCATCACGGCCGGCACGCGCTCGAAGGTCGGGGTGATGCCCGTCCCGAGGACCAAGTTCTTCGTGTGCGCGAGCAGGGTCGCCGCGATCACGAAGAGGTCGCGGCGCATCGCCATCGGATGCCAGAGCGCCGAGTAGCCGAGGCTCTCGATCCGCTGCGCGGTCTCGATCGCGGGCGTCAGCTCGAGTCCCTCGACCGAGGTCCAGATGGCGAGCTTTCCAAGCTCCATGCAGTCGTTTCCTTTCAATCGAAGCTGAGGGCTCTCATTCGAGACCGATCGGCTTCGGCTCGCGGTAATGCTTCGATTCGTCCGGCGGGGTGATGACGCCGTCGATGTGGAGATGGGCGAGGCGGCGGCTCGCGATGCGCCAGCCGCTCGCCTGCTTGACCCATTCGTCGTGGTAGATCGTGTGGTGGCGCATCGGCGTGAATCCGCCGGTCTTCTTCTCCTGGAAATGGATCAGGTGGCCGTAGGTCCGGGAGCGGGCGCGCTCGCCGTCGAGCTCGATCATCGGATTCGACATGTTGTGCTGCGTCACCCGGAAGATCTTGAGCCCCTCCGGCAGCCATTTCTTCATCTCGACCCAGGGGAGCTTCGTCCCCATCGGCACGTCGTAGTGGACGATCGCGTCGGGCAGAAAGAGCGGGTCGAGCTCGTCGAAGAGGCGATGATCGACGCACCAGCCGTAGAAGTAGATCTTCTGCTGGATCTCCATCATGTCGGCCACCTGGGCCTGGGACAAGGGGCCGGTCATTCGGGGAATCTGATCGCTCATCCGTGTTCTCCTGATCGATGTCGAGATCACATGCTCGACGGGTCGTGATGCGCGGGATCGTTCGCCATAGACTCCCAGAAAAAGGAGCATCGCGCATGACCATCGAGTTCGGTGTCGTGGTTCCGACCTGGGGCGCCTTCGGTGACGCCGCGAAGATCCGCCGCCTGATCGTCCGCGCCGAGGAGCTCGGCTTCGCGAGCGTCTGGGTCGGCGATCATCTGCTGCTCCCCGATTACGCCGTCCACCTCTCCCCCGCAAACTGGTACGAGGCGATGACCTGCTGTCTGGTCGGCCTGGGCTGGACCTCGCGGATCCGCTTTGGCACCGACGTGCTCGTGACGCCGTACCGCGATCCGCGGCTGCTCGCGAAGATGGCGGCGACCGCCGACCAGCTCTCCGGCGGTCGCCTCACGCTGGGAATGGGCGTCGGCTTTCTCGAGGGCGAGCTCCGGGCCCTCGGCTCGGACCCCCGACTCCGCGGCGAGATCACGGACGAGTATCTCGCCGTGCTGCGGCGGCTCTTCGAGAGCGAGGGCCCCGTCGGCTTCGACGGAAAACACGTCCGCTTCGACCCGATCCACTTCGCACCGAAGCCGCATCAACGGCCGCTCCCCCTCTGGATCGGCGGCAACGGCCGGCGCGGGCAACGCCGGGCGGCGATCCTCGGAGACGGCTGGCATCCCCTCTTCCCGACACCGGAGCAGTATGCAGACGGCCGCGGATTCATCCTGAAGCTGCGAGCAGAGAACGGGCTCGGCGGGGCCTTCCGGTTCTCTTATTCCTGCCCCGAATGCCGGATCGTCGATGCCCCCTCGGCGATTCCGAAGGGCACGGGTTATGCGGGTCTGGGCGATCTGCCGCCGGACTACGCCTATGCGCCGCCGCCGCCCAGCGATGCCGATGGCCGGCCCTTCTTCATCGGAACGGCCGATCAGGTCACGGCAGACCTTCAGCGCCTCGCCGACGCCGGCGTCGAGCATTTCGTGCTGCGCTTCTGGGCGGGCAATCCAGCTGCGGGCATCGAGGACTCCCTGGACCAGATGGAGCGCTTCGCCGAACGCGTGCGGCCGCGTTTCGAGACGACGCGTTAGTGCCCGACCTCTGTCAGATGCACTTCGTGCCCGTGAGCCGCGGCGCCAGCAGCTCGAGCAGCGCCAGATTCGGCCGCGTCGCGTGGTCGGGATCCAGGGCCTGGATACACACATGGGTCGCGCCGGCAGCGAGGTGTTCCTCGACCCGGGCGATCAGAGCCGCTTCGTCGCCCCAGGCCACGATCGCATCGACCACGCGATCATTCCCGCCCTCGTCGAGCTCGTGCTCCGCGAATCCCGCCCGCATCAGATTTCGCCGGTAGTTGGGCAGCGCGAGCGTCCCGGCCATCGCGGCCCGCGCGCGGGCTCGCGCCTTCACGGGATCGCGCTCGAGCAGGAGCTTCTGCTCCGGACAGAGCCAGGAATTCTCGCCCAGGATCCGCCGCGAGCGCGCGGTATTGGACGGCGGCGCGAAAAAGGGATGGGCCCCCCGCGTCCGATCCGCGGCGAGCTCGAGCATCTGAGGCCCGAGCGCGGCGAGCACGATCGGCGGCTCGGTGTCCGGCGCAGCGGCCATCGCGTCGAGGTACGCGCGCATGCTCGCGAGGGGTCGAGGAATCGTGCGCCCGAGGATTCCCTTCATCGCCGTCTCATGCGAGACGCCGAGACCCAGCAGGAAGCGACCGCCCGATTGCTCGTGGAGCGTCCGCTGGGCGCAGGCCGTCGCGATCGGATCCCGCAGATGGATGTTCACGATGCCCGTCGCCACGACGAGCGTCGTCGTGTGCTCCAACAAAAAGCCCGCGTGCACGAGCGGATCCCGCCCGAAGGCGTCGGGGATCCAGAGCGCTCCGTAGCCCAAAGCCTCGATCCGGCGGGCGAACGCCGCCGTCTCGCGGATCGAGAGTGCATCCGTCCGTGTCCAGACACCGACCCTGCCGAGCTCCACTTCGAACCTCCTGGCGCCATTCGGCGTCGCGCTTGCGCCTTCTTCAGCGAATCCGCCCCGCCGAAGCGTGGATCGGCGGGCTCGACGTCCGGAGCTCCGCGTGGCGGATCTTGCCTCCGGCCTCCGCGATCACCGCGGCGGCCCCGAGACCCCCGAGGCTCGTCACGAGCAGGGCGACACCCAGCCGCCGCCGCCATGCGATCCGCCGGGCCCCGAGCCCGATCGCCAGCGCGGCGAGCAGACCATTGATCGGGAGCGCGCGACCGAAGCGCTCGGCGAGGAAAGCGTGGTGGTCGAGCCAGGCCTGGCCATCGCCATCGAGCTGATCGAAGAGGAAGGGATAGGCCTGGTCACCGGACTGCAGGACCAGCGCCGCCGACAGGGAGGTCGCCGCGACGAGGCCGAGGCCAAAGGCGATCCCGGTCCAGCGATCCTCGAAGAGGCCCCAGGCGAGTACGCAAACGGCCAGGGCGAGGCCCGTGATCGGCAGGTGATTCAGCAGGACGTGGCGATAGGCCGGATTCTCGAGCAGCGCGTACCAGAGCTCGGTCACTCGCCTCCCCCCTCGCCCCGGCGCCTCGGCCGAGAACGCCGGGAACCTAGCGGACCCGATCCGGGACGCGTTACAGTCCGCCGCCGCATGGCCAGCCACCGACTCCCGATCCTCGAATTCGTCGCCCGGAACTTCCAGAACTTCAATTCGCGCGCGACCCGCGACGCGCTCTTCGCCTACTGGGACCACGTCAAAGGGGGGGGCAAGATGTACTGGGCCGTCGCCGGCGCGATGTCGTCGGCACAGCTCGGCATCAGTCTCGCCCCCGCGATCCGCAAAGGCCTGATCCACGGCCTCTCGGTCACGGGCGCCAACCTCGAAGAGTCGCTCTTCCGCCTCGTGGCCCACGACAGCTACAAGGATTTCCCGGACTACCGCTACTTCACGAAGCGGGACGACACGAAGATCCTCGAAGACCGGATGCGCCGAGTCACCGACACGAGCATCCCCGAGGACGAGGCGTTCCGTGCCGTCGAGAAGATCCTGGTCCCGATGTGGATGGACGCCACGAAGAAAGGCGACCGCCGCTTCTGGCACGAGTACTTCTACGATCTCGTGCTGCGGCTCCCGAAGAAGCTCCACCAGGGCAACCCCGAGGAGTGCTGGCTGCTCGCGGCCGCCGAGGCGAACCTCCCGATCGTCGTCCCGGGCTACGAGGACTCGACCTTCGGCAACATCTTCGCTTCGCACGTCAAGCTCGGCGAATGCGACGCGCGGATCGTGAAGTCCGGCATCGAGTACATGGGACAGCTCTACGACGATTACGGCAAGCTCTCCAGCGACAAGGGATCAAAAGGCAAGGGCGTCGGCTTCTTCCAGATCGGCGGCGGGATCGCCGGAGACTTCCCGATCTGCGTCGTGCCCTCGATCAAGTACGACCTGCAGGCGGACGTGAAGCCCTGGGCCTATTTTTGCCAGATCTCGGACTCGACGACCTCGTACGGCTCCTACTCGGGGGCGACGCCCAACGAGAAGATCACCTGGGACAAGCTAACCGAGGACACGCCGATGTTCGTCGTCGAATCCGACGCGACGATCGTCGCGCCGCTGATGCTGCAGGCGCTGCTCGAGTGCAAGCAGGACCCCAAGGCGGCCGACGCGATCATCAAGCGATCGCGGGCCCAGACGAAGAAATCACGGGCGCGTTAGGCCGTCGGCGATCGCGGTCGCATCCGCGCGATCGGAAACCGAGCTCGAGCCCCGACCGACCCCCCCGCTCGCTCGAGACGCCAGGATCGGACGGACGATCTCGCTGATCCGGCTCGCGATGATGGCATTGCCGTTCTCGGTGACGTGGCAGGGGCCGGTGTAGATGAACTCGTCGCCGTCGAAGGCGTCGGTCACGTCGTGGATCCAGTCGGCGTTCGCCTTCGCGATCTCCGCCTGCAGCATCGGGTAGACGGTGCGGTGGTCGATGCCGCGGCCCAGCTTGTTTTTGTTCCGCTCGTTGGTCGCGTAGTCGTCGAGCGAGAAGCTGTCGTCTGCCAGGTGCGAGAGGTTCGGGCTGCCGATCGCGGCCACCGGCTGGAGGATCGCGACGAAATCCGCGCCGGCGAGACGGGCGACCTCGCGAGCCGTCCGCCAATTCGCGAGGGTCATCTGCGCGACGCGGTCGCCGTAGGACGCGTCCTCCATGCAGCGCGACTCCTCGATCGTGAGCCGGCCCATCTCCTCCTGGAGATCCTGAAGCAGAACCCGGAGCCCGCTCGTGAAGACCTGGAACACCATCGGACCCGGCTCGACCAGGGCCGCGAGCTGCCCCTGGCGGCCATGGCCCGTCAGATCGACGTCCCGGCGACACAGCTCGCGGACATCGTTGTAGCCGTCGTAGAAGACGACGAGATCGACCGGCTCCCCGAGGTGGACCACGTTGATCAGGCTCTCGAGCTCTTGTCGGCTGTAGTAGCCACCCTCGCCGTGGTTGTGGACGGTCCAGTCGGGATGGAGGGCGTTGAAGTACGCCGGGATGGTTTCGTCGTCGGCGACCCCCGTGCCCCAGGTCGTCGAGCCGCCGAAGAAACGAACGACACCGAGCTCGCCCTTGCCGGGCGGAACATGGACCCGCTCGCCCTTCTCGTTCACGTTGACGACTTCCCCGCGAACGGGCTTGCGGCCCCATTCGACGTAGGGCAGATAGCGCGTCTCGAGGAGCCGCGTCTCGGCGAAGATCTTCCGCGAATGCTCCTTGTCGACGTAGTTGGGCAGATCGACACGCTCGTCGCTCTTCTCCTTCTGGTCGTCCCACCAGTCGTCGGCGTCGTAGATCGCCGCCGTGATGGCATTCGCGACGAGGATCAACAAAAGGAGGACGAGCAGGTTCCCGAGCACGAGCCGGAGGGCGCGGCCGATCATACGCCTAGTACCCGCGCCGCGTGGGATCGTCGTAGTAGGTCAGCGCCAGGTAGTCGCGCACGCCGCAGCCTTCGGGCAGCGGCTCGCGGCCGTGAAAGCTCCGTTTCGTCACGGCGAAGACGAGCCCGCTATTCGCCTGGAAGGGCGCGGTCTTGGCGAGCAGGAAACGGGGCTTGAAGCCCGGCAGGCGTCGGATCGGGACGTAGAGGCTCGTCCCCAATCCGCGCTGGGCATCGCCTCTCGGGAAGTAGATCAGGCCCGACATGATCTTCGCCTTCGTGTCGGGGTGGGGGAGGATCTTGTAGCCCGACACGTCCCGATTGAGCGCCGGCCGCGAGTAGGCCTCGATCGCTTCGAGCGGCTTCGAATGGCGCTCGCGGATTCCCGGCTCGAGCTTGCGCAGCAGTGCGAGCTTGACGTCCTCGTCCTGCGTCGCCCGCGTCACCGCGGTCCAGAGATCGCGCTGGCGACCGGCGGGCAGGAAGGGCATTCGCTCCTCGGAGAGCGAGGCCTGGATCCGCGGGCTCGTCCCGTCGTCCCGCACCGAATCCTTGTGGATCAGGGGCTCGTAGAAATCGTCGGCCGGGAGCTCCGCGAGGAGTGCTTCGTAGATGTCCGCCGGAAAGCAGCCCTCGATGAAGATGTGCGGAAAGGGCTCGGTCTCGAGCGGCGTCCGTTCGATCGCGTCGATCAGATGGTCTCGCAGCCTGCGCTCGAGGCTCGCCGCGTCCTCGCGATGGGCGTCGCCGGGCGGGGCAGAGGTCGGGAGGGAGACCGGGTTCGAGGCCATGCGGGATGCTCCGAGATCGAAAAGGCCACGGGCCACCCAGCCCGACACCATTCGCGCGGCATTCTACGCCACGGAGCCCGATCGACCCAGACCGCCCTCGCATTTCCCGGCGGACATAACGCCGACGCGCTTCGTCGCCCAATCGGCCTCCGGGAGGCCCGGTTGACAATCGGATTCCCATCCGGGAGCGTTGCTCCAACCCCCCGAAGCCCGAGCGAGCCCGCGAGACGAGGTCGAAGCCTTCGACGCGCGAGCGGGACCCGCCGTGCCCTACGGCTCAACCATGATGCGTTCCGCCGCGGACCTCGACCACCCGGATTCCGCCTGGAACCGCGCGGCGCCGCGTTCGACGCAGGGCGATCTCTTCTGCTGTCGGTCGGAATGGCAGCTCTCGATCCAGGAGGCCTTCTTCCCGAAGCGCCGGCTTCACCTGCGCGAGAGCGCTGCGGCCGTTCTCGCCCTGGCCGAGCGCGATTACCCGGGCCTCGGGCCGACGCTCGAGCCCCTCGACAGCCTCTGGCTCTTCGGCAACTCGCTGCTCGGTCCGGGCGCCGCCGACCTGCTCGAAGCCTTCCTCGCCGAGCGCGCATCCCTGGGACACTCGGCCAATATCGTGTTGAGCGGAATCCTGCCCGACGACCCGCTGCGCGAACGGATCCTGCGGAGCTTCACTCGGCGCTTCGACGTCTTCCGCGCCAAGACCGTCGGCGTCTGCAGCGCTTCGCTCGAGGGCGGCCTCGACGGATTCCTGGCGCGGCGCTCCCCGCTCTTTCGCAAACGGCTTCGCCAGGCCGCGCGCCGGGGCGAGGGCCGCGGCGTTCGCTTCGAACGTGTCGACCTGCGGAGCGAGGCGGAGTCGGACGCCGCCTTCAAACGCATGCTCGCGGTCGAGCGGACGAGCTGGAAGGGAATCGGCCACTGCGGGATGACGGAGAAGGGGTCGAGCCGCTTCTACCGCGCGCTCGCGCGGAGACTCGCGCTCTCGGGCACGGGCCGCGCAATCTTCGCCTGCGCCGAGGAACGCGACATCGGCTTCATCTTCGGGGGGCTCGCGGAGCGTTGCTATCGCGGCCAGCAGTTCAGCTATGCCGAAGACTTTCACAGCGAGTCGATCGGAAGCCTGCTGCAGCAGGAACAGATCCGCTGGCTCGAGGAGGAAGGCGTCCTCCGCTACGACATGGGGCCCGTGATGGACTACAAGCAGCACTGGACCGAGATGCAGATCGGCATGGAGGTCCTGCTGTTGCGGCCGAAGGCGGGGACGCGTGTGGCCCCGGGTGCCCCGGGTGCCACGGGAGAGACGGGAGAGACGGGATGGAACGAGAACAGCTGACCGAGGCGTCGACGGCGAAGATCGTCGCCTGGCTCGAGCAGAACGTCGGCGGCCGCGTCGTCCAGATCGCCCGTCAGCCGCGCTGGCGCCCGGTCTGGTTCGCCGATCTGCTGCGCGACGGCGAGACCCTCGAGCTCTGCGTCCGCGGCGACCGGACCGACATGCCTCTCGTCTTTCCGCTCGAGCACGAAATGGTGCTGCAGCGCACGATGCACGAGCACGGCATCCCGACGCCGAAGGTCTACGGCCTGATCGAATCGCCCCTCGCCTACGTGATGGACCGCGTCGGCGGCCGCAACGATTTCACGGCGTCGACGGACGACGAACGGCGCCGCGCCGTCGACGAGTACCTCGAGATCCTCGCGCGCCTTCATGCGCTCCCGATCGAGCCTTTTGTTGCGGCCGGCGTGATGCGGGCCGCGAGCCCGGCCGAGTCGGGAACCCTCGGCATCCGCCAGTACGAACGCCTCTTCCGCTCCGTGAAGAAGCTCCCCAACCCCTTCATCGAGTTCTCACTCGCCTGGCTGAAACGCAACCCGCCCCGCTCGCAGGGCCGCGAGTCGGCGATCGTCTGGGACTCGGGCCAGTTCCACACCGAGAAGGGCAGCATCGTCGCCGTCCTCGACGTCGAGATCGGCCATATCGGCGACCCGATGATGGACCTCGCCGCCTGGCGCCAGCGCGACACGATCATCGGCTACGGAGACTTCAAGCAGCTCTACGCCCGCTACGAAGAGCTCTCCGGCCAGCCCGTCGACGTCGACGCCCTGATGCGCCACCACTTCGCCTTCACGCTGACCAACGAGCTCGCCTTCAGCGCGGCGCTGCGCAACCCGGCCCCCGACTCCGATCTGATGACGAACATGCAGTGGTGCTACGAGACGAACCTGTTCGCGACCGAGGCCCTCGCGGAGATCTACGACCTCGAGCTCCCCACCGTCGAGATGCCGGAACCGCGCGAGTCGCGAGGCCGGGTCGCGATCGACCAGCTCGTCTACAAGCTCCGCACGCTCCCGGTCGAGGACGAGTACGTGAAGTACCAGCTCCGCACGCTGTTCCGGATGGCCCGCCACGTCGCACGGGCGGACGGGATCGGGGATGCGGTGTCGCAGGCCGATCTCGACGACCTGCATCAATTACTAGGCCATCGTCCCGATTCCTGGCTCGAGGGAGAAGCGGAGCTCGAGCGCTTCGTTCTGGCCGACGCGCAGGAAGGGCGCCACGACGAGGCGCTGATCAAGACGTTCCACAAGCGCCATCTGCGAGCCCACGCGCTGCTCGGCCCCGCCGGTTCGGCGATGACGCGGCACATGACGATCCAGACGTTTCGGGGCTAGGCCCCACTCCACGGCCCCAGCGGCAGCCCCGGCGTCGGCAAGCCCTCGATCGCACAGATCCGCCCGGGCGTCAGCTCCGTCGTGAAGAGCGTCCGCCGATCGGCCCCGCCGAAGCAGCAGTTCGTCGGGAGCGCGGTCGGCCCGAGATCTACCACGTCGATCTGCTTGCCGCCCTTGTCGAAGATGCGGATGCAGTGGTCCATCGGCGCGGCGCAGTAGAGCCGTCCATCGAGGTCGAAGGCGAAGCCGTCGCCCGGCGACTCGCCGGGCAGCTGCTCGATGAACCACTCGCGTGCGCCCGTCGCGGGATCGATCCAGAGCAGCCCCCTCCCCTCGACGATCAGGACCCGCCCGTCGGGTGAGAGTGCGACCCCGTTGCAGTACTCGAAGCCACTCGCGATCTGCCGCAGGCCCGACTTCGGGTGATAGGCCCAGAAGCGGCCGTCCTTCTTGCCCTGGTGCTGGGTGCCGCCGTGGGGCGGCGGGTCGCTGAAGTAGATCGTGCCGTCCTTTGCGACGGCGAGATCGTTGGGGGCCTGGAGGCCTTCGGAGGCGAGCGTCGTGACGCGGCCATCCTTGATT
>JANMTD010000015.1:0-4148 GCA_031390075.1 Deltaproteobacteria bacterium | reverse complement strand
CCGGATGCGCCGCCCGAGATTCCCGATCTGGGTCAGATGGTCGTGCCGCGCATCGGCGAGGCGGGTTCGGACGAGCTCGCCTCCGAGTCGGTCGAGGTCTGGCAGCTCCGCGTTCATCCCCCGGAAGAGGGCGTTCCGTCTCCCTACGAGCTCGTGCGTGTGCAGGACGGCCAGCCGATGGACGAGCGGGAGCGGATCGAGAGCGCGTCGCTCCGCACCGAGCTCGCGAGCCTGAAGACGGCGAACGGCCGCAAGCCGATGCTCGCGCCGCATGAGGATTCGCGCAGCCAGGACATGCTCGAGGCGGCGGCCCTGCTCGAAGAGATCTGGCCCGGCCCGCGTTGGGCCACCGTGACCCGGGTGGCCGACCGAGGATGAGCGCCCGACAGATCGAGCAGCACTATGGATTCGGCGCCGCCCGAATCCCGATCCGGGCCGAGATGCACCGCGTCTCCCAGGCGGGCTTTCGCGCGGATTTCGACGCGATCCTGGCCGAGGCCGGCTCCGGCGGTCCCGGTGCGATCGCGCGGCGATTCGCGGGAACCTCGCTCGGCGTGCTCATGGTGATGGGCTTTTTCGGACTTTTGATCGTCGGGCTCACCCGCCAGGAGGCGGAGCGAGAGGCGCTCGAGGTCGTGATGTTCGAGACGACGCCGCCGATCATGGTGGAGCCGCTCGTCGTCCCGCCGATCATGGCGGAGCTGCCGGCCCTGCCCGAGCCGAAGAAGCTCGAGCCGCCGCCGATGGTGGCCGAGGTGAAGCCGCCGCCGCCGCCCGTCGTCCCGCCGAAGATCGAGCCCGTGCGCGTCAAGCCCGAGATCGCGAAGGTCGAGCCGCCGCCGGCGCCCAAGATCGAGCGGATCGTGCGCGCCGTGCGCGAGAAGCCGGCTCCCGTGGCGCGGCCGAAGGTTCGGATCGAAGCGGTGGCGGTCGCCCCGGTCCGCGAAGCCCCTGTCGCCCCGTCCGAACGCCTGGCTCGGGCCAACGTCCGGCCGGACGCCCGGGCCATGCCGCGCATGAGCGCGCCGGCCGCGCCGGCGATCGACGTACCGAGCGATGCGCCGCCGGAGCGGGCGTTCCGCGGCGCCGCGGCGCGGGCGCCGTCGGCGCCCCGTGGCCGTTCGATCGCGGGTGTCGCCCCGGCCGGAATCTCGGCCCCGGAGATGGACGCGCCGTCCGCGCGCAGTGCGCCGACCCGGAGTGCGTCCGTGGCGCGGCCGACTGCCTCTGCAGTGGCGTCGCGGTCCGTCCCCCGCATCGAGATGGCGGCCGCGCCCACCGGCCCCCCGTCCCGTGCGCTGGAAGTGCCCCAGGTCGTCGCCCGCGCCGACCGTGCTGCGCCGCCGCCGGGCAGCGAGGGCGGCGCCACCGCTCGGCCCGGCCTCTCGGGCGTTCCCCTCGGCGAGCTCCAGGCCTGTGTCACCGACCGGGAAGAGGATCGTCTCAAGGGGGCGGTCGTGGCGGCCGCTAAGACGCAGGGCGAATGCGTAAGTAGCAAGGGCACCTATCGATTCGTGGAGACCAAGAACGTCAACGCGTTCCTGATGTGGATCGACCGGGCGCCGTCCCGCCGCGTCGAGGATCGCTGTGCCGAGCTCCGGTACGCACTCGAGTGTCTACAGGGCGGGAATCGGCACGCATCGCGCTAGGCGTCCGACGTCGAGCGAGGGGAGTAGAGGGGATGACGACGATGATGAAGGTTCGACCGCAGCGCGGGCAGGGCCGGCGCCTGGCACATTTCGTATTGGGCGTCGCACTCGTTCTCGCGGCCGGATCGGTAGGCTTCGCAGCGACTGCCCGGGCCTCGGCGACCTGGGACGACTACCTCGACTTCGCCTACATCTTCAGCTCGGCCGACGCCCAGTCGCTCGCGGCGCGCATGGCGGGCTACGAGCGCGAGGTCGGCCTGCCCCTCGACGCGTACATCAAGCGGTCCCTCGAAGATCGCGACGCCAAACACGGCGAGGATGCCACGCAGACCCGGCGGCGGGCGATTGCGCAGTTCCTGCAATACCTCGCGACCCGCGAGCCTGCGCACCTCGAAAACAGCGTCGACACGATCGAGATCTTCGCCAACCACGAGAGCCGCCAGGAAGACCGCTACTGGTACCACTACATCCAGGCCCACCGCGCCCTCGAGCGCGGCAGCGACACCGAATTCGTTCGCGAAGTGCTGGGCCTCTGGATGGACGTCGTCGTCCCCCTCGAGTCTCCCTTCGACACGCTCCAGGCGCTCTCACTCTCGCAGACCGCGAACTCGGGCTTCGTCGCCGCACTTCCCTACGTCTACGAAAACGTCGCTCGGCTCGTCCTGCTCCGGAGCCAGGAGATGGGGATGGGCTTCGGGCTCGACTCGCTGGCTGCGATCGTGCGGCTGCTCGGTGATCAGCGCGTCGGCGGGTTCCCCGACGTGATTCCGGTCGACGCTTCGGTTCGCGACTACCTCGAGCGGATCGTCGCGCGCCTCGAGGGCGCCGAGTCCGACGGCGGCAGCCTGACCTTCACGCTCGTCCTCTTCGAAGCCAGCAAGGCCCACGACACCAGCCGCGGGCTGCTCGCGAGCGAGGGCTTCTCGGAGAAGTCGGTCGCGGCGATCCGGTCGGCCGGTGCAGCCTATGCGCGGGCGGCGGATCTCGCCGAGACGCCGTCGGGCGAGGCGGCCGTCTACATGCGGATCCTGCGCCAGATGGGCGAGGTCCACGCGGCGAAGCAGCGCCTCGGGGTCGATCCCGACGTCGAGCTGCCCTTCACGATCGAGGGTGCCTACCAGGTCTACGCGTCGCTCCACGAAGCGCGAGGCGGCGAATGGCGCGAGCTCGGATTCCGCAACAGCGGCGAGGAATCCTATCTCCAGTCGATGCGCGCACTCTGGGAGGAGATCCAGGAGGCGACGCTCAACAGCGCCGACTACTACCTCTCGCGGGCGACCGAGGACCCGGCCCGTGCCGCGGATCTGGTCCGCAATGCGGCGCGACTCTACGCCCGCTACCTCGCCCATTTCGAGCGCTACGCCGTGGCCGACTCGACCAAGTACGTCCCCGATTCGGCCTACTTCGCCGCCTATGAAGCCGCCCGCGGCTACGGGGACGCGTTCGTCGCCTACGGCATCGCGAATCCGGCGCCGGCGGAGATCCAGCTCGCCGCCTCGCGCTACCACCTGGCGCTCCGGGCCTTCCCCTTCGATCGCATGCTGTGGCCGGCGCTGACGACGGCGCTCGAGCGCCGCGGCGGTGCGAACGACTTCCTCGCGATCACACGGCCGATCGCCGAGCACGTCGCGAGCTCGCGCCACGCCGGATCCTGGATCGCGCAGAACGGCGCGGGATCGAAGACGATCGACGTCTACCGCCGCGCGCTCGGCGACGAGCTCGTCCTCATGTACATGGGCTTCGCAGATGCCAAGGGCATGGGGGAGCTCGAGAAGAGCCTCGCCGACCTGCGCAACCAGCGCGACTCGCTCGCCCGCAAGCTGACGGGTCTCGCTCAACAGCGAAACGGCCGGGCCGGCGCACCGCCCGCATCGCCGACCGAAGGCGACGTCTCCGAGACCGCGGCCTTCGGCACCAGCGACAGCCAGCGCACCGCCCGGGAGCTCGAGGACGGCGGCCGCCAGCTGACGAAGCTCGACAAGCAGATCACGGCCCGCACCCGCGCACTGCCGCTCTTCAAAGCGGTCATCCAGAGCGAGGACCTGGCACCTTCGCTTCGCAGCCAGCGCGAGCATCCGATGCACACACTGCTCCGCCGGCTCTACCACGAGGGCTCCGGCCGCGAGAGCCTCTCGACGGACGAAGAAGACTCGAACGAGGACTGAGGAGCCCTCAGCCCCGAAAAATGCGGGCCTCCGGGCCCGTGGAGGGAATCCGATGCGACGATCAATGGGACTTGGCCTGGCGGCGCCGCTCCTGCTCGCGCGGCAGCTCACGGGATGCGCTTCGAAAGAGGGTCCCGAAGGCAATACCGAGGCCGAACAGCAGGAGGCGCTCGTCGAGACCTCGCTCAACGGCGAGGCGCTCTCCCAGCGCCGGACCGATCTGGTGCGGGCCTGGCGAGATCTCGTCCATCTCGACGAGACGATGCGCGGCCTCTCCGATCGCAACGACAGCCCGAGCATCGTGCTGCTCGACAACTTCATCGCCGAGTACATG
>JANMTD010000156.1:0-7759 GCA_031390075.1 Deltaproteobacteria bacterium | reverse complement strand
AGGCCCTGAAGGCCGACGACCCGAGCGTCGAGATCGAGATCCCGGCCGAGTTCGACAAACAGTGGCCGTCGGCCAACGCCTGTCAGTCCGCCGTCGACGCCTGGAATCCCGAGGCCCCCGGCCCGTTGCAGCCGATCCCCTTCAGCCACAAGCACCATGCGGGCGAGTTCAAGATCGAGTGTCTCTATTGCCACTCGGGCACGGACAAGTCCCAGGCCGCCGGCGTTCCGTCGGTCGAGCTCTGCATGGGCTGCCATGCCCAGTTCCCGCTCGAGTACGACGAGATCGAGGGCATCCGGATCCTGAAGCAGCACTGGGAAGAGAAGAAGCCGATCGAGTGGGTCCAGATCCACCGCCTCCCCGAGCACGTCCAGTTCCGCCACAACCGCCATATCCAGGCCGGCGTCGAGTGCCAGACCTGCCATGGCCAGGTGGAGGAGATCGACAAGCTCCATCTCGTCCCCGACACAAAGCTCGGATACCTGGTGCCGGTCGCCAAGCTCGAGATGGGCTGGTGCATCAGCTGCCACCGACAGAACCATCAGCAGGCGTCGCAGGATTGCCTGAAGTGCCACTACTAGGGGTCAGATGTCCGAACTCGATCGTCGTGAGTTCCTGAAAATCGTCGGCCTCTCCGCGGGAGCGGCCGCTGCGGCCGGCTGTAGCGATCCCGCCGAGAAGTTGATCCCGTACGTGATCCAGCCCGAGACGATCACGCCGGGGATCTCGGTCGACTACGCATCGACCTGCGTCGAGTGCACGTCGGGCTGCGGTCTGCACGTCAAGACCCGCGAAGGCCGCCCGATCAAGCTCGAGGGCAATCCCGAGCATCCGATCAACAAGGGCCGACTCTGCGCCCGCGGCCAGGCGAGCCTCGGCCGCACCTATCATCCCGACCGCCTCGCCGGCCCGGCGACGCGCAGCGGCGACGCCTCGCTCCAGCCGATCAGCTGGGACGACGCCCGCGCCAAGCTCGCGGCGAAGCTCGGCAGTGCTGCGGGCAAGACCTGGATCCTCGGCGGTCCGGTCGGCCCCTCCCTCGACGGACTGCTCGACCAGATCGTCGCGGCGACCGGCATCGCGGGGCGGCTCAGCTACGAGCCCTTCGGTGATCACGCTCTGCTCGAGGCGAGCCAGCAGCTCTTCGGTGCCTACGCGGTACCGATCTTCGATCTGACCGGCGCCGACCTCGTCGTCGACTTCGGTTCCGACTTCCTCGACACGGGCCGCTCTCCCGTCGAGCACTCGCGCCAGATCTCCGAGGGCCGCGATCTCGCCCTGCAGGCGAACGGCGGCGCGCGGGTCATAGCGATCGGTGCGCGACTGAACCTGACGGCCTCGAATTCGGACATCTGGGTTCCCGCGAAGCCCGGCAGCGAGGGCGCCCTCGCGCTGGCCCTCGCCCAGGCGGTTGCGAGTGCCAGGGGTGACGGGTCTCTCGCGGCGGCGACCGCCAGCGCGAACAAGAGCGCCGCGATCGCGGCGGCGGGGATCGATGTAGCCCTGTTCGACAAGCTCGTGGCGAAGCTCGCCGGCGCACGCCGCGCGGTCGCGCTGCCGCCGGGCGTCGCTTCGTCGTCGACGGCGGGTCGCAGCGATGCGGCGGCTGTGCTGCTGTTGAACGCCGCGGTCGGCGCGATCGGGACCTCGGTCAAATACCCCGCGGTCGATGCCAAGCGGACGGCGAGCCTCGCCGACGTGAAGGCCCTGATCGAGAAGATGAATGCAGGCCAGGTCGAGTGCCTGCTGATCCACGACCTGAATCCCGTCTACTCACTGCCCGCCGCCCTCGGCTTCCGCGATGCGCTCGCGAAGGTCGAGCTGGTCGTCGCCTTCGCACCGCTGGCGGACGAGACGACGGAGCGCGCGAACCTGCTCTTGCCCGACCACACGCCGATGGAGAGCTGGGGCGACGCCAGCCCGCGGCCCGGGATCCGCTCGCTGGTGCAGCCGACGGTTCGGCCGCTCTTCGATACCCAGGCCCTGGGCGACACCCTGCTCTCTGCCGCGCGCGCGATCGGCGCGGAAGGCGCAGCGACGCTGCCTGCTGGGAACTGGAAGAGTGTGCTCGAGGGGAACTGGGCGACGACGAGCTGGCGGCATGCCCTCGCGCGCGGCGGCGAGTTCGGCGAGACGCCGATCCGCTCGGTCGCGATCTCGGCGGGCTTCGCCGGTATCCGGGTCCGAACGCCGGAGCTCACCGGCTCGGGCGACTTCACGCTGATCGCCTTCCCGCACTCCTTCTGGGGCGACGGCCGCGGTGCGGCGCTGCCCTGGAATCAGGAAGTGCCGGACCCCGTGACCAAGCTCTCCTGGAATTCCTGGGTCGAGATCTCGCATACCAAGGCCGCCGAGCTCGGCGTGGGCTTCGGCGACGTCGTCACGATCGCGACCGAGGCCGGCTCGGTCGACGTCTCGGTCTTCCCGCGCGGCGGGATTCCCGACGACGTCATCGCGATCCCGATCGGACAGGGCCACACGGTCGGCCACTACGCTTCGATGGCCGGCGACGAGCAGCCCCAGCCCGGGGTCGCGCGCGGTGTCAACCTCGCCGACATCCTGCCGGGGGCGATGGACGAGGCGGGCGGACAGGCCTTCCTCTCGGCGAAGGCGACGGTCACGAAGACCGGTCGCTTCCGCCGGCTGGCCCTCTCGCAGTGGACCGACAACCAGCGAAAGCGCGGGCTCGCCCCGGAATTCTCCCTCGCCGACCTCGCGGCGCCGGGCGGCATGGCGCATTTCCTCGCCGCCTCGCCGGCGTCGGCCTCCGAGCACGAAGCCGAAGCCGAAGCCGAAGCCGAAGCCGAAGCCGAAGGCGGTCACCACTTCTCCGGTCCGCCCTTCGACTTCGACGCCGCGAACGACGCCCATCCCGATCAGCCCTACCGCTGGGGCATGACGATCGACAACGACAAGTGCACGGGCTGCTCCGCCTGCATCACGGCCTGCTACGTCGAGAACAACGTCTCGATCGTCGGCGAGCAGCAGGCGATCAAGCACCGCGAGATGACCTGGCTCCGCATCGAGCGCTATGTCGGCGACGGCAACGACGATGTCAGCGCGGACTCCGAGCGGCGGCCGATTCCGTCGGGCGAAGTGCTCGGCGAGACCCAGGTCCGCCATCTCCCGATGCTCTGCCAGCACTGCGGCGCCGCGCCCTGCGAGGCCGTCTGTCCGGTCATCGCGACCTACCACAACGACGAAGGCATCAACGGCATGGTGTACAACCGCTGCGTCGGCACGCGGTACTGCGCCAACAACTGCACCTACAAGGTCCGCCGCTTCAACTACTTCGACTACGGCCGCAAGAACTGGCCGGGTCTGCTCGGCCTCATGCTGAACCCGGACGTCACCGTCCGCGGCCAGGGTGTGATGGAGAAGTGCTCGTTCTGCGTCCAGCGGATCGAAGTCGCGCGGCAGCCGGCGAAGGATGCGGGCAAGCCGATCGCGCCGGATGCGGTCAAGACCGCCTGCCAGCAGTCGTGCCCGTCCGATGCGATCAGCTTCGGCAACGTGCGCGATACGACGAGCGCCCCGGTGAAGCGCGCGGTGCAGGGTGCGAACCGCGCCTACCGAGCGCTCCAGGTCTTGAATACACGAGCCGCTGTGACCTACCTCGGTAAGGTCCGGCGCGAAGAGAGCTGAGGGAGTCTGAAGACATGGCACCGCCTCCCGCAACTTCAGTCGCCGATGCGATGAACCCGCCTGCCCGGCCCCGGGACTCGCAGGCGAACATCGACATCATGGCCGTCACGAAGGGCTTTCACTGGCCCTGGCTGGTCGCCCTGGTGTTCGCCGTATCCGGCGTCGTCCTGGCGGCGCTGACCCTCGCCTGGCAGACCTACGAAGGCCTTGGCGTCGCCGGCTATCAGGCCCCCGTCTTCTGGGGCGTCTACATCATCACGTTCGTGTTCTGGATCGGTATCGGCCACGCCGGCACCCTGATCTCCGCCATCTTGTTCCTGTTCCGCGCGAAATGGCGCAACGCCATCAACCGCGGCGCCGAGACGATGACGGTCTTCGCGGTGTTGACCGCAGCGCTCTTCCCGCTGATCCACATCGGCCGCCTCTGGAAGTTCTACTTCCTGCTGCCGTATCCCAACCAGCGCTACCTCTGGGTCAACTTCAAGAGCCCGCTCTTATGGGATGTCTTTGCTGTAAACACCTACCTGACGATCTCGGTGCTCTTCTTCCTGGTCGGTCTGATCCCCGACATCGCGATCGCCCGCGACCGCGCCGTCGGCTGGAAGAAGGTCGTCTACATGCTGATGTCGGCAGGTTGGCAGGGGACGGGCAAGCAGTGGAAGGCGCACAACCGGGCCGTGCTGCATCTCTCGGGCCTGGCGACGCCGCTCGTGCTCTCGGTCCACTCGATCGTGTCCTGGGACTTCGCGATGTCGATCGTACCGGGCTGGCACGCGACGATCTTCGCCCCCTACTTCGTGGCGGGCGCGATCTTCGGTGGCTTCGCGATGGTGATCGTGGTGATGGTGCCGGTTCGCCGGATCTTCCGGCTCGAGAACTACATCACGGACTACCACTTCGAGAACATGTCGAGGTTCATCCTCTTCACGTCGCTGATCTGCGGCTACGCCTACGGCGCCGAGTACTTCATCGCCTGGTACTCGGCGGTCGAGTTCGAGCAGACCTCGTTCTACCAGCGGGCCTTCGGTCCCTACTGGTTCTCGACCTGGTGCATGATCATCTTCAACGTCGTCATGCCCCAGCTGCTCTGGATCAAGAAGCTCCGCACGAACGTGCCCTTCCTGTTCGTGCTCTGCTTTCTCATCAACCTCGGCATGTGGTTCGAGCGGTACGTCATCATCATCACGTCGCTCTCCCGCGAATACATCCCGGCGGCCTGGGGTCTGTACATCCCGAGCCTGGTCGAGATGATCGTGCTCGCCGGGAGCTTCTGCTGGTTCAGCATGTTCTTCCTCCTCTACCTCAAGATGTTTCCGATCATCGCCATCTCCGAGGTGAAGGAGCTCGATATCCACGCGCGTGACCATGGCCGCTCGCACGGCGGCTCACACGGCGGACAAGCTCACGGAGGTGCCAACTGATGGCCGAGCTCGTCAGTGTCTACGAATTTCCTTCGGACGTGGCGACGGTAGTGCGAAAGCTCAAGGACCGTGGCTTCACGGACCTGACGACCTACTCGCCCGCGCCGTTCCTGGAAATCGAGGAGGCGGAAGACCCGCGCCCGTCGAAGGTGCGCGCGTTCCACCTGATCGGCTCCCTGGTCGGCGTCTTCACGGGCTTCGGCATCCAGATCTGGATGTCGATGGACTGGCCGATCAAGATCGCCGGCAAGAACATCGCCGCGATCCCGCCCATGTGGATCATCGGCTTCGAGCTCCAGACCCTCTTCGGCGGCATCCTCGTCGTCGTCGGCATGGCGATCCTGGCCGGCCTCTATCCCCGGCCCCTCGACAAGCATTACAGCCCGCGCTTCTCGGCCGAGGAGTTCGGGGTCGTCGTTCGCTGCGAAGATCGGGATACCGCCGAGGTGGAGAGCTTGATGCGCGGTCACAACGCGAAGGAGGTGCTGCTTGCTCCGGCTCACTGACCGTTCGCTGATGGCGGCCCTGCTGCTCGCCGTCGCCGGTCTCCCCGGTTGCTGGGAGCAGGTCTCCGTCGAGTGGTTCCCGCAGATGAAGCGGCAGCTCGCGGTGCAGGCGTTCGAGACGCTCGAGTCCGTGCCCTCCATGAGTCGGATCGAGGCCTTCACGCCGCCCGACGGCACGGTCGCGATCGGCTGGGCCGACGTCGTCGAGCCCGCGGCGTTGGCGGTCGACGCGCAGGAAGCGATCGTCAATCCGAACAAGCCGACGCTCGAGTCCCTCGCCAAGGGCAAGGAGATCTTCGACGTGACCTGCAAGACCTGCCACGGCGCGACCGGCGGTGGCGACGGGACGGTCGCCGCCCCGAACGGCCCGATCGCAGGCGTGCTCCCGATTGGGCCCGGCCCGATGGGCTTCAGTCTCGCGACAGGTCTCACCGACGGCCACATCTACACCACGATCTCGATCGGTCGCGGCCGCATGCCGAGCTACCGCCGGCTTGCGCCGTCCGATCGCTGGGACGTCGTCAACTACATCCGCGAACTCAACGGTCAGTTGGGAGGTGCCCAGTGAGCTCCCGAGCAACGGCAGGCGAGCGCGCCAATCCCGGCGTCCTTCCCCAGCCGCTCTTCAGCATCTGCCTGGCACTCGTCGGCCTCGGCGTCGTCGCCTTCGCCGGTGGCCTCATGCGCGACCCGCAGACGGCTTGGCTGGCCTTCCACTCGAATTTCATCTTCTTCACGATGCTCGCCTGCGGCGGCATGGCCCTCGCGGCGGCGTATTCCCTCGTCAGCGCCGAATGGCCGGGCCCCTACCGCCGCTTCGCGGAGTCCTTCGCCGCGTTCATCCCCGTCGCCTTCGTGCTCGGGTGCATCGGCTACTTCGGTGGCGAGCATCTCTTCGACTGGCAGAAGAACGGCGCCATGCACGGCAAGGAGGCGTGGCTCAACAAGGGCCGCTTCTACGCGACGGATCTCGGCCTGCTGGCCGTGATGTCGACGCTGGCGTTCCTGTACATCAAGGCCTCGGTCCGCCCGACGCTGCGCAACCTGGCCGAGCACGGCGAGGGCAGGGCGAAGACGCTCGCCGCGAGCTGGACCGCCGGTTGGCGCGGCGACGAAGAGGAACGCGTCGCGGCGAAGAACCGCACGAATCTTTTCGCCCCGCTGATCGCGCTGACCTACGGCTTTGGCTTCGCCTTCTTCACGTTCGACCAGGTCATGAGCATGGAGCAGGCCTGGTTCTCGAACCTGTTTGGCAACTTCGTCTGCTGGGGCGGCATCCTCTCCGCCGTCGCGGCGTCTGCCGTGTCCGGTCTCGCGAGCCGCAGAATTCCGGGCTTCCAGGGCCAGATCACCGTGGGCCGCCAACACGACGTCGGCAAGATGATGTTCGCGTTCTCGATCTTCTGGATGTACCTCTTCTGGTCCCAGTATCTCGTCATCTACTACGGCAATCTGCCGGAAGAGACCTTCTTCATCCGCGACCGGCTCGGCGATCAGTTCATGATCGACAAGGGTTATTCCGCCGAGGCCTTCGCGAAGAGCTGGCGGAACTGGGACTTCGAATGGGCCCGACTGCAGACCGGCTACGGCTGGGTCTCGATGGCGGTCTGGGCCTGCAACTGGCTGATCCCGTTCTGGGTGCTGCTCGGTCGACAGCCGAAGAAGACGCCGTGGATCGCGGGGCCCGTCGCCCTGACGCTGCTCTTCGGGCTCTGGCTCGAGCGCAATCTCCTGATCTGGCCCTCGGTCGTCAAGGGCGACATGATGTCCTGGCTCGGCCCGATCCAGATCGGCATTGCGCTCGGCTTCCTCGGACTCTTTCTGGTCGTCGTGATCGCCTACTCGCGGATCTTCCCGACGATCGCGGTGTCGTCCAGGGAGTAAGCGGGAATAACGCAAATCGGCGGGCTCCGCGTTTTGATTTCGGCCTCCGGAGTCGCAGTCGCGGTCGCGCTACGCTGCGAGCATGCCGCCCCCGTCCGATTCCGATTCCGACGACGAAGCCGAAACTTCGCCTCTCGAGGCCGAGCCCGATCCGCGCCGCATCCGGCTCGCGCGGGGCGGAGCGATCCTGCTCGAGGACGACGGCTTCAGGGTCATCGAGTCGCGCGGGCTGAAGCGCTCGCCGCTCCATCCCTACGCATCGCTGACCCATATCTGTCTTGTGGCGAGGGCGCTGCTGATCGG
>JANMTD010000633.1:0-1789 GCA_031390075.1 Deltaproteobacteria bacterium | reverse complement strand
GTCGGCGCCACTGCCTCGCCGCCCTGCTCGCCGTCACTCGCGCCCGGCACGATGACCGGCGCGACGGTCGCCGCCGGCGCGTTCGCCCCGTCGGCCTCCGGCGCGGTCGAGCCGGATTCCCCGGCCGCCTTCGAGAGCGCCTCGTACTCGGCGTCGGACAGCGAGCCGCGCTCGCGCAGGATCTTGAGCAGCTCGGCCATCGCCGGGTCCGCCGCGCGGGCGGTGGGAGCGGGCAACAGGCCGGCGAGGAGCCACAGGCCGGTGGCCACTCCAGTCAATGCGATTCGAAACATCCTCGACAAGCTCGCCCCCTTCGTGTCCCTCGAGCAGCGGGGGCGACGGGGCCTCGGGGCCGGACCGCTCGCCTTCGAGCCGTCGTGACGTCGCCGAACTGCGGACGGGCGCATTCAATCGGAGCTGCGTGGCGATCGCGTGACGAAGAGGAGGCGAGCGTGAAAAATCGTGTCGATTGCGTTGGGTTTGGATGAGGAAGAGTGGCGGGGGCGTGTCGAATCGACGGCGGCGGTCGGGGGCGAGCCCCGATCCTGGCCGTCAGCCCCCCGCGATCGGCCCCAGGAAATGGACCTCGCTCGAGGGCCGCAGCTTCTGATAGCGGGCGTCGTTGTAGAGCGTTCCGTCGATCGCGACGGAGGCCTGCTCGAGCTTGCCGGCGAGCGCGGGGTAGCGGGCGTAGAGCGCGGCCACGAGGTCCACGACCCGCGCCGCCTCGATCTCGACCGACTCGTCACCGCCCGTCAGGGCGCGCATCCCGCTCGAGAAGATCACGGTCGCCAAGCTCGGCCTCGCCCTGCCCTGCTGCGAATGGCCTAACCCTTCTTCGTCTCGATCGCCTCGAGCACGCGGGGCGGGGTCATGGGCAATCGGTGCATGCGCACGCCGATCGCCCGGGAGAGCGCGTTTCCGACCGTCGCGAGCGGCGGCACGATCGGCGTCTCACCGACGCCGCGCACGCCATAGGGATGGAGCGGATTCGGGACCTCGACGACGACGGTGTCGATCATCGGCAGATCTGACGCGACCGGCATCCGATAGTCGAGGAAGCCCGGATTCTCCATCTTGCCGTTCTTGTCGAAGAGGTACTCCTCCCAGAGCGCCCAGCCGATGCCCTGGGCGGCTCCCCCCTGGAGCTGGCCTTCGACGTAGCTCGGATGGACCGCCTTGCCCGCGTCCTGGACGACCGTGTATCGCACGACCGTCGAGCGGCCCGTCTCGGGATCGACCTCGATGTCGCAGATGTGGACCCCGAAGCCCGGTCCCGCCGCCGGCGGATTGACCGAGGCGCTCGCGATGATGGGGCCGCCGGTGTGACCCATCTGCTTCGCGATCTCGGCGAGCGACAGCGGCTTGTTGTTCGAGGCCCCGTTGGTGCCGATCGCCTGTCCGTCACGCCACTCGACCGCGTCGACCTCGCAGCCCCAGATCGTGGCCGCGCGCGCGCGCAGGTGCTCGATCACCAGCTTCGATGCCTCGATCACGGCCATGCCCGTCGCGTAGGTCACACGACTTCCGCCCGTGAGGTCGCAGTAGCCGACCGAGTCCGTGTCGCCGACCAGCGGGCGCACTTTCTCGACGGAGATGCCGAGCTCCTCGGCCGCCGTGATCGCCATCGACGCGCGCGAGCCGCCGATGTCCGGGTTCCCGGTGCGGACGACGGCGGAGCCATCGTCGTTGATCGAGACCGTCGCGCTCGACTGCAGCCCGACGTTGAACCAGAACCCGGCGCCGATGCCGCGTCCCTGGTTCTTGGCGAGCGGGGCCTTGTAGTGCG
>JANMTD010000155.1:0-1720 GCA_031390075.1 Deltaproteobacteria bacterium | reverse complement strand
CCGAGGTAACCCTTCACGCCGTTCGAGGTGTATTCGAGGCCGTCCGATCATTGGCGGGGCCGTCCGGTCAGACCGGGTCACGAGGATTTTTCCAGACATGCTCAGGCGAAGCCTCCTCTATGCCGGGATCGCGCTGTTCCTGATCGCCGGCTTCTTCCTGACTCAGTTCCAGATTCGCCCCGATGCCCGCCCGATTGGTCGCGGCGAGGACCTGATTCGCCTGGCTGAACGCGACGACCTGAACGTCGTCTTCATCCTGATCGACACGTTGCGCGCCGACCGCCTCGGAGCCTACGGGTACGAGCGGCCGACGAGTCCGATGATCGACCATCTGGCCGACACCGGCATCCGGTTCGCGAACCACCTCTCGCAGTCGTCCTGGACGAAGACCTCGATGGCCTCGATCTGGACCGCGATGTACCCGATCCGGACGAGCATCCTGCGCTTCGATGACGCGATTCCCGACAGCGCCGTCCTGCCCGCCGAGATGCTGAAGGACGCGGGCTTCCTGACCGCCGGCATCTGGCGCAACGGCTGGGTCGCCCCCACTTTCGGCTTCGAGCAGGGCTTCGAGGTCTACCACCGGCCGAACGTCGGGGCGCCTCTCGACGAAGTCCGACGCGAGAACTCGAACCCGTACGCCAAGCTCGCGGGCTCGGATCAAGACGCGACCGACGGCGTGGTCGAGTTCGTGCGCACCAACAAGAGCGACCGCTTCTTCCTCTACGTCCATTACATGGACGCCCACCAGTACCTGTCCGACGAAGAGTCCGCGCGCTTCGGGACCAGCTACTCCGACCTCTACGACAACTCGATCCACTGGACGGACCGCCAGCTCGCCCAGGTGATCGCCATCCTCGACGAGACGGGCGTGCGGGAAAAGACGCTCATCGTGATCGCCTCGGACCACGGTGAGGCGTTCCAGGAGCACGGGCAGGAGGGCCACGCCAAGGATCTCCACCGCGAGGTGATCTACACGCCCTGGCTGATCAGCCTGCCGTTCAGCCTCGAGCGAGGGATCGTGGTCGACGCGATGACGGAGAACGTCGACGTCTGGCCGACGCTCCTGGACCTGCTGGGCGAGCCTGGGATCGAGGGGGCCGATGGCGTTTCCCGCCTGCCCGAGATCCTGACGGCCGCCGGTGTCCGGGACGGCGTCGAGCCCGTGGCCGCGCCGCGCCCGAGCTACGCACAGCTCGACCGCACCTGGGGCAAGAGCGGAGCCGAGGCCGAGCCCGTGATCGCGGTGACGCTCGCCGATCGCCGTTTCATGCGCGCTTCCGGCTCGCGCCCCGGAGCGAAGCTCTTCGACACGGTGAGCGATCCGCAGGAGAAGAAGGACCTCCTCGGTCAGGGCCCCGTCGACGTCCAATCCTTCGACGACCTGATCGATCGCTACCGCGCGCTGCCGGAGCCCGCGTGGCGCAAGGACATGGTCGAAGTCGAGCTGGACGAAATGGAGAAGGGTCAGCTTCGGGCGATCGGCTACGCCATCGAATGACGCAACGACGTCAGGCGGCAAGGAAGGACGGGATTTCATGAGCAAGGGCACGACGGGACTGTGGCTGGCGGCGGTCGCGGCCGCCGGGGCGATTGGGTGGTATTCGGCGCTGCAGGTCGAGCGCGGGCCCGCATTCAAGCACGAGCAGGACGCATACGAGCGGTTCGCAAACGCGATGACGATCAACGACTCCATGGACCGCACGGAGACGATGGTGCG
>JANMTD010000585.1:0-22871 GCA_031390075.1 Deltaproteobacteria bacterium | reverse complement strand
CCCTGCGCCTCGAGTCGCTGGAAGGTCGAAACATCCGGCGGTGTCGTGAGGCCGACCACGGTCTCGAAGGGAAGCTTCGAGCGGCCGGCCTCGGCACGGAGCCGAGCGAGCGTCGAGAGGATGCCGGGGACCTCTTCGGGCGTGTTGCCGGCACCGAGCCAGCCATCGCATAACGTCGCCGTCCGGCGGAGAGCAGGCTCGCTCGCGCCACCCATCCAGATCGGCACGGTCTGCTTCGGCGCCGGCGCGATCTGGAGCGGCGGGAAATCGTAGAAACGACCGCGGTGCTCGACCATGCCCCCCGCCCAGAGCTTGCGCAGGACCTCGATCATCTCGTCGCAGCGCTTGCCGCGGGTCTTGAAATCGACCCCGTAGATGTCGAACTCCTCCTTCATCCAGCCGATGCCGGCGCCCAGGGCGACGCGGTTTTTGGACAGGATGGCGAGGGTCCCCGTCGCCCGCGCGACCTCGAAGACGTTGCGCAGCGGCAGCACGTATACGCTCACCGTGAACCGCAGCCGCTTCGTCACCGCCGCGAGCGCGCCGAGCGTCGCCCAGCAATCGGGATAGTCGGCATCGGCCTGCATCGGGGGAATGCCGTCCGTCGCGTAGGGATAGCCGGCCGCGATGTCGCGGGGATAGACGCCGTGGTCCCCGAGCATGCAGCCGTCGAAGCCGACCTCCTCCGCGAACTTCGCAGTCTCGATCAGCTGCTCCGGTTCGACCCAGGTCAGCGCTTGCCAGAATTTCATTTCTTCTCTCAGTTCAGGAGCCCGCTTCAGGGCGCCGTCAGCCCGTACTCGATCGAGCCGTCGGGCTTGACGTCGTAGATCTCGTAGCCCTCGGTCACGTTCGCCCCGTCGGCCGCCATCGAGACGGCGAACTTGTTCGACGCGTTGCGGGCGATGTCGAGGACGAGCTCGATCTGCTGCGCGGGCGCGAGGTGCTTCGTCAGGTCCGCGATCTCCTCCTGGGAGAGATGGCCGGGGGTCCAGATGAAGGTGTCGGTGAAAGCGAGAGCGGCCTTCACGGCTTCGGGCAGATCGCTCGAGCGATAGGCGTCGACGGCCTCGAACATCGCGTCGTTGGCACCGGCCACCATCGCGGAGCGGCTCCGCACCGACTGGCAGAAGCGGCAGCGATGCGCGCGCGCCCCGCGCAGCCGCACGAGCTCGGTCATGACGGAATCCAGGCCCTGGAGGCCGGGGATCACGCGGATGATCTCCTCGATCCCGTTCCAGACCGTCGCGTCCGCGGCCAGTCGACTCGTCGCGCTCGTCGCCGTGCGACTGCTCGCTCCGAAGATCCGATCGAGCACGAAGCGCGCCCGCGGCATCACGTCGGCGATATAGATCGCCTGCGCGAACTCCGCTGCCTTGTCGCCCAGCGACCGGATCAGCGCCGCGCGCAGTTCGTCGTCGACGGCCGAGACGTCGAGGGCGAACTGCTCGGCGAACTCGAGGGCGCCCTTCCGGTTCGCATCGAGATCCGAGAAGGTCCGCCACTCGGACACGTCCCGACCCTGCCACGGGCTCGGTCCGCATTCTGCCGGCCGTGCGAGCGCCGGAATTTCGTGAATGGAGGAGAAGAGGCGCGCCGCGAGATCGAGCAGGTCGACGTCGACCCGCCGCCAGACGATCGCCTCGGCGTCGTCGAGGGCCATCGCCGCTGCCGGCGCGTAGCGCGCCAAGGTCCCGCGTCCGCCGCCCGTTGCGCCGCTTTCGGGTCGTTCGTTCTGCATGGGATCGTCCTCCTGACGCGTCGCAGAGGGAGCCATCAAGGGCTCGAACCGACACGCAAATAACAAGTTCTGCAAGGATGCGTGTGCATCACGCTACAACCGGGGCGGATTCTGTCAAATCGCCCGGGGCTTCCTATCGGTCGGTCCGCCGGTTCCGACTCGCGAGGTAGATCCCGATGTCGGCGACCTGCTCCGGGCTCAATCGGTCGGCGAAGCTCGGCATGCCGACGGGCTCGCGGGCGCCGCGCAGAAGGATGGCCTCGAGCTGGTCGAGGGTCTCGGCCGAGGCGTCGCGCAGGTCGACGATCGAGCCGCCGCTGATCGCCTTCGGACCGTGGCAGCCCATGCAGTGTTCGGCGAAGAGGAAGCTCCCTCGCGCGAGGTGCTCGGCGGGGGGCGGTGTCGCCGGGGGCTTCGGGGCGTGGCCCGTCAGCGGAGGCGGCATGGCCTTGCGCGGCGGCTCGCTCGAAGCACCCAGGGCATAGGTCAGGACCCGGCCGCCACCCCAGACGTTCGCGAGCAGGGCGGCCGGTCCGCCGTTCAGCGGAAAGCTCCCGCCCCAGCCGGCGGCGACGGTCACGTACTGCACGCCGCCGATCTGATACGTGATCGGCGCCGCCATCACGCCGGTTCCCGCCGGCGCTTCCCAGAGCTTCTTTCCGTCCCTCGCGCGATACGCGACGAAGCGGCCGTCGGCCGTGCCCTGGAAGACGAGATTGCCGCCGGTCGAGAGGACGCCGCCGTTGTAGGTCGTGACGTAGGGGACGCGCCAGACTTCCCGTTGCGCGACGGGATCCCAGGCGATCAGGAAGGCGTCGATCTCGATCTTCTCGTGCTCGTCGAAGTCGATGTAGTTCGAGAAGTCGAGGCCCGTATTGAGCCGGCCAGGGCGCGGCGTGAAGCTCTTGTCGGTCGTGAACAACATGGGGATGTCGAAGGCGGGGATGTAGACGAGGCCGGTGCCCGGATGGAAGGACATCGGATGCAAGTTGTGGCCGCCGGCGGGGCCGGGGTAGATGAGCTTCGGCGACTCGCGATAGTCGAGGCTCGGATCGGCGATCGGGCGGCCCTTTGGATCGAGCCCCTTCGACCAGTTCACGGTCACGTAGGGCGCGCCCGAGATGAATTCCCCCGTCTCGCGATCGAGCACCCAGAAGTAGCCGTTCTTCGGCGCCTGCATCAGGACCTTGCGCGGGCGGCCCTCGATCTCGAGGTCGGCGAGGATCATGTGCTGCGTCGCGGTGTAGTCCCAGGAATCGCCGGGGGTCGTCTGGAAATGCCAGACGAGCTCTCCCGTCGCGGGTCGGAGCGCCAGGATCGACGAGAGATACAGATTGTCGCCGCCGCCCGGGCTGCGTTGCCAGATCGGGTAGGGGCCACCGTTCCCTGTACCGATATAGAGCAGATCGAGGTCCGGGTCGTAGGCCATCGCGTCCCAGGCGGTGCCGCCGCCGCCTAACTTCCAGCCCTCCCCGGACCAGGTCGCGGCCGCGCGCTTCATCGCCTCCGATTCGAAGGGCTTCGAGGGATCGCCGGGAACCGTGTACGTCCGCCAGGCGAACTCGCCCGTCTCGGCGTCGTAGGCGGAGACATAGCCCCGCACGCCGTACTCCGCGCCGCCGTTGCCGATCACGACGAGGCCGGCGACGACGCGGGGCGCGCCTGTGATCGAGTAGGGCTGTTTCGGGTCGACCGTGAGCGAGTCCCAGAGCACCTTGCCGGTCGCGGCGGCGAGGGCGACGAGGCGGCCGTCGAGGGTGCCGACGAAGATCCGGCCGTCTTCGTAGGCGACGCCGCGATTGACGACGCCGCAGCAGGTGTTGCGCGCGTGGCGCCGCGGGACCTTCGGATCGTATTGCCAGCGGAGCTTTCCGGTCCGGGCGTCGAGGGCGTAGACGACGCTCCAGGGACCCGTCACGTACATCGCGTCGCCGACGACCAGCGGGGTCGCTTCGACGCCGTGGGTCGTCTCGAGGTCGAAGCTCCAGGCGAGACCGAGCGTCGAGACGTTCTGCTCGTCGATCCGGGCGAGGGGGCTGTAGCGCTGCTCGTCGTCGCTGCGGCCGTGGCGGAGCCAGCCCTCGTCCGGCGGGAAGACGGTCCTTCCGCCGACCCCCGAGCGGGAATCGGTTTCGAAGGTCACGGCCGGGCGAACCGCGCTCTCTTCACTCGGCTGCGAAGACGGGCTGCACGCGACGGCGAGGAGCGATCCGGCGACGAGCCTGAACGCCCACGCGGCGGCTCGAGCCAGTCGGGTCGGGAAGCGATCGCGCCCCGTCATCAGGGCCGCACCAACATCACAGTGAGCCCACCGACATGCCCCTCGTGCTTGCGGCCCGCGGCGATCAGGCCGGGCATCACGGCGGCGGATTTCGAGACGGCGACATCGACCCCGTCGGGCCCCACGTCGTAGAGCGTCATGAAATTCGTGCCGCGCGGGCTGCGCGGATCGCGGAGCCAGCGGGAGACGCCGGTGAACGCGCCCGAGGCGAGCATGTCGGGCATGTGGACCGTGTCGTTCCAGAGGTCCCATTTCGGCTCTTCGCGCGGATCGTTGCAGAGCACGTAGGCGAGGATGTGGCCGTGGAGGTCGGGTCCGGGAATCGGTTTGTGTGCGTGGCGGCCGTGGGCGCGCAGACGGTCTTCGGAGATCAGGCAGTGGTTGCGGTCGATGCGGCCGGCCTGGCGGAGCGCGTCTTCGCGGGCGTGGAGCCGTTCGACGCCCGCCGCGAGATCGCTCGAGAGCTCGATCAGGATCGCGTGCGTGAATCCGACCGAGGGCATGAAGGGCTCGGGCTGGACGCGCAATCCCCAGAGCGTCGCGGCGCGCACACCGTCGACCGCTCGCAGATCCGGAAGATGGACCTGCTCGAGCCAGCGCGCCCACTCGGGCTGTCGCTTCGCCGCGTTGCAGCGGACGAACTGGAGAATGAGTCCTGTCGCATCGCTCATGGCCACGAAGTCTGCGCGGCGCGATCGCGCACCGCCACGGGTCGAGGCGCATTTGAGTCGACTTTCTTCTGGGTTAACGTCGGCGGCATGTCGAAGCTCAGTCTGGCCGGGCGGGGTGTCGTCATCGTCGGGGCCGGTGGCGGCGGGATCGGGACCGCCATCGCGCGCCTCGTCGCCTCCGAAGGCGCGTTCGTGACCGCCGTCGATCGCGACGATGCGGCTCTCGATCAGGCGATGGCCACGATCGAGTCCGCCGGCGGCCGCGGGCAGCGCTGCCTCGTCGATGCGGCGAGCGCCGACGGTGCGCGAGAGATCATGGCGGTCGCCGCGCGCGGCGGGCCCACGCTCCACGGCCTCGTCAACGTCGTCGGTGGGCTCCCGATCACGCGCTGGGCCTCGCTCCTCGACTACAGCGAAGAGACCCTCGACGCGCTGCTGCACACGAACCTCAAGGTCGCGTTCCTGACATCCCAGGCCTTCGCGCGCGAGCTCGTCCTGCGGAAGCTCTCGGGCAGCATCGTCCAGATCGCGACGATCGCAGCGCTCCAGGGCATGCCCTTCGGCGCGGGCTATGCGACGGCGAAGGCGGGCCTGCTGGCGCTCTCGCGGACGATGTCCCTCGAGTGGGGCCCGCTCGGGATCCGCGTGAACGCGGTGGCGCCGGGGACGATCCAGGTTCCGCGCAATCACGGCAGCGGCGAGACCGACAAGGATCGCGCCGTGATCCCGATGAGTCGCCGCGGGACGCCCGACGATATCGCTGGCGCCGTCCTCTTCCTGCTCTCGGATCTGTCGAACTGGATCACGGGTCAGCTCCTCGCCGTCGACGGCGGCGCCAGCATCCGACCCGGATACCTCGATGATGCGGGGCTGCCCGTCTTCGTGCGCGACGCCGAGCTGCGTCGGAAGCTGTTGGGGAAAGATTCATGAAGGACCCGGGGAGTCGTCGTCGATGAGCAATTCTGTGGGCAATTCGGTTCTGGGTCTCGAAGGCAAGGTCGCGGTCATCACGGGGGCGTCCCAGGGCGTGGGCCTCGGGTGTGCGCGGCAATTCGTGAAGGTCGGCGCGGATGTCATCATCACCGGCCGCCGCGCCGAGCCCCTCGAGCTCGCGGCGAAGGAGCTCCGCGCCTTCGGGCGCGAGGTCGTGACGGTCGTCGGCGACGCCGAGGACCCGAAGGACGTCGCGGCCGTGATCGAGGCCGCGCGAGAGCGATTCGGCCGCGTCGACATCCTCGTCAACAACGTCGGCGGGCGGCGCGGCAAGCCCGAGGGCACGATCCTCGAGTCCGGTCCCGAATACTGGCGCGGCACGATCGAGCGCAATCTCGTCTCGGTGCTCACCTGTACCCAGGCCTTCGCGCGCTTCATGATCGAGACGAAGCGGCCGGGGGTCATCATCAACATCGCTTCGGTCGGCGCCTATCGCGCGTCGCCGCGACTCGTGCCCTACGGCGCCTCGAAGGCGGGGCTCATCCAGGCGACGGGGACCCTCGCCCGGGAGCTCGCGCCGCACGGGATCCGTGTCTGCGGCGTGGCGCCGGGCATGGTCGACACGGATTCGCTGCGGGAGTGGTTCGACGAGAAGAAGATGGCGGAGCGCGGGCGCAAGCTGCCGGCCGGGCGGATCGGGGTGCCCGACGACATCGGGCGCGCCGTCCTGATGCTCGCGTCGGATCTCGGGTCCTGGATCTACGGGACGACGCTGATCGCGGACGGGGGCGAGCTGATCGGCGACGTGCATTAGGCCGCCCGATGCGAGGCGCAGCGGAGCGGAACGAATGGCGAGGCGATTCCCGAGCGTCGAGGATCTGATCGCCCAGGCGTGCGAAGAGACGCGTCTCGAGGCGTTCGGCGATTCGGATTTCCTGTCGCCGCTGCACGCCCTGGTCGATTCCCTGGACCGCGAGGCGGATCTCAACCCGACCGGCGTGGCGCTTCAGCGGACCCGACTCGTCGAGCTCCTGAAGAATCGCCTCCGGTTTCACGCCTTTCTCCTGCGCCACCCCGAGATCCTCGACGAGCCGCTCGCCCCGCCCGTGATGATCCTGGGCCTGCCGCGCTCGGGGACGACGATGCTCCAGCGCCTGCTGTCGACGGACCGCCGCTTCATCGCGACGCGGTGGTACGAGGTCCGCTTCCCGGTGCCCGAGCTCGGATGGGATTTCGACGAGGCGAACGACGCGCGTGTCGATCGGGCCCGGGCCGAGGTCGCGGCGATGCTCGCGGCCAACCCCGAGCTGCTCTCGATCCATCCCCTCGACGCGATGGCTCCGGACGAGGATCTGATGCTCCTCGAGTGCAGCTTTCGGAGCACAGTCCCCGGATCCCAGGCGAACCTGCCGAGCTACAACGCCTACTACGAACGAGACGATGCCCGGATCTCGACCCGCGACCACCGCCGACTCCTGCAGTTCCTCCAGTGGCAGCGCAGGCGAGCGGGCCATGCCGTCGACGGCAAGCCCTGGCTCCTGAAATCGCCGGCCCACATGTACATCTTCGAGGCTATGCTCGAGACCTATCCCAATGCCCGCTTCATCATGTCCCACCGCGATCCGCTGGCCTGCATTCCCTCGATCAGCAGCCTCTACCTCGAGCAGTGGAAGCTCTACTCCGATCGCGCGGATCCGACGGCGTGCGGCCGCTACACGGCCCGCTTCTTCGGCGCGGCCCTCGATCGCGTCGTCGCGGCTGCGGCACGGCAGCCGGAGCGCTTCCTCGACCTCGAGTACGAGGACTTGATGCAGCGGCAGGACGAGGTACTCGAGCGGATCTACGCGTTCCTGGGCTGGCCGATCGATTCCGAGACACGCGCAGGCCTCGAACGCTGGCGCGCCGAGAATCCCCGCGATCGGCGCAAGCCCCACAACTACCGGATAGAGGATTTCGGGCTGACGCCCGGCGAGCTCGAGCGATCCTACTCCGACTATCGCGGCCGGCGCGGATACGGCGCCGGGCGGAGGGTGTCGTTGCCCGGTTCTCATTTCGGGTAGAGTCGCCGCATGCGCGCGCTCGAACTCGATCTCCTCCAGACCCTGGCCCTCGCCACCCTTGTCTTCTACACCGGTGTCAAGCTCCGCCAGCGGGTCGGCTTCCTCGACCGGCTCAATATTCCCTCGGCGGTCGTCGGCGGTCTGCTCTTCGCAGCGCTCGTCTTCGCGCTGCACGACCGGGTCGTGAACCTCTCGATCGACACCGCCGCCCAGCCGGTCCTCAACGTCGCGTTCTTCACGACGATCGGCATGGGCGCGAGCGTCGCCCTGCTGCGCAAGGGCGGTGCGGCGGTCGCGCTCTTCCTGCTCTTCGCGATCTTCGCCTGCTTCGTGCAGAACCTGATCGGGATTTCGGTCGCAGCGGCCTTCGGCGAATCGCCGCTGCTCGGTCTGATGGCGGGATCGGTGACGCTGGTCGGCGGCCCCGCGACCGGGCTCGCGTTCGCGCCGCTCTTCGAAGAGGCGGGGCTGGCCGGAGCGGGGGTCATCGCGATCACCTCGGCGGTCTTCGGCATCGTCTGCAGCGGACTCGCCGGCAATCCCGTCGGCACCGCGCTCATCGTCCGCCACGGGCTGGTGGCACGCGTGTCGGATGCCCGCGAGCTCGCGCACGAAATGTCAGGGTCCGATGTCTCCCCGGCCCGCCATCTCCTCGTCGAGGTCGAGCGCGAGGACACGGGCATCATCCGCAATCTCGCGATCCTCGCCCTGGCGATGGGACTCGGCAGCGTGCTCAGTCGATTCATCCAGGGGACGGGCCTGACGTTGCCCGCCTACATCGGCGCGATGATCGTCGCGTCGGCGCTGCGCAACCTCGACGAGGCGACGGGTTGGCTCGGGATCGACGAGGATTCGATGGAATTCGTCGGGGGGATCGCCCTGAACATCTTCCTCGTCGTGGCGCTGATGGACCTGAAGCTCTGGCAGCTCGCGAACCAGGCGCTGCCCCTGTTCACGATCCTGCTCGCCCAGCTCGTCACGCTGGTCCTGCTCGCCTACTTCGTGTCGTTTCGGATGATGGGCCGCGACTACGACTCGGCGGTGATGGCGAGCGGATTCATCGGCTTCGCCATGGGGACGACCGCCAATGCGGTCGTCAACATGCGCGCGCTGGTGGCGCGCTTCGGCGCGGCGCCCCGGGCCTTCCTCGTGATTCCCCTGGTCGGCGCGTTCTTCATCGATTTCGCCAACGCGCTGATCGTCACGGGCTTCGTCAACTGGGTGAGATGAGGAGCCCTCAGCCCATGAAGAGCCTCAGTCCTTCAGCGAGAAGGGCGTGAAGTCCGTGTTGCGGTCGAACCAGTCCTCGTTCTCCTGGCGCTTCAGCCAGTTGACGATCGCGTAGGTGATCGGCGTGAACAGCACCTCGACCGAGACCTTGAAGGCCCAGTTGAAGGCGATCACCTTCAGCATCGTGCCCGGCTGCCAGATCCCGAAGAAGGCGATCGGATAGAAGAGGGTGCTGTCGACGAGCTGTCCGACGGCGGTCGAGCCGATCGTGCGTGTCCAGAGATGGCGCCCCTCGGTCCAGACCTTCATCTTCGCCATCACATAGCTGTTCATGAAATCGCCGCACCAGAACGCGATCATCGACGCGACGACGATCCGCCCCGTATTCCCGAACACGACCTCGAGGGCCGGCTGCATGATCGCGTTGAAGGGCTCCTTCGGATCCGCCGGCATGTGGATCACGAAGAGTCCCATCACCGTCGCGAAGATCATCGAGAGGAAGCCCGCCCAGATCACTTTGCGCGTGCGCGCATAGCCGTAGACCTCGGTCAGCACGTCGCCGAAGATGTAGGAGATCGGGAAGAAGAGATTGCCCGCGCCGAAGGTCAGGCCGAAGAGGATGCAGGTCTTGCCGGGGCCGATCAGATTCGAGCAGAGCAGGACCGTCACGAAGCCGGCCATCACGAGGTCGTAGTAGCGGTAGTGGCGGGGGTTCGAGACGGTCATGTCTGCTCCTCGCGAGTCATGCGATCGGAGACCAACAGGAAGACGAGCCCCGCGAAGGCAAGTCCCAGGATCAGGGAGGCGATGTACAGCGAGAATGAAATCGAACCGCCCAGACCGACCGCGTTGACGCCGCAAATCAGGCCACTGATCAGCGGTAGGCCGATCAAGACCGCGCGCAACTTCGACCCGGCCGAGAGCGCAGTCAGATGCCCCCGACTTCGTTGTAGGCCGATATGGGCCAGCATGGCGATGAGATAGAGCGCGCTCATCATTCGCCAGACGGTCGGACCAGAGTACCCCGCTGCGAGCAACGGAATCGGGATCACTGCAAAGCCCGCGTTCCGGAGGCCGATCTCGAGCATCATCTGGAGGCGATTGCGAACCTGCACGCGCGATGCTGGATCGGGATTGCGGTCGAGGACGGTCACGAGGCTCGAGAATCCGGCCAGAGCGACCGCGATCTCGGCGAGGGTGAGAAGCGTATCGCTCTGCTCCATGACCTCGATGTGTAGCCGACCGGGGGAGTCGCGGTCGACTACTTATTGTTCGCAGGCGGATCGCTGCGCGGCCTCGCCCGCTCCCGATCGAGCTCCGGATCCCGCCCGGGCCCGAGACTGTCCGGCAACGCCAGGACCCCCCGCTTCGCCAGCGCGATCCGGATCTCCGCCCAGACGGGCGCGGCCTTCGGATAGCCCGCGTACTGCGTGAAATGGATTAGCCACTCCCACAGCTCGTCGGGGGTCAGGTCACCCTTGTCGAGGGCGCCCTCGATATGCGAGATGTAGCCGGGCGGCGACGACGCGTAGGCGGCGGCCGTGAGCGAGATCAGTCGCCGATCGCGCATCGAGAGACCCGGCCGCGTCCAGATCTGTGCGAAGACCTGCTCCTCCGACATTTTCAGCCACGGGTCGTCGGCCGGCATGGCGCCGTAGACGCGGCTCTGCATCTCGCGGCCGCGGGAGGTCTCGACGGCTTTGAGCTGCGGCTTGACCTCGTCGTCCGCTTCCACCGCGACGGGCGTCAGCGACACGGCGAGCAGGGCGAGGCGAAGCGCAGTCCTGATCGCGAACCCGCCGGCACGGCGTCGAAGCATCCCTCGAAGCCCCACTACACCACCTCCATCCGATACAACTCGACCGCGTTGTCGTGCACGATTCTTTGTTTCACATCCGCCGGCACGCCGGCGAAGTTCTTCTCGATCCACTGCCGCGACTCGGGAAAGGTCGAGTCCGAGTGCGGAAAGTCCGACGCCCACATGTAGTTGTCGCGGCCGAAGATCTGATGCGTCGCGGGGCCGACGGGATCGTCCTGGAAGGTCGCGAAGAGCTGGCGGCGCAGATAGAAGCTCGGCGGCTCGGGGGTCGCGCTCGCCCAGATCGCCGAGTACTTCTCATGGCAGTGGTCCATCCGGTACATGAAATGCGGGATCCAGCCGACGTCGTTCTCGGCGGACACGATGCGGAGCTTCGGGAAGCGGTGAAGCACACCGCCGAACACGATCCGCGCGAGGGAGTCCTGGATCTCGTGCAGCACGCTCATGTACCAGACGCCCGAGTGGGTCTTGCCCTGGACGGCGTTGCTGACCGCGTTACTGACGCGGCCGCGGCCGGCGATGATGTGCAGCGAGACGGGGAGATCGAGCGCCTCGGCCGCTCGCCAGAAGGGATCGTAGGCGGGATCGTCGTAGGGGCGGTCCTCCGGCGGCGCGCCCCAGATCATCGCGGCGCGCATGCCCTGCTTGGCGATCGCTTCGAGATCGACGACGGCCTGCGACACGTCTTCGAGGGAGACGAGGCCTGCGCCGTACAGGCGGCGGGGATCATGGCTGCAGTACTCGCCGAGCCAGGCGTTGTAGGCGGCGAAGCAGGCGCGCTGGAGCTCGCCGTCGGAGATCGCGAAGAGCTTCATCGCGAGGGACGGATAGAGGACCTCGGCGTCGATCCCGTCGAGCTCTTGATCGGCGATTCGCGCGACGGGATCCCAGCCCGACGGCCGCGCCGCCTCGTAGCCGGCCTTCTGGAACTCGGCGAGCGCCTTGCCCGAGCGCCCCGCCGCGAAGCCGCCGGAGACGGGGAAGGGGGCCGTCCCTTCGGCGAAGAAGAGCCAGGCGGGACCGGCGCCGGGGTTCTTCGTGACGCTCTTCATTACATAGGGAGCACGATCGCGAAAGCGGCGGTCGATGCGCTCCTGCCAGAGATCGGCGGGCTCGGTCACGTGGGAGTCCGCGGAGACGACGCCGTGAGGGGCCATAAGAAACCTCCGGATCGATGTGCCTCGACGCGGGATCGCGCCGCGCGCTCGTGCCACTCTACTCCTGCGTTTCCCCCGGCGCGAGCAGCCATGAAAGCCGGTGTAGACTGGCAATATGAATCTGATCCACACCCTTGCCGACGCCCTTCCCGCCACGGCTCGCCTCGAGAGCGCGGTGCTGCGCCAGGCCGTGCTGCAGACCTGGGCCGCGGCCCTCGAGCGGTCCCCTTATGCGAACCTAATGGTCTCGCCGCAGGCGCCGCACATGCCGGCGCGACCGCTTCTCTCCCACGTGAACGAAGTCAACGCCCGTGCTCTCGACCTGATCGACGTCGCGCGGAAGGAGTACGGACTCCAGGTCGACTCGGACATCGCGCTCGCGACCGCCATCCTCCACGACGTCGACAAGCCGATGATCTACCGCTTCGACGGGAAGACTTTCTCGTATGCGGATGGGCGCTCGCTCCGGGACCACGGCGCGCTCGGCGCCGAGCTCTGTGTCGAGCACGGGATCCCGCTCGAGATCGCGGAGATGGTGAGACATCACAGTGCGTTCGCTTCGCAGGGTTTGCCGGGCACGGTCGAGGGCACGATCGTGCATTATGCCGACTGGGTCTCGAACGACTTCGCGGCAATCTTGATGGGCGTCGAGACGATCCATGCGAGCACGCGGCCGGTGCCGAAGGAGAAGGTGGGCTGATTCAGCCATGCATGGTCGCGTCAGTCGCTTCGTGAAGTCTGCCCGCGCCCGGGCACGAAGATCGCCGTCCGCAGCAGCATGACGGCAGACGGTCCCTCGATCAGAAGGCTTTCAAAAAGAGCTGGATCAGGATCCCGAGCTGCGCGAGCTGCCCGACGAAGAATGCCGCCGTGCGCGCGGGCTGGATCTCATTCAGATAGAAGATCGAGTGGAGGCCGCGTGCGACGAAATACACGCCGAAGTATGCCCAGCCGGCGGTTGCCGAGCAGCCCGCCAGGGTGAAGAGCAGTGCCAGGATCAGGAAGCCCGGGATGTTCTCCAGGTCGTTCAGGTGGGCGCGCTTGATCCGCAGCGTCGCCGGTGCTTCTTCGTTCGCGGCGTGGGATCCCGGGTTGACCTTCGTATCCTCGGGGTTCAAGACCACGTGCGACTTGCGGCGGGCATTGGCGGTCGCGAACCCGAGGGCCCCCATTTTGAGGATCAGCAGGGCGCTGAAGAGAAGCAACGGCCGGTAGGCGGGCAGGTCGGCGAATGATGTCATCCAGGACCTCCTGAGTGGAGTGAACCGTCGCAGCAACCCAAATCCGGGTCAAGCCCGCCGGCTCGAATCGCTGCGCACCCCGCGCCTGCTGACCGACGGGTGCGATCGGCCTCAGGCGACTTCGACGACGACTCTTCCGAGCGTCTCCCGCCTGCCCATCGCCTCGAGGGCGGCGGGCAGCTCCGCGAACGGGACGTGTAGCCCGACGACCGGTCGGATGGCGCCTGAGCGAAATAGCGCGAGGAGCTCCGAGTGGATGCGATCGCCGACGGCTCGTGGTGCCCGATTCATGCCCGGCATGCTGCGCTTGCCGGCGCGACTGGCGGCCTCGTCCCGGTATCCCAGCGAGAAGATCACGAGCGAGAAATTTCCCCATCCGATCGCGCGCGGAACGATCGAAGGCTGATCGCCGACCGATTTGTCCGAGACGAAGCCGAGCATCACATAACGCCCGCCCCAGGCCATGCAGTCCATCGACTCCTTCTGGACGGCGATGCCGACGCCGTCGAAGACCACGTCGACCCCCTTGCCCCCGGTCAGGTCGAGAACCTGCTCGAAAAAGCCCTGCTCCCGGTAGTTGATCGCGAGCTCCGCCCCGAGCTCGCGACACAGCGCGAGCTTGGCGCTCGAGCCCGCCGTGGCGATGACCCGGGCGCCCCGCTGCACCGCGAGCTGGATCGCGGCGGAGCCGGCGCCGCCGGCGCCCGCATGGATCAGGACGGTCTCGCCGGCGACGAGCTTCGCGCGCTCGAGCAATCCCATTGCGGCGAGATGGAAAGGCATCAGGATGGCGGCCGCATCGGGGATCGGAATCGATTCCGGGATCTCGAAGGTCGTCTCCGGGCTCGCGATGGCCGTCTCCGCGAAGGCACCGATCGCGGTCGGCAGCATCGATGCGACACGCAGGCCTTGCCAGGATTCGGCTCCCTCGCCGCAAGCTTCGACGATCCCCATGACCTCCATGCCCGGGCTGTACGGCAGCTCCGGTCGCATGAACATGACGCCGCCGTTGATCCGTTCGATGTCGTGGATGTTGAGCGGAAAGGCCTGGACCCGGATCCGGATCTCGCCCGCCCGGGGCACGGGCAGCGGCAGCCCGTGCTCGAGCCTCAGGGCCTGGGAGACGGGGCCGTATTCGTGGATGCGCCACGCACTCATCGTGCCGGGCAGACCGCCGCTCATGTTTCCGCCTCGATCCCGTAGCGATCGGTGTAGCGGCGGAAGCGTTCGCGTTCGGTCGGCACGTCGATGCCGTACTGCTCCGCGGTATAGGTGTGCTTGCCGTGGGCGCCCTGTTTGTTCGCGTCCATGAAGCGACCCATTGCGTCGACCGCGTCGCCGCGCAGCTCGAGGCCGAACTGGCCGTAGATCCGCTCGACGACCCCCCGCCAGTTGCCGACCAGATCGCGAAAATGCATGTCGTAGAATCGCTCCGCCGGATACCTCCCGGAATCCCGGACGCGCATCGCCTTGTCGAACATGAGCGCGAGGCGGGGACACCAATCGCGGGCGACGGCGCGGCCGTCGACCTGGTCGCTCCCCATGCTGCGCAGCAGGGTCGAGAGGCTCGTGAAGGAGGTCGCGATCTTCACGGGATCGCGATGGGTCACGATGATCCCCGCCTGGGGATAGGTGTCGAGCAGGGTGTCGAGGGCCAGGTTGTGCTGGCCCGTCTTGAGCACCCAGTGGCTCCCCGGCGCGCGCCACTGCAGGTGCTGGAGCTGCTGCTTGTGGAACTCGAGAACACCCTTCCAATCGCAGTCCTGCTCCAGATGGTCGTAGTAGCTGGGCGTGTAGTACTGCGCATGGTAGTTCCCGCTCACCATCGAGTTCGCCGTCAATACGAGACATTCCTGGGCGTTTCGGGCATCGAGCGGATGCATCTTCCGGAAGTTGGGCACCATCTTGTCGATGCTCTCGAACTGGGCCTCGCAGCGCGCGATGCGGGGATCCGACTCGAAGCTGGCCCGATCGGGCGGGGGCGAGGGCTCCTTGGCTTCCCAGCCGAGCGGCGCGCGGCTGCGGGGATCGCAAGCGAGCAGGTCCTGCAGGATCGTCGAGCCCGTGCGCGGTCCGCCGACGATGACGAGCGGCTTCGCGATCTCGACCCGGGCGATCTCGGGAAATCGCTTGCGGTCGGCGATCAGGCAGAGTCGATTGCGCGTCGCTTCGACCATCGTGCCGCGGGCGATGTTGCGGCCGAGAAAGGTCAAGCGCGCCTCGTTTTCGAGGGACGCGACGAGGCGTTTCAGGGGCTCGAGGAAGGGCCCCGTGCCAAAGTCATCGAGGCCTCCGGCAAGCCGGATTCCCGCCTCGAGGATCGACTGCTCGTCGAGCCGCGCGAGAGGCAGGCCGAGGGATCGACCGAGCGCGCCGGCGGTATTGATCGCACGGAACTGGAAGGGGAGAGGGGCCGGTCGCGCGAGATCGGCTGCGGAAGTCAATTCTTTCCGAACCGCACGGGCAACGCCTTCGGCCCCCGCAGCACCGTCCCCGCGATGCTCACCTTCTCCGGATCCACGATCTGCAGATCCGGCAACCGCTCCGCCAGCACCTTCAAGCTGACTTCCATCTCTCGCCGGGCCAGATGGGACCCGAGGCAGAAATGCAGGCCGTGGCCGAAGGTCAGGAACTCCTTCTCCTTACGCCACGGATCGAACTTCTCGGGCGAGGCGAAGATCTCGGGATCGCGGTTCGCCGAGGTGATCGCGAAGTTGATCTGCGAGCCGGCGGGGATCGTCGTTCCCGCCCACTGCACCTCTTTGGGCGCGTAGCGCGGCAGCAGCGCCGTCGGCGGCTCCCAGCGCAGCGACTCGTGAACGACCGCCGGAATGATCGACTCGTCGGCCCGCACGGCCTCGAGCACTTCGGGATGGGTGATGACCCCGTACATCATGCTGCCGAGCCCGCGATAGGTCGTATCGGCACCGGCCGGATACAGAAGACGGATGAAGGAGTAGATCTCCTCGTCGCTGAGCTGCTCGCCCTCGATCTCCGCCGTACAGAGCGACGAGAGCAGATCTTCCCCCGGCTCCCTTCGGCGTGCGTCGATCAACGGCTTCAGGTACGCGTCGAACTCCCGCTTGGCCTGCATCGCGAACTCGGGGTCCCAGGGATACGCGATCAGGCCGTCGCCCCAGCGCTTCAGCTGCAGGAAGTCCGTCGGCGGGAAGTCGAGCAGACGCGTAATGACCGTGAACGCATAACGCATCGTGTAGTCCTGGACGAGGTCGGACTGGCCGCGACCCGCGATGCGGTCGACGAGCTCGTGGGCGACGGGCGTCAGGAAGGCCTCGACGAACTCCTTCATGATGCGCGGGCGGAAGCCGACGGAGACGAGGCCGCGGTTGCGGCGGTGCTCCTGACCGGCCATGCACTGGATCGTCTTGCCCATCGAGGGTGCGGATTGGCGGAGGTAGGCGGCGGCCGAGGGGAAGCTCACGTCGTCGGCCATCGCGTCCTGGAGGGCGCGGAAGCGCGTGATCATGTACGAGATCTCGCCGTGGTATTGGACGGGGGCGACCGCATAGCGGTGGCGCAGATCCTCGAGGATGGCGTGGAGCTGCGGGACTTCGTCGTTGGCGAAGTCGATGTGTCCGTACTCGACCTTCGCCGTGGTCGGCGTCGGGGCCAGAGTCGTCGTCAGAGTCGCGGTCATGGGGCGTCCTCCCGGTGTTTTCACTCTACTCGGGCTCGCGGCTCAGCGCCCGATCCGCTGCCACTGCACGAGCGTGTAGGGCGGATCGCCGTCGAGATGATCCTCGAAGAGCGGCTCGACCTCGGCCCCGATCTCGATCTTCGCCTCGGGATCGCCCGCGAGATTGCCGAGCATGCGGATCCCGCCGGCGCCCGGCAGCTCGACGATGACCGGGACGTAGGGCAGGCCCGTTTTCATGGCCGGGTGTACCGGATGCCAGACCCGCTCCCAGCTGAAGATCCGCCCCGTTCCGGATACCGGCTCGAAGCCGACCTCGAAGCTCAGGCATTTGTGGCAGAGCCACTCGGGTCCCCACTGCCAGGTCCGGCACGTCTTGTTCTGGCAGCGTTGCGCGACGAGCTCGTGTCGGCGCGCCGCCTCCCAGAACGGGGCGTCGAGGCCGTCGTTCGAGGGGCGCGGCGCGGGGAGACCCTTCGGAAGCAGGTGGTCAGTCATAAGGAGTCGCTCATAGCGTGCTCGCCGCCCCCAGGATCATGTTGCTGGCCATCGGCACCATCGGCCCCGACGAGACGAGGGCGACCTCCGCCCCCGGTACCTGGCTCGTCGATTGCCCCCGGATCTGGCGCACGGCTTCGATGTTGAGCTCGAGGCCGTGCATGTAGCACTCGGCGAGATTGCCCCCACTCGTGTTGAGGGGGAGCTTGCCGTGGGGCGCGATCAGATTGTCGAACTGCAGGAACTCGTTGGCGGACTCGTAGCTGCAGAAGCCGTGCTCGATCAGGCTCATGACGACGCCGCCCGTGAAGTTCTCGTAGCTCTGGACGACGTCGACGTCGGAGGGCTTCACGCCGGCCATCGCGTAGAGGCGGGGTGCCAGCGTCTTGAAGCTCGAGGTCGCCATGTCGGGATGGTTCTGGATGCTGGCGCCATCGCGGTAGCCCGAGCCTTGAGCGGCCCCTAACAGGTAGACGGGAGGCTGTTGCAGGTCCCGGGCGCGCTCGGCGGGGACGAGCACCATCGCGGCCGCGCCGTCGTTCTCGAGACAGCAGTCGAAGAGCCCGAAGGGCTCGACGATCCAGCGTGCGGCGTCATAGCCCGCCTCGTCGAGGGGGCGTCCGCGCATCACGGCGCGGGGATTCGACTGGGCGTGGTGGTATGAGGCCATCGCGACGGCGCGCTGCGTCGTGCGCTCGATGCCGTGCTCGTGCATCAGGCGCGTCATGCGGAAGGCGAACATCTGGGCGGGCGAGAGCACGCCGTACGGAGCCATGAACGCCATGCCGCCGGAGACGGCGGCGGGATAGTTGCCCTGGCCGAAGCGGTAGGTCTGGCCCTGCGCGAGGCCGCGGTAGACGACGACACAATTCGCATAGCCCGCCGCGATCGCGGAAGCGGCGTTCGCGACGGCCGCGGAACCGCCGCCGCCCCCGCCGCCCCAGACCATGTTGGCGAAATGGAGCTCAGGCAGGCCCAGGGCCGCGGCGATGCGGGCCGGGTCGTTCTGGTCGTTGCTGAAGGAGGCGAAGCCGTCGACTTCCCGCGGATCGATGCCCGCGTCGCGGCAGGCGGCGAGGATGGCCTGGAGCGTCAGGACGTACTCCGGCTCCTTCGCCTGACCGCGCTTGTAGTAGGTCGACTCGCCGACGCCTGCGATCGAGACCTGACCCCGGATGCTTCGTGTCATGCTTCGAATCTCCATCCGGTGAGAGACTAGTAGGCCGGGGACGGCGCGACGCCGTCCGGCGTCGCTTCTCCCGCCATCACGACGACGCGCCGCGCGATGCGCCAGCGTCCGCCCTGCTTCACGAGCTCGTCGTGGTAGCGCCCGATCGTCGCGATCAAGATCGCGTCCTTCGCGCTCGAGAAGGCGGAGAGATCGGTCCAGACGAGCGCCCGGTCGGAGCCCTTCAGGTCGATCACGGGCGTCAGGATGATGTGCTTCCCGGGGAGCTCGGGCTGCATCCCGCCGATGCCGGCCTCGATCGCGGCGCGTCCGCGCCAGGTCTGGCCCCAGACCTCGAAGACGGCGTCGTCCGTGAACAGCTCGCCCCACTCGGCGATGCGCTTCGCGTCGAGCAGCTGGGCGTAGATCGCCATCAGTCGGCGGATCGCTTCCAGGGATTCGAGGTCGGCCATAATTTGACTCTACCAGAATCGCGGGCGGCGCCAGAGCGACGGGGCGCTTCGTGGTACGATGGTCTTCGATCGTTCAGGACACTTCGACAACCGACATTCGAAATTGGAAAAGGGAGGGCGGCATGGATCCGTCGGACATCCTTCTCACCGACCGCGTCGCCATCGTGACCGGCGGCGGCCAGGGCATCGGCGAGGGCATCGCGAAGGGCTTTGCCCGCTTCGGGGCCCACGTCGTGATCGCCGACAAGAACGCCGAGACGGGCGAGCGCACGGCGGCCGCGATCCGCACTGCCGGCGGCCAGGCGCTCTCGTTCACGACCGACGTCCGCGAGCAGGACCAGGTCCAGGCGATGGTCGACCAGACCGTGAAGCATTTCGGCCGCCTCGACATCCTCGTCAACAACGTCGGCGGGGTCCGTTATGCGAAGTTCCTCGACCTGGGTCAGAAGGGCTGGCAGCGCCATACGCAGCTCAACTTCGAGGGCCTCTTCGGTCCGACCGACGCGGCGGTGCGCGCGATGATCGCGGGGGGCCGCGGCGGCGTCGTGCTCAACATCGCGAGCATCGAGGCGCTGCGCGCCGCGCCGATGTTCTCGGTCTACGCGGCCTGCAAGGCGGGCATGGTCAACTTCACACGCTCACTGGCGCTCGAGCTCGCCGACGAGCGGATCCGCGTCAACGCGATCGCGCCCGACGTCGTCGACACGCCGCATCTGCGGGAGTTCGAAGGCAGCGCGACCGGTGGCAGCGGCGAGGCCCGCGAGCGCGGCATCCCCCTGCGCCGGTCCGGGACCGTCGAGGATTGCGCGAACGCCTGCATCTTCCTCGCCTCGGACATGGCGAGCTACATCACGGGCGTGAACCTCAGCGTCGACGGAGGCACCTTCGCCTCGAGCGGCTGGACGCGGAATCCGGACGGGTCGTGGGGGCTGTTTCACTGAGCCTTCAGCCCATGAGGAGCCCTCAGCCCATAAAGAGCCTCAATCGACTTCGACGAAGCGGTGATCCGGGTAGTTCTCTCGCAGCATTTCGAGAAAGCTCTTCTTCCACGGTCTCGCCGGTCCCGTGATCGCACGGCGCTTCGCCGGGTCGGCGGCGCCGCCCAGGTAGCCCGCCTTCGGATCCTCGATGAACTGCACGGGGAGCTGCGCGATGCGCGCCATGTACTCGCACATCTCGCGCTCGTCGACGGTTTCGTCGCCGGCCCAGTTCACGATCGTGGCGGGCACGCTCGCCGCGGCGAGGAGCGGCTCGATCCAGTCGACGACGTCGCCGTTGTGGATCAGGGGGCAATACGATCGGCCCCGCGGCGGAACCACGATCGGCTTCCCGGCCATCATGTCCTTGAAGTAGAAGTCGGGGGCGCCCGAGCAGCCGATGCCGTAGTTCATGCCAAGGCGGCCGATCAGGGTCGGGAGTCCGAGCAGGCGCGCCAGCGTGCGCACGACCGACTCCGTCCCGACCTTGCCTGTGCTGTAGCTCGGCGCGTAGGCGGGATGACAGCCGAGCGGATCCGTCTCGAGGCGCAGCACCGAGTTGTCGTCGAGCTCGGAGTAGATGTTGAGCGACGAGACGTAGAGGAAGGCCTTCGAGCGACGCACGTGATTCATCAAGAGGCCCGTCCCCTCGGCGTTCGCGCGGATCGTTTCGTCGTAGTCGTGCATGATGGGGAGGATGTTGCAGGCCGAGTGGATCACGTGGTCGAAGTCGCTGGGAAGGCCTGTGAAGTCGTCGTCGCCGAGGGTCCAGGCGAAGGTCCGGATCCCTGCGTCCTCGAGGCGATTGCGGAGCGGGGTGCTCGTGAAGCGGGCTGCCGCCCAGACCTCGTTCGCGGGGGCGAGGTTCAGGGCAATGGCGCGGGCGACCTCTCCGGTCGCGCCGGTGACCAGGATCTTCTGGTTCTTCAACATGAATTGCTCCTCGGTGCGATCGGCTCAGCTCGGATTCTGCAGCGCTGCAAGGCCTGCGCGGATTTCGTCGAAGCGACGATCGACGTCGTTCTCGATGTGCGGATGCGTCGGGATCACGAAGAGGCCGCCGCGGCCGAGGCCGGCGAGGGCCCGTGCGGCGATCTGATCGGGGGTGAGCGAGAGGGCGCGCACCTGCTCCTGGGCCGCGGCGTCGAGGCCCGCGGTCGGCGCCCCCGAGCCGCCGATCTTCGTCGGCCGCAGCGCGCTCGAGTTCTGGCTGAGCGAAGTCGCGACGGGCCCGGGACACAGCACGCTCACGCCGATTCCGTCGCCTCGCAGATCCGCCCGCAATCCTTCGGCCAGCGCAAGCACGCTGTGCTTGGTCATGAGATAGGCCGTGAGCTGCATGTCGTGGATCAGCTCGGGATAGGAGAGGGCAGCCTCAGAACCGGTCATCAGGATATGGCCCTCCTTCTTGTTCTCGCGAAGAAGGCGAACGAAGGGGCGGCAGGTGTTGAGCACGCCCCAGACGTTGATGTCGAAGATCCAGTCGAGGTCTTCGCGCGCGGCTTCGAGAATCGGTCCCTGCGTGACGACGCCGGCGTTCGCGCACACGAGGTCGAGGCCGCCGAGCTCGCGCCAGGCCCGCTCGACGACGCGCGCGAGGGCCGTCGGGTTGCGGACGTCGCAGGGCACACTCGGGGAATCGAGCGCCGCTGCCGTCTCGCGGAGCCTTGCCTCAGCGATGTCGCAGAGAAAGACGCGCGCCCCCCGGTCCCGGAAAGCCCGGGCCAGCGCCGCGCCGATCCCGTCGGCCGCTCCCGTCACGAACACGCGCTTGTCGTCGAGCTTCGAAAAATCCATGGGTCGTTGAGTCTCCTTCGATCGAACACGGACCGGGCCGCCGCCAGTCTAGTGCGCAGGCCGGGAGGTGCTCGAAGAGCTCAGTTGACTTCGCGGGTCCACAGTCGTATCCCTCGAACATTCAAGATACGAGGAGGGCGCGGGGTGCAGAGGACGGACATCGAACGCCGGGCGGCGGAGCGACTCTTGCGGGGTGAGGCGTGGGAGGATTTCTGCGAATCGCTGAAGCAGGCGGGGCGCATCGTCGAGGAGTTCGGCGATCTGCCCTCCGAGCAGGACCGCGCGGAGTGGTACCGGTACCTGACGCGCATGGTCCGCAACGGCTTCGAGCGTTTCGTCGAGAACTGCGAGCCCGAGCGGCCGCGACTTCGCGATGCGCCGTGGCGCCAGAGCATCAACGTCCAGTGCCCCGATCAGGACCATCTGATGTGCGAATTCGAGGGCGCCGACTTCGACTATCGCATCTCGGGGACGCGGGGAACGCTGCCGTATTTCGTGATGGCGATCTGGTCGGCACCGCAGCCGCCGGATCTCGCTGCCCGCGACTGGGCGAAGCGCGGTGTCTCGGGCCTCGGCGAGTTCGATCCGTCGAACCTGAAGACGACGGCGTTTCTCAAGAGCGACGACATCGACTTCGACGCCGAGGGGCGCTTCGAGGTGATCCTCAGCAAGACGCCGCGGCCGCGAAACTGGCTCCCGATCACGCCCGAATCGACGGGCATCCTGATCCGTCTCGTCTACCACGACCGCAAGCAGGTCGTCGCGCCGAAGGTCACGATCGAGCGCATGGACCATCCGCATCCGCGGCCGATTCGACCGGACGAGATGGCGGCGGGCCTCGCGAAGGCGGGGCAGACGGTGCTCGGTTATGCGGAGCTCGTGCGTGCCTGGTGGCTGAACAACCTCTCGCAGCGGCCGAACCAGATCGACTTCTCGGAGGCGACCTATCTCAGCAATGGCGGCGTGCGCGACCGGCTCCACGGCTTCGGCTGCTGGGAGAAGCCCGCCTCGGACGCGCTCGTCGTCCGCTTTACACCCACGCCGTGCGAGTACTGGATCCTCCAGGTCTGCAATCTCTGGCAGGAAAATCTCGACGTCTACGAGGACGGCCAGGGCTACCTCACGAAATTCAACTGTCAGCACGAGGCCGACGGCTCGGTCGTCGCCGTG
>JANMTD010000583.1:0-1889 GCA_031390075.1 Deltaproteobacteria bacterium | reverse complement strand
CATTTCGGCGAGATTGCCCCGGCACTCGACGAGCAATCGCTCGAGCTGCGCGCGCAGCTCGGAACGGGCGACCCGACGCACGTGGGCCGCTGTCAGGCGCCGAGGCTCACACGCGCGTCGGATCGGCTCAGCGAGATCGAGCGCGAGGCCTGGCAGGGACTCGAGCTCGAAGGGCTCGGCGACGAATCGGTCGGCCCCGAGTCGCAGCGCCCGCTCGCGGATCCAGGGCGAATCGCCCGTGCCCACCAGGACGACCGGCACGTCGGAGATCTCTCGCACGCGCCGGACGAGCTCGAGGCCGTCGAGACCGGCGAGCCGATCGCGGGCGACGATCAGATCGGGCAGCTCGCGAATGAACGCGTCGAGTCCCGCGAATCCATCGGCACACTCGCGGACCGTGAATCCCGCGCGCTCGAGCAGCGGCCCGAGCAGAGCGCCGTCTTCGATCGGATCCTCGACCACGAGCACAAACGACCGACGCCCGGGCGCCACCGCGTGAGCGAATCTCTCGCTCGACTCGGTCGACTCGCTCGTCCGCTGCCCACCAACGCCGTTCACTCCGGATTCGCTCACGCTGCTTCCTCCCGCTCCCGCTCGTGCTGCCCACTCTGTCACCCGAGGACGATTCGGATCCTAACGTGACGTTCCGTCAGGGTCGCATCAGAAGGGTCTGACGCTCGGGCCGCGATCGCGCGAGCTGCTCCGGTTGCGTAGGCTTGACCCTCTCGCGGCCGACTCGACGCCCGATCGAAAGGCACGGTATTCCGATGACGAGCCCTCTTCAGATCCGCGGACTCGCCGGCGCCCTCGGCGCCGAGCTGCGGGGCATCGATCTCTCGCGGCCGCTCGATGCGACGACCCGCAAAGCGCTCGACGACGCGCTCTACCGCTACGGCGTGCTCTGCATCCGCGACCAGCAGCTCGACCCCGAATCGCTGCTCGCCCTCGCGAAGCGCTTTGGCGATCCCGACGTGCATCCCATCGCGAAGGGCATGGCCGGATACCCCGAGGTCATCCAGGTGCGCAAGCCCGCCGGCGAGCAGGCCTTCTTCGGCACCTCGTGGCACACCGACAACAGCTTCTTCGAATGCCCGAGCGCCCTCACGATGCTGTACGGAGCGCAGGTGCCGCCGGTCGGGGGCGACACGGTCTTCGCGTCGATGGAACGCGCATGGGACGCGCTCTCGGCGCCGCTGCGCCGCTTCCTCGAGCCGCTCGGCGCGATCCACAGCGCGAGCAGCGCCTACGATCCGAAGACCACGGGGGACGCCAAATACCGCGGTGAGACGGCGATCCAGTACAGCTACAGCGAGCGCATCTACGAAGAGGTCGTGCACCCGATCGTCCGCAGCCATCCGGTGACGGGCCGCAAGAGCCTGTACGTCAACCCGATGTTCACGCAACAGATCGTCGGGCTCTCGAAGCCCGAGAGCGCGGCGCTGCTCGCGCTGCTCTACGAGCTGTCGACGCGGCCGGAATTCAGCTGCCGTCTCCAGTGGGAGAACGGCACCCTCGCGATCTGGGACAATCGCTGGCTCCAGCACTACGCGATCGACGACTACGCCGACTTCGAACGCGTGATGTACCGCGTGACGATCGAAGGAACGCGTCCGGCGCGATGACGGGCCTGCGCCTGCTCGTGCTCGATGCGTACGCGCCGGAAGGGCGCGCCGCCGTGCGCGGCGCGGGCGGCACCGAAGCGGGTCGCCTCTACGAGCGCATGCTGCGCGGCCTCACGCGCGACGCGGTGATCGACATCGCGTACCCCGCCGATCCGGATCCGAAGCTGCCGTCGGGCATTGCGCTCGCCGACTACGACGGCATCTGCTGGACCGGCTCGAGCCTCACGATCTACGCGACGGACGACGTGCGCGTGGCGCGTCAGCTCG
>JANMTD010000570.1:0-6626 GCA_031390075.1 Deltaproteobacteria bacterium | reverse complement strand
TCGCAGAACCGGCGCTCGAGCGGGGCGAGAAGGTGCGGATCGAGCTGCCGATCGAGAACACGAACCGCACGGTCGGGACGATTCTCGGATCCGAGCTCTCGCGAAAATACGGTCTAGAGGGACTTCCGGACGGCACGATCGAGATCGAGTTCAAGGGCTCGGCCGGCCAGAGCCTCGGGGCCTGGCTGCCGCGGGGCATCCAGATCCGCGTCGAGGGTGAGGCGAACGACTACGCGGGCAAAGGCCTGTCGGGCGGGCGGGTGATCGTGCGCGCGCCGGCCAACATCACCTTCGAGCCGACGGAGAACATCATCGCCGGAAACGTGTTGCTCTACGGCGCGACTGGTGGCGAGGCATTCTTTCACGGCGTGGTCGGCGAGCGCTTCTGCGTGCGAAACTCCGGCGCGCATGCGGTCGTTGAGGGTGTCGGCGATCACGGCTGCGAGTACATGACGCGGGGCCGTGCGATCATCCTGGGTGCCGTCGGGCAGAATTTTGCGGCCGGGATGAGCGGGGGCATCGCCTATGTTCTCGATCTCGAGGGAGAGCTCGAGTCGAAGCTCAATCCCCTTGCAGAGGTCGACCTCGAGCCGCTGGACGAGGAAGACGTGGTCTACGTCCAGAACATGCTGCGCAAGCACTTCGACTACACGCGAAGTGGCCGAGCGGAGGATGTGCTCCGGAAATGGAACACCTACGCGCCGAAGTTCGTGAAGGTCTTCCCGAAGGAATACCGCGCGGCGCTGCAGCAGTTCTCCGAAACCGAATCGTGAACCCAGAACCCTCCCGTGTCCGGGGCGAAAACTAGCCCTGCCGGACGCGGTGGTGAGGCAGATCATCCATGGCCAAGCCCACAGGATTCCTCGAGACCCGGCGCAAGGGCGCGAGCTATCGCCCGATCGAAGAGCGCACCGGTGACTTCAAGCAGGTGATGCTGCCGATTCCGGACGACGAGCTGAAGGCCCAGGCGTCGCGCTGCATGGACTGCGGGATTCCTTTCTGCAGCAACCCGAATAGCGGTCGCGGTGGGTGCCCTCTCGGCAACGTCATCCCGGACTGGAACGACCTCGTCTACCGCGGGCAGTGGGAGAACGCGATTCAGCGCCTCCACTCGACGAATAATTTCCCCGAGTTCACGGGTTCGATCTGCCCCGCTCCGTGCGAGTCTGCTTGCGTGCTGGGGATCAACGACGATGCGGTGACGATCAAGAACATCGAGTTCAAGATCGTGACCCACGCCTGGGAGCAGGGCTTCATCAAGCCGGTCATCGCGGCGAAGCGGACGGGCAAGTCCGTCGCGATCGTGGGGTCGGGTCCGTCCGGTCTCGCTGCGGCGCAGCAATTGGCGCGTGCAGGTCATGCCGTCACGGTGCTCGAGAAGAACGACCGCATCGGCGGACTCCTGCGCTACGGGATTCCCGAATTCAAGATGGAGAAATGGATCATCGACCGGCGCCTCGATCAGATGCGCGAGGAAGGTGTGGCCTTCCAGGCCGGTGTTCATGTCGGCCAGGATCTGTCAGCGGCGGAGCTGCGAAAGAGCTTCGATGCCGTGCTGCTCTGTCTCGGGGCCGAGCAACCCCGGGATCTGCCCGTGGAGGGGCGCAACATCGCCGGGATCCATTTCGCGATGGAGTTCCTGCCCCAGGCGACCAAGCGGGTCCAGGGTGACGTCCTACCGCCCGAGAGCGACATCCTGGCGACGGGCAAACATGTGATCGTGTTGGGTGGCGGCGACACGGGCTCGGATTGTGTGGGGACGAGCCTCCGACAGGGTGCGAAGTCGGTCACATCGATCGAGCTCCTGGAGGAGCCGCCCATGGGCAAGAACCCGGCGACGCCGTGGCCGATGTGGCCGATGATCGCGCGGAGCTCGAGCTCCCACGACGAGGGTGGTGAGCGAAACTTTGCACTCACCACCAAGCGATTCACCGGGTCGAATGGCCGCGTCGAGCGGCTGCACGGGGTTCGCGTGAAGTTCGGCGAGCCCGACGCATCGGGTCGCTCCGCGATGACGGAGGTGGCGGGCAGCGAGTTCGAGATGAAGGCAGACCTCGTCCTTCTCGCACTGGGCTTCCTGGGGCCCAACCGCACTGGGCTTCTCGAGGGGATGGGCCTAAAGCTCGATCCGCGCGGCAATATCGAGGCGGGGGTTTCCGATTTCCGCACCTCCGAGCCGGGGGTATTCGCCGCCGGCGACTGTCGCCGAGGCCAGAGCCTCGTCGTATGGGCGCAATGGGAAGGCCGGGAAGCTGCCCGAGCCGTCGACCGATTCCTGATGGGTGAGTCGCGCCTCCAGCAGCGGAGCACTGTCGGAAATCACCCGGGCTGATCGGCGGGTCGTTCGAGGGCTTCGGTTCATCGCGCACCCACCGCGAGCATCCCGTTCCAGTCGCGAGACGACCGCTCGACTTTCGCTTCGGGATTGAATCGCTTCGCACACCGTCGTCGTTGCGATCGCAAGCCTCACCCCAGGATTTCCTTGCACCTCGTCCATCGGGATCGTGTAGTCTAGCTGCATGATTTCAGCGACTCGAAACGAGCGCGTTCGTGATGGCAATGGCCGATACGATTTCGATCGACTCGAGAGAAGCGTCGAGTTCTTGATTCGCGAGCACCAGCGGCTCTCCGCCGAGCGGGAAGCCTTGTTAGGTGAGCTCCTCGATCGCGAGCATCGAATCGCTTCCCTCGAGTCTCGACTCGAGTCCGAGCGGACGACCCGCGCGACGGCCGTGGAGACCGTGAGCAAGATTCTGTCGCGCTTGGAGCAGCTTCAGTCGAGCGTTAGTGCGGCCGCGGAGCCGTCGCAATGAGCGGCGCGAGCGATCGGCGTTCCGTCGCGGTTCGGATCGCCGGGCACGAATACAAGATCCGGAGCGACGGCGACGACGATGCGCTCGTCCGGATCGCCGAGTACGTCGATCGGGCGATGCAGCGTGTGCGCGAACGGACCGGGACGGTCGATTCCCTCGATGTCGCCGTCCTGACCTGCCTCAACCTCACGCGCGAGATCCTCGCCCTTCACGAGCATCGCTCGGGCGGGATCCCGGACGAAAAGCTGCGTGTCCTGATCGAGCGGGTCGAATCCGTCGTTGGGAGCAGCGAACGGGCCGATCTCCTGGGCGCGGTCCAGGCCGTGGAGGCCGACGGGGGCTCTGCTGGCGAGCAGACGCAGCGGACGCTCGAGCTTCCGAGCGTCGAGGCGCTGCGTGAGCGGATGCCGACCGCAAGCGCTGCGGTAGAGGTCGAGTCGCACGACCTCGCCCCTCAAGTCCGGGTGGCCGTCGGTGGCAGGGATCGAGTCGGCTAGTCCCGGACCTTCCCGGTCGAATCCGGAGCGTCGAGCGGATGATGACGGCCGACCCCTCGACCGAGAAACGACGCCTGCGGCGAGTCGCACGAGCGCTCCTCGAACAGGTGACACCCGAGCAGGCGCGCGCTGTTGGAATTTCCATCGCCGAGTTTCTCGTCCAGTCGGATTTCTGGCGGGCGGCGTCGCGAATCGGCCTGTTCCTATCTCGCGCGGACGAAGTCGACACGAGCATCCTGCTGCGGCGTGCTCTCGACGACGGGAAGCAGGCTCTCCTGCCGCGGATCACGGCGGCTGGAAGCCTGGAATTCGCTTTGCTTGGCAACCTCGATCGACTTCGCATGGGCCGATTCGGAATTCTGGAGCCTCCTCCGGATCAGCCGGCAGTCCGATTGGACGGCCATGCCCTCGTCCTCGTGCCGGGGCTGGCATTCGATCGCGACGGCGGTCGTCTGGGGCGGGGTGGGGGATACTATGATCGTGCGCTTGCGCTCGATCATGGGGTCGCGCTCAGGCCGCTGCTGATCGGAGTCGGATTCTCCTTCCAACTCGTCGAGCGGGTGCCGATGACGGCCCTCGATGTGCGTTTGGACGGTGTGGTCAGCGACATCGGCCTGGTCGAGACCGTTCAATCGCGGCAGTGATGTACTCACGCGCAATGAGAATCGGGAGATGGGGACGAGATGACTGATTCGCAGATCCAGAAGGAGGTCGACCGCCAACTCGCGATCATGCGGGAGGGGGCGGTCGATTTTCATGGCGAAGCCGATCTCGCCCGCCGTCTCGCGAAGCGATTGAAGGAGGGGCGCCCGCTCCGCGTGAAGCTGGGTGCAGACCCCTCGTCTCCCGATCTGCATCTGGGGCACAGCGTCGTCCTCATGAAGCTGCGCCGTTTTCTCGAGCTCGGTCACACGCCGATCTTTCTCGTCGGGGACTTCACGGCGCGGATTGGCGATCCCAGTGGACGAAACAAGGCTCGTCCTGCCCTTTCTGTCGAGCAAGTGGCCCAGAACGCAAGGACCTACGTCGATCAGGTCTCCAGGCTGATCGACGTATCGGCGATCGAGCTCCGATTCAACGGTGAGTGGATGGATGACATGACGTCCTCCGATTTCGTTCGCCTCTGTTCGCAGGGCACAGTGGCGCGCATGCTCGAGCGCGAAGACTTCTCGAAGCGTTATGCGGGAGAGGTGCCGATCTTCGTGCACGAATTCCTCTACCCGTTCGTTCAGGCGTATGACTCCGTAGTCCTCGAGGCCGACGTCGAGCTCGGAGGTACGGATCAGACCTTCAATCTCCTGATGGGACGAGAGATCCAGAAGGCCTACGGCCAGGAGCCGCAGGCCGTGATCACGCATCCCCTACTCGTGGGGCTCGATGGTCGGGACAAGATGAGCAAGAGCCTCGGGAATAGCATCAGTCTTTCGGACGATCCCGCGAATGTGTACGGCAAGGTGATGAGCCTTCCTGATGCTTCGATGGCTGGTTGGGCTCGTGTCTTGTCTGCAGGCGATTGGCAAGAGCTCTGTCTGGAGTTCGAGCGATTCGAGAAGGGCGGCGGGGATCCGATGGCGCTCAAACACGACCTTGCACACAAGATCGTGTCGCGACTTCATGGTGCGAAGAGTGCCGACGACGCGCGGGAGAATTTTCGACGAGTCGTTCAGCGCAAGGAGCAGCCGACTGACATCCCCGTGCTGGATATTCGACGTGGCGGCAGGGACGGGCTCAAGCTCTTCGAGGTGTTGGTGGAGGCGAATCTCGCACCAAGCCGAAATGAAGCGCGCCGTCTCGTCGAACAGGGAGCCGTCAGCGTCGATGGGGCGCGCGTTTCGGATCCCGCTACCGTACTGGCTTCCGATGAGGCCCTGATTCAGGTCGGGAAGCGGCGATTCGTCCGAGTGAAGTTCTCGGGCGAGTAGGGATCCGCTCAGAAATCCCCTTGGGGGATCTGAAAAAAAAGGAAAAAGCCAGCCAGTCAGGGGTTGACCCGTGTTGCGGGCTCCCGTACGTTCCGGCGCCCGCAGCGGGGATCACTCGCGCGGTCGGATTCCTGGCCAAAGTTCATCAAGTTCGGTGCAGGTTTGTCTGAGGGAGTTCTCAACAAGCTCCCAAGGCCTCGGTCGCTCTTTGAAAACTGAATAGCGTGTGGTCCGTCGAGTCGGGGATGCTCGACAAGGCGGATCGAGACAACAAATTACATGTCCCCTGACAGGACTGTAAATCCTCGGGAAACCGGGAGTTTGCAACCTGTCCGCGATCATGACGGTCGAGGTTCGCCTCGAACTGTCAGCCAAATTTAAACTGGAGAGTTTGATTCTGGCTCAGGACGAACGCTGGCGGCGTGCTTAAGACATGCAAGTCGTACGAGAAAGTCTCTTCGGAGATGAGTAAAGTGGCGCACGGGTGAGTAACGCGTGGGTAATCTGCCCTTAGGTTTGGGATAACCCCGGGAAACCGGAGCTAATACCGAATGAGACCACGATGACTTCGGTCGATGTGGGAAAAGGTGGCCTCTTCTTGAAAGCTATCGCCAAAGGATGAGCCCGCGTTTGATTAGCTAGTTGGTGAGGTAATGGCTCACCAAGGCGACGATCAATAGCTGGTCTGAGAGGATGATCAGCCACACTGGAACTGAGATACGGTCCAGACTCCTACGGGAGGCAGCAGTCAGGAATATTGGGCAATGGGCGAAAGCCTGACCCAGCAACGCCGCGTGAAGGATGAAGGCCTTCGGGTCGTAAACTTCTGTCGAGAGGGAAGAATGCGTACGGGTAAATAATCCGTGCGTTTGACGGTACCTCCAAAGGAAGCACCGGCTAACTCCGTGCCAGCAGCCGCGGTAATACGGAGGGTGCAAGCGTTGTTCGGATTCATTGGGCGTAAAGCGAGTGTAGGCGGTTTGACAAGTCGGATGTGAAATCCCGGGGCCCAACCCCGGAACTGCATCCGATACTGTCTGGCTAGAGTCCCGGAGAGGGTGGCGGAATTCCCGGTGTAGGGGTGAAATCCGTAGATATCGGGAGGAACACCAGTGGCGAAGGCGGCCACCTGGACGGCTACTGACGCTGAGACGCGAAAGCGTGGGGAGCAAACAGGATTAGATACCCTGGTAGTCCACGCCGTAAACGGTGAGTGCTAGACGTCGCGGGTATTGACCCCCGCGGTGTCGAAGCTAACGCGTTAAGCACTCCGCCTGGGGAGTACGGCCGCAAGGCTAAAACTCAAAGGAATTGACGGGGGCCCGCACAAGCGGTGGAGCATGTGGTTCAATTCGAAGCAACGCGAAGAACCTTACCTGGGCTTGACATGGTTG
>JANMTD010000193.1:0-1547 GCA_031390075.1 Deltaproteobacteria bacterium | reverse complement strand
GATCTCGACGAATCGGCCGTCGACACGCTTCAGGGGATGCAAAACGCGGTCGGGGCTGTGCTGCGTCGTGCCCCAGCGCGTTCCCTTCACGCACGCATAGCCCTTCGAGACGACGTGCAGGGGATCCGGGCGGATCGCCTGGACGCGATTGTCCTCGACGTCGACTTCGAGGCCGCAGGTCGCCTCGCAGATGCGGCAGAAGGTGAGACGGGTCTCGACGGTCATGATGCGCTTCCTCCTGTGACCCATATGGGCGAGGTCCAGGCCCGTTCCTGTTGCACGGGCGAATTGCGCTCGTGTCGACATCCCGCCGGCCGCTCGCTCTCGGGCAGCGCATTGCAGTTCCAGGCGGAGTAGCGGCAGCTCGGATTCTCGACGACCCGCGCGTAGTAGACCGCGGGGAAGGCCGGATCGTAGTCGGGATCCCGCCAGACGCCGCAGAGCTCCCGCGCGCCCTGGCCCGTCTGCTCGCAGGTCCGCGGGTCGACGGAGGCGCCGTTCGGGCCGCCGGCGACGTCGATGACGTCCTCGTGGAGCCCACCCTCCGCGTCGACCCAGCCCTTGATGACCTGGATGCGCTGGAGGTCGTTGCCCGGTGCGTTCGGGGTGCCGGGGTCGGCGCTCGCGAAGGCGGCGAAGATGGGTGTACTCGCGTCCGATTCGAGAGCGAGATCGGCGCCCATCGAGACGCCCACCCGATCCGCGAGCTCGAGGCGGTCCGGTCGCGAGCAGAGATCCCCGGGCAGCTCGGCCGCGGCGAACAGGCGCGGCTCGATCCGGGGACCGCTGGTCCCGAAGACTTCACGGCGGCGAAGCGCATCGAAGATCGCCTCGCGCGAATTCTCCTCGGCCCATACCCCGGCGATGCCGCCCGGGCCGTTCGCCATGTTGCCCATGCCGGGCTCCTCGGAGAGGCGGCGGCCGAGGTCGCCATCGGCGATGCCGAGGTGGCCGGGCCAGCTCTTCTCCTCGACACCGCCGGCGAGGCCGTTATGCGTGTCGGTGCTCCCGATCAGGCCCAGCTTGAAGGGATTGACGCCGATGCGCCGCTCTTCGGCGAGGCCCTCGGTCAGCGCGTAGCGGACATAGCTCCGATGGCTGAGACACGAGGGGCCGAGCCGGACCCGCCAGTCGTCGAGCGTCTCGCCGCAGACGCCCGGCGGATCCGCCGCATCCCAGGTCGAATCTTCGAACTTCTCGAAGGCGCAGAGCTCGTCCGCGCTCCCGAGAATTCCCGGCATCTCCGCCCGGCACTCGGAATCGCCCTTGTGTTGCATGACTTCGACGACGGGCTCGAGCCGCGCGCGCAACTTCGCGCGCTTGCTCTCGGCGGCACGCCCGTTCGCCTCGGCGTAGTCGACGGCGAACATGCGGCCGTTGCTGATGTTCGAGTTGTGTGGGATCGCGAGCACGTCGCAGCCCGGCTCGCCCTCGAGGCACACCTCGCGCAGCAGCTCCCAGAGCTTCCATTCGCGATTGGCCTCGACGTAGCTGATGGGCCGCGTCGGGACGAGGTTGCTCTTGAAGATCACGTTGCGGTGGAGGTT
>JANMTD010000546.1:0-1568 GCA_031390075.1 Deltaproteobacteria bacterium | reverse complement strand
GAGCCTGTCCGGGAGCCGCGCTAGGAAGATCGGCTCGCGGGTCCGGTCCCGGCCTCCGCACTCAGGTCCTCGCGGTAGGTCCGCGACGCCAGCCAGTAGTGCAGGCAGGCCCAGAGCAGGACGACGTTCATGAGCGCGAGGGCGTAGCGCAGCGCATCCTCGCCCCCGAGCGCGTCGCTGATCGCGCCGGCGATCGGCGGGCCGAGGCCGTAGCCGAGCAGGTTCATCGAGAAGAGCATGATCGAGGCCGTGATCGCGCGCATGCGGGGACGGGCCAGGGACTGAGCGATGACGTGGCAGGCGCCGGTATAGAAATAGCTTCCGACGACGCTCAGCGAGAGGGCGATGATCGCAAGCGGCGTCGAGGAGACCAGGTAGGCCGCGATCGAGAAGGGGATCGAGACGATGGCCCCGAGTGCAAGCCACCAGAGGTACCAGCGGGCATCGCGGGCGCCGAAGCGGTCGCCGAGCCAGCCGCCGAGATAGGTTCCGATGGCGCCGAAGATGCCGGTCAGCAGGCCGATCACGATACCCGCTTCAGTCCCGGTGAGGTCGTGGACGCGCGTCAGGAACATGAAGTTGAAGGTGACCTGGGCGCCGACGGCGAGGGTATGAAGCGTGGCGGCGACGAGGATCTGGCGCATCGCCGGACGCCGAAAGAAGAAGCGGAGCACCTCGCCGATCGGCTCGACGCCCGGGTCGGCGTGGCCATCGAATCCGCCGCGGACGGGCTCGCGCAGTGTCGCGCGGGTAAAGAGGGCGAGGGCGAGGCCCGGCAAACCGAAGAGAAAGAAGACCGAGCGCCAGTCGAGGCGGTCGGAGAGCGAGCCGCCGACGATCGAGCCGAGCAGGATGCCGATCGGGACGCCCAGCTGGTAGGTCGCGAGCGCGCGACCGCGGTGGGCCCGGGGAAAATGGTCGGAGATCAGCGAATGGGCCGCCGGGGCACAGCCCGCCTCGCCGATGCCGACCCCGATCCGGGCGACGAAGAGCTCGACGAAGTTTCGTGCGAGCCCGCAGGCGGCGGTCATCCCGCTCCAGACGGCGAGGGCGACGACGATCAACCCGCTCCGGCTTCCGCGATCGGCGAAGCGGGCGAGGGGAAGCCCGGCAATCGAATAACAGATTGCGAACGCGAACCCGGCGAGCCAGCCCGCCTGGGCATCCGACAGCAATAGATCGGGTTGGATCTTCGGCAGCAGCACGTTCATGATCTGCCGGTCGAGCTGGCTCATCACGTTGACGGCGAACAGGATCGAGAGGGTCGTCTGGGCGGCCCGGAGGCGCGGGCCGGTGAACGCTTCGGATTGGCTCATGCGATTCGGTCGGCCCCTCGGTCCTGCTTTGCCCGTGCGTCGGCCGAGAGAATGGAGCGCTCGGATCGAGAAGCAAGGTCTCCCAAGGGCTCCGCGAGCGGGGTACGCTCGCGCTCGAAGCTCTCCAGGAGGACGTCATGGGAATTCTTCGGATCCTCGTTCGTTCGGTCGCGGTCCTCGTCATTCTGGGCGTGGCGCTCTACTACGGCGCCCGTCTCCACGACGGCCCGCTCGCGATGATTCCCGGTGGCC
>JANMTD010000523.1:0-6889 GCA_031390075.1 Deltaproteobacteria bacterium | reverse complement strand
CGGCAGATCACGCGATCGTTTCGAATCACTCCGAGATCGGGCACCACATCGACGCCAACTCGACCTCTTGGGTCATAGGATGGGGCCGTCGGTCGCCATACGCAGGCGTCGAGAACTGAACTCGATTCGTCGGTCGCACCTCGACCTTCGCCTCGAACGCCGGATACTGGCTCCAGATGTGCCTCACGTTCAAAAGACCCGAAATCAGCTCACATTCCTGCCGGGCCACGATCCCGAACGAAGTCATCGCTCCGCCGTTCGTTCGATAGATTGAGATCCAGCCGCGCCGGATCGGAAATCTTTCCAGTCTCTCGAACGAACCCGATCCGCGCGCGAGGATCGACGTAGCTTCGAAGGCCGAGCAGGAACCGAAGAACCCGCTCAGAACGACAAACGGAAGCAACAGGACGGTCAAGAGTCGACGTGTCCACCAGTGAGGTACCGAGAAAGCGATCATGAGAAGCGCGAGCGGAATCAGCTGGAGGGAGGCAAAGAAGGCCGTATTCAAGAGTGGCGCTGAAAAACGGACCGTCGGGAGTCGCAAATTCACGAAGCCGAGCACGTAGGCGATCACGAGAACGATCGCGAGCCCGATCTTCTGCTCTGATCGCAGGTCAGCGATCGCTCGGATCATGCTCCGTCCTCGTCGCCTGGAAAGTTCATCGACGAATACCCATGGCTTTCACCTAACCCGTGTTGCGCAACCCCGCCGCGATCCCGTTGATCGTCAGCTGGATCGCGTATTCGACGCGCTCGAGATCCTCTCCAGATCGGTCGAGCCCGCGCCCGGTCCGCTTTCGATCGAGCAGCTCGACCTGGAGATACGAGAGGATGTCGAGATAGGGCGTTCGGCTATCGAGGGCCTCGCGCAGCTCGGGCTCGCGGGCGAGCAGCATCCGCTCCCCCGAGATGTCGCGCACCGCGCGCAGCGTCCGGTTGAATTCCTTCTCGATCCGGAGGAAGACCTCCGACGCGCAGGGCACGCCCTTCGCGAGCTCGGCATAGCGCTTGCCGACGTTCAGGTCCGTCTTCGCGAGCACCTGCTCGAGGTTGTCGATCACCGAGCGGAAATAGGGCCAGCGCCGGTACATCGTCCGCAGGCGCGCGATCGCCGGGTCGCGCCCGCCCCGCTGCGACGCGCAGTAGGCCTCGACGCCCGAGCCCGCGCCGTACCAGCTCGGAAGCAGGATACGCGTCTGGTTCCAGGAGAAGGTCCAGGGAATCGCGCGCAGATTCTGGATCGCGCGCGTGGCCGAACGCCTCGCGGGGCGGCTCCCGAGATTCAGCGCCGAGATCTCCTCGATCGGCGTCATCGAGTAGAACGCGTCGACGAAGCCGTCGGTCTCGTAGACGAGGGCGCGATAGGCCGTGCGCGATCCGTCGGCCAGCGCCGAGAGCGCCGCGCGCCAGCTCTCGGAGGGCTCCTTCGCGCGACCCGGGATCACCGGCGCCAGCGTCGCCTCGAGGGTCGCCGAGAGCAGCAGCTCGAGGTGGTAGGCCGCGGCGCTGCGTGTCCCGTACTTCGACGCGATGACCTCGCCCTGCTCGGTCAGCTTGATGCGCCCGTTCACCGTCCCGGTCGGCTGCGCGTGGATCGCGCGATGGGTCGGGCCGCCGCCGCGGGCGATCGTGCCGCCGCGGCCGTGGAAGAACTCGAGCCTTATGCCTTCGATTCGCGCCTGGGCCGCGAGCTCGCGCTGGACCCGCTCGAGGGCCTCGGCGGCGGCGAGGTAGCCGCCGTCCTTCATCGAATCCGAATAACCGATCATGACCTGCTGGCGCATGCCCCGCGCTGCGAGCTGCTTGCGATAGGCGCTCGACTTGTAGAGGCGGTCCATCGAGACGACGGCGCCGGTGAGGCTCGCGATGGACTCGAAGAGCGGCACGATGTCGACGTCGCTCTCGAAGCCGCCGCCGGCAATCGGGCGCACGAGGCCGACTTGACGACAGAGGGCCAACAGCTCGAGCACGGTGACGGAGTTCTCCGTATCGCTGATGACGAGGTCGCGGACCCCGCGACCGCCGGGGGGAATCGGCAGGCTCGCGACGAGCGCGAGGGTATCGAGGACCTCGCGCGCATCCTCCGAGAGTCCCGTCTCGGGGATCGGTAGCGGCTCCGGCGCGAGGATGATCTCCTCGAGGAAGGCGCGTTGGCGCGAGAGCGGAAGCGACTCGAGGGGACCCGCGACGGGGCAGATCAGCTCGGAGCGAGCCTGGCGATGCTTCGATTGGTTCTGGCGCACGTCGAGGGCGACGAGGTCGAAGCCGAAGACGTCAAGCTCTTCGATCAGCGCCGCGAGGGCGCCCTCGCCGAGGCGACCCGCCTGGTTCTCGACCAGGCTCTTTTGCATCTCCTCGAGATCGGCCTCCATCGCCCGCGCATCGACATAGCCGCCGAGCGAGCCGGGCTCGCAGCCCTCGGACTCTTCGCGCAGCCGCGCGTCGAGGCGCGCAGCGATGGCGTTCAGCTTGACGCGGTAGCGCTCCGACGAGTTACGCCCATCGATGCGATCCGCGAGCTCGGGGAGGTCCCGGAGGTCTTTCTCGATCGAGGCCTCGAGGGCCGCCGAGACCGGTCGCCGCTGATCCGAGAGCATCAGGCGCTCGATCAACGGCTGGATGCGCGAGCGGTAGTGGACCAGGATCGCCTCGCGGTACTGCTGCACGGCGAGAGCGGTGATACGGGCCGTGACGAAGGGATTGCCGTCGCGGTCGCCGCCCATCCAACTGCCGACCCGCAGGCTGCGCGGGGCGGCGTGGGCGACGCGGGCCAGGACGTCGGGGGACGCGTCTCCGTAGCCGTCGCGAAAGGCCGCGAAGAACTTCGCCGTCACCTGGGGCACGGCGTGGACGAGCACGTCGCGCATCACATGGATCGCATAGCGCACCTCGTCGAGCGGCGTCGGCTTGCGGATGCGCAGATTGGTCGAGAGGTACATGCCCGTGATCTCGGCCAGGATCTCTTCTTCGATGTCGCGCTTGTTGGACCCGCTCGCCAACTCGCGCCGGGACAGCAGCGCGTCGATGCGGTCGAGGGTCTCCCGCAGCGACCATCGCAGGGCCTCCGTCGGATGAGCCGTGAGGACGATCGTGGCGCGCAGATCCTCGATCGCCCGGGTCACGCGCTCGGCCGGGACCCCCGCCTTGCGCAGCCGCTCGAAGAGCGAGTGGAAGCTCTCCTGGTCGTGCTCCGCGCGCTGGCGCTCGGTCTGGCGCTCCTCCGCGACGTTCAGGAGCCAGAAGAGCAGCATGAACGCGCGGGCCGCCTCGTGCAGATCGTCGACGGACATCCGGCGCAAGCGGGCCACGAGCTTCTTCTCGTCCGCCGACGCGTAGCGGGCGCGCAGTCGCGCGGCGAGCTCCCGGATCTCGCCGATCCAACGGGCGTGCGCGGCGCCGTCCTGCTCGCGGATGATCTGTCGATGAGCGCCGACCAGGAAGTCCTTGACCTCCTCGTGGACGCGATCCGTTTCCTGCTTGCGTGCCATCGTGCGCGCGATGATAGACTGCAACCGCATGGAGGGCAGCGATGAGTGAGCAACCGATCAAGAGCCTCGGCCTCGCGCCGGCGCTCCACACCTACCTCGTCGACCACGGTACGCCGCCGGACGAGATCCTCGCCGAGCTCGCCCGCGTCACGCGCGAGCGGATCGGGCGGCTCTCGATCATGCAGATTCCGCCGGAGGAGGGCGCGCTGTTGACCTTCCTCGCCCGCCTGATCGGCGCGCGGCGCGCGATCGAGCTCGGGACGTTCACGGGCTATTCCGCGATCTGCATCGCCCGGGGCCTGGCCGAGGGGGGCAAGCTCCTCTGCTGCGACGTCAGCCAGGAGTGGACCGACATCGGGCGTCCTTTCTGGAAGCGCGCGGGCGTCGAGGACAGGATCGATCTCCGCCTCGCCCCCGCCCTCGTGACGCTGGCGAGCCTCCCGGCCGACCGCAGCTTCGACATGGCCTTCATCGACGCGGTGAAGACCGAGTACTTTCGCTACCTCGAAATGCTCCACGGCCTGCTCCGCCCCGGCGGCCTCGTCGTCGTCGACAACGTGCTCTGGTCGGGGTCCGTGATCGACGAGGCCGAGCAGGGGCCCGATACCCGGGCGATCCGCGACTTCAACGACCGGGTCGCGAGGGACGAGCGCTTCGACCGGGTCATGCTCGGCGTCGGGGATGGTCTGACGCTGCTGCGCGTGCGTTAGGTCGCGCCGGCGTCAGGTCGCGAGTGCCGCCAGCACGGCTTCGAAATCTGCCGGGAGCGGGACGTCCGCACGGATTTCGTCGACCACGAGCCGCTTCGCGTGGAGCATCGGTCTCGGCGCCAGCGGCGATACGCCCGCCTCGCGGCCGTACTCGCGATCCCCGACCACCGGATTCCCGAAATGCGCCATCGACGCGCGGATCTGATGCAGGAAGCCCGTCTCGAGGGCGACCTCGACGAGGGTCGCGTCGGCGAGGGCGCGAACCGGCGTCACGTGCATGCGGCAGCGCCGACCGGATTCCTGGACCTCGACCCGCGCCGGGTGATGGCGCGTGACCGCGAGGGTCAGCTCGACCGCCCGCGAGCGGTCGATCTGCCCCGCGACGATCGCGAGGTAGCGCTTCTCGACGCGGTGATCGCTGAAGGCGCCGCGCAGCCGCCGCCAGACATCCTCGTCGTAGGCGAACAGCAGCGCGCCGGTCGTGTCGACGTCGAGGCGGTGGACGACACCGGAGCGCAGACCGCCCTCGCCGACACCGATGATCTCCGGATGACGCGCGACGACGGCGTTGAGCACCGTGTCCTGCTGGTCGGGCCGGAGCGGGTGGACACCGCAGCCCGCCGGCTTGTCGACGACGAGCCAGCCCTTGCCCTCGGCGACGACGCGCAGCTCGAGATCGGGCCGCGGCTCGGGCCGCTCCTCGTCGGCGCGCAGGGATCCCAGGATCCGGAATTCGTCGCCGACTGCCGCGAGGCGCGATTTGTCCGACAGCGTGAGGGGGCGGCCGGCCAGGACGACGCGGCCGACCTCGAGCAGGTGGCGCACCCGGGCCCGCGAGACGGCGAGTCGCTCCGCCAGGAAGCGGTCGAGCCGCTCGCCCGCGTTCTCGGGACCCACATGGACGACCGTCGGCTCCAACCTTCCCTCCTGGCTCGGCCCGGGGATGGGCCATCTCTCCACACCAAAGACCCCGAAGGCGCGGACACTAGCAGCGCGATCCCTGCCCGGGCCCGGCCCCGGACTTCACGGCGCCGCGGCCAGGGGGTAAGCTCCGACGCCCTCGATCGATTCCGGCTCCGTCCCCGAGGCCCACCATTACCAACTCGCCCCGCCCCACATCGCCCCGCCCCAAGCCCCGCGACAAGAAGACCAGCGCTGCCACGGCCGAGCCGCGTCATATCGCGGTGATGGACACGACCCTGCGCGACGGCGAGCAGACCGCGAACGTCTCTTATACCCCCACCGAGAAGCTCCAGCTCGCGCGCATGCTGCTCGCCGAGCTCGAGGTCGACCGCGTCGAGGTCGCCTCGACCCGCGTCTCGGCCGGCGAGATGGAGAGCGCCCGGGCGATCACGAAATGGGCCCGGGCAGCAAGCATCATCCAGCGCGTCGAGATGCTGGGCTACAGCGACGGCAAGAAATCCGTCGACTGGATCACCGAAGCCGGCGGCAAGGTGATGAACCTGCTGACGAAAGGATCCGAGCGCCACTGCCTGCAGCAGCTCGGCCTGCAGCCCGCCGAGCACCGGGCGCGCGTCGCCGAGACGATCCGCTATGCGCGGCGCAAGCGCCTGACCGTCAACGTCTACCTCGAGGACTGGTCCCACGGTGTCCGCGATTCCTTCGACTACGTCTTCGCGATGGTGCAGCAGCTGCGCGAGCTGCGCGTCGCGCGTGTCTACCTCGCGGACACCCTCGGCATCCTCTCGCCCGAGGACGTGAGCCGCTTCGTCGGCCTGATGACCGCGACCTTCCCCGCCGTCGATTTCGAATACCACGGCCACAACGACTACGGCCTCGCGACCGCCAACTGTCTGGCGGCGATCGCCGCCGGCGCCCGCGGTGTCCACACCAGCGTGAACGGCATGGGCGAGCGCGCGGGCAACGCGTCGCTCGCGGAGGTCGTCGCCGCGATCCACGACCACAGCGAATGCCGCACGGGCATCCGCGAGGAGAAGCTCTCCTCGATCTCGACGCTCGTCTCGACCTTCTCCGGCAAGGAGATCGCCGCCAACACCCCGATCGTCGGCCGCGACGTCTACACCCAGACCGCGGGCATCCACGCCGACGGCGACGCAAAGGGCGACCTCTACGCGACGCGCCTGGCCCCCGGCCGCTTCGGCGGCGCCCGCCGGTATACGCTCGGCAAGCTCTCGGGCAAGGCCTCCCTCGACCAGAACCTGGCGCAGCTCGGCATCGTGCTCCCCGCCGAGGACCGCGATCAGGTGCTTGCGCGGATCGTCGAGCTCGGCGACCGCAAGCACGTCGTCACCCCCGACGACCTCCCGTACCTGATCGCCGACGTGCAGAAGACGCCCGACGACCAGCTCGTGAAGATCGAGAGCTGGCGCGTCCACGTCTCGAGCGGTGAGACGCCGTCCGCCGAGGTCGGCGTCGCCTACAAGGGCGTACTCGAGAAGGCCGAGTCGACGGGCGACGGCGGCTACGACGCCTTCATGAATGCCCTGCGCAAAGCCGCGCGCGCCCTCGCGATCGAGATCCCCGCCCTCGCGGACTACCGCGTGCGTATCCCGCCCGGCGGCCGGACCGGCGCCCTCGTCGAGACGACGATCACCTGGCAGATCTAAGCGCCGGCGCAATCGCCGCGCCACCAGGCCGGCGAATCAAACACGAACCTCGGCGTCGACTCGGACAAGCTCGCGGCCGCCGTGATCGCGACCGTGAAGATGT
>JANMTD010000518.1:0-2215 GCA_031390075.1 Deltaproteobacteria bacterium | reverse complement strand
CTGGCTCCACGAGCGCGAGATCGCCGCCATCTGCACGGATACCTGGGGCCTCGAGGTCATCCCCTACGAGACCGAGGACTGCGTCTCACCGCTCCACATGATCTCGCTGCGGAACACAGGAGTTCTCTTCGGCGAGATCTTCGCGCTCGACGACCTCGCCCGCGCCTGCGCCGAGGATCGGCGTTATGCCTTCCTCTTCGCGGCTCCGCCGCTCCCGATCACGGGCGCGGTCGGCTCGCCGATCAACCCGCTCGCGATTCGTTAGAAATTTCTCGTCCCAGCCGCAACCTGAGCGCCAGGAGCGCTTTTTCACCCGCTCCCTCGCGCTTGCTGGCGATTCGAGGCCAAGGTCAACGCGTCCGAACGCGGTGCCCCCATTGCTCTCGAGCCCACGTGGACGCCCGTACGCGAGTCGCCGGAAGTCTCCTGACGAAGCAGTTTCGTGATCGCTCGCCTCGCCACGTCGTTGCGGTCCCGGCGGATATCGCGCCGTCGCCGACTACGCCCGCCATGAGCCCGAGAAGACTCTCCTCCACGAGGTCATCCGCGCGGAGCTCGTCCCCTTCCTCGCCCGCTCGAGATCGCAGGGCGCCCCCGTGGCCCGCTTCGTCGAGCGCGAGATCCGCGCGTACCTCGCCTGCGGCGTGCTGGCCCACGGATTCCTGCGGGTCCACTGCGACGCCTGCGGCCACGACCGGCTCGTCGCCTTCGCGTGTAAGGGCCGCGGCTTCTGTCCGTCCTGTGGCGGTCGCCGCATGGCCGACACCGCCGCCCATCTCGTCGACCGGGTGCTGCCCGAGGTGCCGACCCGGCAGTGGGTGCTCACGCTGCCTATCCGCTGCGCTACCGGTGCGCCTGGAATGCGCGACTCACGAGCGAGGTCCTGCGCTGCTTCCTGCGATCCATCTTCGCGGACCAGCGGCGCCGCGCGCGGGCACTCTTCGGCATCCGCAAGGGACAGTGCGGCTCGGTCACGTTCATCCAACGCTTCGGCTCCGCCCTGAACCTCACGCCCCACTTCCATACACTCGTGCTCGATGGCGTCTACGCCGGGCCGTCGCATGGCCCCGGTGACTTCGCGACCCTACCTCCCCCCGAGACCGAGGATGTGGCGCGGGTGCTGGCGGGGACGGCGCGCCGCATCCTGCGTCTTCTCGAACGAAACGGCGTTGCTGCGGAGGACGATCCGCTTGCCGGCGACGATCCCCTGATGGCGATGCTCGGGGCAGCCTCGATCCGCTCGCGGATTGCGACGGGTCCCGAGGCGGGCGAGCCGTGGCGAAGGCTCGGGGACCGGGTCGAGCCGGTCGAGGAGGACGAGGCGGGCGTCGTACCCCGGGCGACCGTTCCGCCTCGTCGCGTTCGTCAGGGCGACATGAGTCTTCACGCCGACGTGGCGGTTCCGGCACGCGATCGACAGCGACTCGAGCGGCTCTGCCGTTATGTCGCTCGCCCACCCCTGGCCCTGGGTCGGCTCGAAGCGATGGCCGACGGTCGGCTCGCCTATCGACTCAAGACGCCCTGGCGAGACGGCACGACGCATGTCGTGATGGGAGCGGAGGGAGCTGCTCGAGCGATTGGCGCCGCTGATCCCGCCTCCGCGGGCGCATCAGGTCCGCTATCACGGGGTCCTTGCGCCGTGTGCGAGCGGGCGCGACCGGGTGGTGCCGACAGCGGCAGGGGCGAAGGAGACCGCGCCGGCTTCTGCGTCCACGTCCTCGTCGGAGACGCATGGCGAGTCGACCAGAGCCGACGACGGGGGAGGGGATAGCGAGACGCTCGTTGCACGGGCGGTTTCCGGCCTGCGAGCCGAACGAAGCGAATCGCTTGCTCGTCGTATCGCGTGGGCCGATCTGCTGAAACGCGTCTTCGAGGTCGATGCGCTGCGTTGCCCGGCCTGTGGCGGACGGATGCGGCTGATCGCTGCGATCGCGGATCCGAGCGTGGCGCGCCGGATCCTCGAGTGTCTGTCGTTTTCGTCTCGGGCTCCGCCGCTTGTGCTCGCGAGCGAGTTCGACCGGGAGCCCGTGATTAGCCGCCGTGGGTACGAGCCGACGTTGGCAGAAGCGGATGGGGATCCGGGCTTTGACTTCGACCAGACGCTGTCCGAGGACCGGGCCCCAGACGACGCATTCTGATCGGGGGGGCACGCCGGCTCGTCGAGCGCTCGGGCTGCGGCGATGGGGAATGCTCGCCCTCGGAGGGGCTATCCAGC
>JANMTD010000497.1:0-9302 GCA_031390075.1 Deltaproteobacteria bacterium | reverse complement strand
CCCGCGAACAGCGCCTCGAGCGTATCGAGCACGACGCGTTTGGCGCCGATGGAATCGATCGCGTAGTTCAACCGTACGAACAGCCCTTCGAGATCGTACTCGCCGGTCTCCTCGATCTCGCTGCGCTCGATGACGACGTGGTCCAGCAAGAGTTGCTTGCTTCGCACGAGCGCCGGCAGATCGAAGCCCAGCGACGCGACGTTGTCGGCCAACTCCGTTTCCGTCTCCTCGAAGAACATGCACACGCCGGGCTCGCCGAACTGCGTTGCACCGCGCACGAGAAATTCCATCGCCAGCAGCGTCTTGCCGCAGCCTGCGGCCCCGCACACCAACGTCGGCCGCCCGCGCGGAAGCCCGCCGCTGGTGATTTCGTCGAGACCCTGAATGCCCGTCGGACACTTCGACAGACCGACCGGGCGGGCCTTTGAATTGGTGCGCTTGTTTGCCATGCAGTGGTCTCTTGGGTGAGATTGCGAAGTGAATGCGGATTGGCAGGCCGGCGATGCGATGACGAGTTCCCTCGCCCCGAGCTCAGCCTTAACATTCTGACGATAGCATCGATCTCGCTCGTCGTGTGATGCAATCGAGCCCAGTCGGGTCTCCCGATGGGGCCGACCCTGTCTCGGCACTACCGACATCTAGTGATTCGACTCTCGCCCTTTTCGTCGGAGCGGATAGGAATTCAAGTGCGACCAGCAGAGCGTGGTCGCACTTATCTTCCTACTCCCTGCGCTTTCCATCACCGCCCCGAAGGCTCTCAGGGCCGTAGCTTGATCGAGCGCAAGCGGTCGTCGTCGCGTTCCGCGATCGAGATCCGAAGGCCTGGCCGCCCTTGTCTTGGGAACGATGGGTCGGACGTTCGCGCACATGGGGCTCTGCCGTCCGCCCGGGCGATCGGCGGGTAGGAAGGATAAGCTGCCTTTTCCGCACGGCCGCTATTCGCAATTATGTCATCTGGGGGCGCGAGAGGGCGGTCGGGGGGCGAATTCAAGCTTTCCGTCACTCCGCGACCGGTCGAGCCGCAGGCACCCATGAGGGCGCCCTTCCCCGGACGAAATGATCCCCTTCCCATCGCCTCCGGCGGTCAACGGGTCTCTCGAGCTGATCGATCAGGGATCCTCGTTCGAATCTCGCTCTTCGGCCGGCGACTGGTCGAAGTCGGACCCCGGATCTCCATGCCCCTCCGCCGGCGTTGAATTGAACGCGCGGCAGCCTACTCCGGGCCCCAGATCAATCTCGTTCGTGCGCCGCAGCGGCGGAGCCCGAGGCGGGAGAGAGAGACACGCGAGAATCCGGCTCGCCACGCTCGGCTCCGTGATGGCGGCGACCAGTCGCATCCGTCCGCCGCAGGCCGGGCAGCGAAGCGCATCGACTTCGAAGACACGCTTCAGCAAATCAGACCACGCCGCGCGACGACGGAGCGATTCACTTCGATCGGTTCGTGAGTCCGACCGCGGAGGGACTCCGAGCGATTCGCCTTCCCCGGAGGCGGCTCCGGTCGAATTGACACCCGCATCACAAGACGCAGCCGCCTCCAACGCCTCAGGCCCAGCCGGCACCACCTGGTCACGCGCGCTCGAACAAGGCGCGAGCACCCCGTGATACCGAACCTGATGCGCCCGCGGCGGCGGGATCAGCGGTGCCAGTCTTTCGAGCAGCTCCCGCCTCTCCATCACGACATGCGTCGTCCCGTCTCGCCAGGGCGTCTTGAGTCGATAGGCGAGCCGACCGTCCGTGATCGCCTCGAGTCGACCCAGGGCAAGCGGCGGGCGGGCGACATAACGACAGAGCCGCTCGAGTCGCTTTCGATCCCGTGCCGGGACCGCCACGTCCGCGTGCAGGCTCATGCCGCCCTGACGAACGCAGCGCGGGGGCACCACGGCCTGGGGCTCGACCCCCGCGTCGTCCTCCGCGATCGGCTCCACCCGATCCCCGAGCCGCCGCAGGATGCGCCGTGCCGTCCCCGCCAGCACGCACGCCACATCCTCGGTCTCCGGGGGCGGAAGGGCCGCGAAATCTCCGGGGCTATGCGAAGGGCCTGCATAGACGCCGTCGAGCACGAGCGTATGGAAGCGGGGCGTCAGGTTGAGAGCCGACCCGAAGCGCTGGATGAACGTGACCGATCCGCACTGCCCTTTATGAATACCGAACAGCTTTCGTGCTCGCCGTCGCTGGTCGGCGAAGACAGCGCGCAGGAAGGCACGCAAGACCTCGCTCGTGAGTCGTGCATTCCAGGCGCAGCGGTATCGGAGCGGATAGGGAAGCGTGAGCACCCACTGTCGGATCGGCACCTCGGGCAGCACCCGGTCGACGAGGTGAGCCGCGGTGTCGGCCATGCGGCGACCTCCGCAGGAGGGGCAGAAGCCGCGACCCTTGCAGGAGAAGGCGACGAGCCGGTCGTGGCCGCAGGCGTCGCAGTGGACGCGGAGGAACCCGTAGGCCAGCACGCCGCAATCGAGGTAAGCGCGCATCTCACGCTCGACGAAGCGGGCGACGGGGGCGCCCGCGAAGCGTGCCCGGGCGAGGAAGGGTAAGAACTCCGCGCGGATGACCTCGTGGAGGAGCGTCTTCTCAGGCTCGTGGCGAACGTAGTCGGCGACGGCGAGATTTCCGTCGGGACCGGGTCGAAGCGGGGAGGCGCGGCTTGACCAGCATGTCGCCTCGCGGGACTTCGCGCGACTCGTGTACAGGCGTCCCCGTGATTACGAGAGCAATCGCGTCACGGCATTCGGACGGGACGCTGGGTCGCTCCCATGTCCCTTGAGAGATTCATCTCTCCCGGAGCCATGAAGTCGGGCGGGGCAGCCGCTGCGACACCTGCCGACTCACTTCCGCCCGCCGATCGCGTCCTGCAATTCCCGCTTCAAGATCTTCCCCGCCGCATTCCGCGGCAGCGCCTCTCCCACGACCTCCACGATCGTCGGAACCGTGAAGCTCGCGAGGCGCGCCTCGACGAAGGCCCGCAATTCCGTGACGTCGATCGTGCACCCTGGAAATTCGTAGATCACTGTCGACGCCCCCGAGATCCCCGAACGGGCTTCGGGAGGCTCCAGGTGACATAACGAACATGAGCGGCCGTACGCAAACGCCTCTCATTTTTCCTATTCCCCACGAATCCGAATCGGTTGATCGGGGCGACGGGAACCTCCGCGACCCGCGGCGCAGGAGTTCAGCCGCCCTTCGATCTCGACCCCCGCTCGACCGCGTTCGGGGCCTTTCGTCGCGGATTGCGCGGGGCGGGGCGTCGCTCTAGCATCGAATGACTACCTACCGTGGGGAATCGCCATGCGCATCGTTGGGACAATCGTCGAGGAAGAGTCGGGCAAGCCTCTCGCGGGTTTGCAGGTGCGAGCATTCGACAAGGATTTCTTGTTCGACGACAAGCTGGGCACCGCAGTCACCGACGCGGCGGGTTCGTTCACGATCACTACTCGTCGCTGAACTTCAGCCTCTTGCCGGATATGGAGACCGTGCCCGAGATCTATATCCGTGTTTTCGATGCGACCCGCAAGAAGCTGCTCCACTCGACGGAGAAGGCGATTCGAAAGGGTCACCAGGTCGAGGAACGCTTCGACATCAAGATCCCGAAGGCCAAGCTCGCGTAGCGAGAGCCAGACTCGCCACTGAAGGCTCCTCAGCGACTACACGAGCTGATAATCGCCCGACGCTTCCGCGACCCGCGGCGAATGAGCCGTGGAGTTTCCTCAGTAGAGCTTGGAGGTTGCCCGTTTCGGCTAACGCTGGCGCTCCCGCCGCGCCACCAACTCATCCCGCAACGTCCGCTTCAAGATCTTCCCCGCCGCATTCCTCGGCAGCGGCTCCCGCACGACCTCGACGATCGTCGGCACCTTGAAGACCGCGATCCGCGCTTCGACGAACTTCCGCAACGCATCGGCATCGATCTCCCGATCCCGCTTCGGGAACACGGCACACGCGACCTCCTCCCCGAGCCTTGCATGCGGCACCCCGAACACCGCCGCCTCGTGCACCCCCGGAAACTCGTAGATCACAGCCTCGACCTCGGCGCAGTACACGTTCTCCCCCGCCCGCAGCACCATGTCCTTCGCCCGGTCCTCGACGAACACGAACCCTTCTTCATCGACGCGCCCGAGGTCGCCGCTCTTGAGCCAGCCGCCGACGATCGTCTCCGCCGTCGCCTCGGGCTTGTTCCAGTAGCCGCGGATCAGGTTCGGCCCGCGGAAGCAGAGCTCGCCGACCTGGCCCGCCGGCAGCGGATTCATCGCCTCGTCGAAGGCCTTCACCTCGAGCACGGGAACGGATCGCCCGGCGCTGCGCGGCTTGCGCAGGTAGTCGTCGCCGGAATTCTGGGGCCCGTAGGCGTTCGTCTCGGTCATGCCGTAGCCGAGCCCCGGCCGGGCGCGGGAGAAGCTCTTGTCGATGCGCGAGACGAGCTCGGGGGGTGCCGGTGCGCCACCGCCGCCGACGCTGGCTAGGCTCGACGTGTCCCGCAGCGGAAAATCCTTCGACTCGAGCAGGTCGAAGGACATCGTCGGCACACCGACGAACTGGGTGACGCGCTCGCGCTCGATCAGCTCGAGCGCCCGCTCGGGGCCCCACTTGTACATCATCACGAGCTTGATGCCGTTCAGGAACGACGAGAGCATGACCGGCACGAGCCCCGTCACGTGGAAGAGCGGCACGACGAGGATGAAGCAGGCGGCGTACGGGCTCGGCTCCTTCGCCGGCTGCGTCATCGCGCCGGCGATCGCGCGGCAGGCGAAGGCGCGCAGCGCGGAGAGCAGCGCATGGTGGGTCGAGACGGCGCCCTTCGGAAAGCCTGTCGTGCCCGACGTGTAGAGGATCGTTGCGTCGTTGTGCGGATGGACGTCGACCTCGGGCATCGACGCGCCCACGCGAAGGACGTCCGACAGACGGTCGACGCCGGTCGGAAGCGGACCGTCGTGGCGGACGACGAGGGCGCTCAGACCGCCTTGCGCGAAGCGGGGCTTCGCGATCTCGAAGCGCTCGACGTCGCAGATCAGCAGCCGGGCGCCGCTGTCCTCGAGGCCGTAGGCCATCTCCTCGGTCTTCCACCAGGCGTTCATGCAGACCGCGATTCCGCCAACGGACAGGATCGCCGCGAAGGAGGCGATCCACTCGGGATAGTTCCGCATCGCGAGGGCGACGCGGTCGCCGGGGTGGATCTGATAGCGGTGGACGAGGGCATCGGCGATCTCGTCGACCCGCGCCATCACGTCGGCGAAGGTCTGGCGCTCGTCTTCGTAGACGAGGAAGGGCTTGTCGCCGTGGAGACGCGCGAGGGCAAAGGCCTCGCGCATGGATTTCGGGAGCTCGGCGAACTCCTTGATCGGATTTCCGCCGACCTGGCGCTCGACGATCTCGAAGGGCGCTCCGGGACCGGTCAGCACCGCCATCGCCTGATCCCATGTCATCGCCTGCGCCATCCGGCCTGCCTCCTGCTTGCCATCCACCCCCGCGATGCGGGATCGGAAGCGAGCATAACGGAGACGGCACTCCCGTCGTCTGCACCCGAGCGGCCCCGGTCTGCGACTCCCGGTCCGCGAGAGCGAGTGGCCGGGCGTCACCGCATGGTCGATGCTCGCCCTCGCGCGAACTCCGCCGAGGTCTCGACCCCATGACCGCACCGATCACGAGCCCGTCCTCCCCGCCCTCCGCTCTCCCGTTCTATCTCCGCGGCCTCCACGCGCCCGTCGAGCGGGAGGTCGAAGCGTTTGATCTCGAGGTCGAAGGCGCGATCCCGCCCGAGCTCGCGGGCCTCTACCTGCGCAACGGCCCGAATCCGCTGGCGGGCGATCCGGGCCACTGGTTCATCGGCGACGGCATGCTGCACGCGGTCGAGCTCCGAGACGGCCGCGTCCGCTCCTACCGCAATCGCTCCGTGCAGACCCGCAAGCTCCGGGGCGAGGCGCGCTATGTCGACGGGGACGGCCGCGTCGACTTCACCGCGAGCCCCGCGAACACCCACGTGATCGCCCACGCGGGCCGCATCCTCGCCCTCGCCGAGAACGGCTTCCCCTGGCAGGTCGATCGCAAGCTCGAGACCGTCGGCTTCCACGACTTCGACGGCCGCCTCACGGGTCCGATGACGGCCCACCCGAAGATCTGCCCCCGGACCGGAGAGCTGCACTTCTTCGGCTACCACTTCGCCCCGCCCTACGTCGTCTACCACCGCGTCGATCGCGAAGGCCGACTCGTCCTGTCGCGGCCCATCGAGATCCCGCGACCAATCATGATGCACGACTTTGCGATCACCGAAGACTTCGTGCTCTTCTTCGATCTCCCGCTCGTCTTCTCCTTCGACGCGGTCGCCCGCGGTGGGCTGCCCTACGCCTTCGAGGAGTCGGCCGGCGCCCGGATCGGCGTCCTGCGGCGCGATGCGCCGGAGGCTCCGGTCCGCTGGCTCGAGATCGAGCCCTGTTTTTTCTTTCATCCGATGAACGCCTCGAACGCGGGCGACGCGATCCGCATCGACGTCGCGCGCTACCCCGACCTCTGGCGAAACACCTCGGGGCATTTCGGATCCGCCTTCCTCCATCGCTACGAGATCGACCTCGCGCGCGGGACGGTCCGCGAGCAGGCGATCGACGACCTGGCGATCGAGTTCCCGCGCGTGCGCGAGGACCGGACGGGGCTCCCGAATCGCTTCGGCTATGCGGCCAGCACCCGCGACGACGGCATCGTCGTCGGCATCGGCCTCGTCCGCTACGACTTCGAGACGGGCAAGCGCGAGGTCTTCGACGGCCGCGGGACGTGCCTGCCGAGCGAGGCCGTCTTCGTCCCCGCATCCGCGTCGGCCTCCGAGGGCGAGGGCTGGCTCCTCGCCTATCTCCACGACCAGGACGGCGGCGCGAACGAATTCGCGGTGTTCGACGCGACGCGGGTCGAGGCGGGGCCGATTGCGCGGGCGAAGCTGCCGCAGCGCGTGCCGCTGGGATTCCATGGGAGCTGGGTCTCGGACGCGGATCTCTAGCCCGCGAACGCGAGCCAGGCTCCGAGCGCAACCGATCCACCGGCGCCGAGCCCGCGAAGCCACGAGAGCCCGCGCCCCGCGCCCTCGCGCGAGAGCTGGCCGGCGACATGACCGAGCATGCCGCTCACGCCGATCATCGCGACAGCGACCCCCAATCCGAACAACCCGAGATACGCCAGCGCGAGCGGCACCGAATGCTTCGCGACGGGCAGTACCGCGAGGATCGGCGCCGAGCCCGCCAGCCCGTGAAGCGCGCCGACGAGGAGCGCGCCGTGCTCGTGCTGGTGCGGCTGCGAATGCCGCAGAGCGCCGTGGGCGTGCGGATGGATGTCGCGGGGCCCCGGCGCGCTCGCCTGCTCATGACCGTGCCAATGGGCATGGGGTTGCATGCCGTCGTGGGCGTGGAAATGGAGATGGGCACGGCGCCGGGCGAGCTCGACAAAGACAAAGATCCCGAGTCCGATCATCACGACCCCGACCGCGCGATCGGCCAAGGCCGAGACCGTGCTCGGCAGCGCGCGGCCGATCATGAGCAGGGCGAGGCCCGCGACGAGCAGGACGAGTCCGTGGCCCAACGACCAGCGGAGCCCCGCCCGCGCGCCCTCGGCGGCGCCGCGCCCGCGCGTCGCGAAGACCGAGAGCGCCATCACGTGGTCCGCATCGAAGGCGTGTACGAGACCCAGCGCGAAGGCCAGGCCGAGCCAACCGAGGCCCGTGCCCGCGAATGAAGTCGAAGACGAGAGCGTCGCGGCGAAATCGGTCAGGGTCGCGAGATCCAATCGGCAGGTCCCTCGCTCGGCCGGAAGGTCGACTGCCTCACCTTAGCTCGTCCGCGCGAACGTCGTCTGGTCCGGAGCCCGCCCAGCCGGGCTGCGGTCAAGCCAGCTTCTGGATCACGTCGTCCGCATAGCGCTTGAGGCCGTCGATCTTCTTGTCGAGCTCGCCGGTGATGCCGTGGTAGAAGGCCCAGGGCATCGTCAGGATGTGGGTGACGCCGCCGTCGCCGAGCTTCTTGTAGCCGTCGACGCCGTGGGCATCGGAAGCGCTCGCCAGCACGTCGAACGTCTCGCTCCGACCGGCCGCCTTCCGGTAGCCGCGGATCTTCTGGATGCACTCGATGATCTCGGCGCTCGTCTGGAGGTCCGAGAGCCAGCCGTCGTTGCGGGCGGCGCGGCGCAGCGCCATGTCGGAGATGCCCCCGACCCAGACGGGGATCGCCGCCGTCGGGACCGGCGGCGTCATCTTGAGCCGATCGCAGCGGTAGAACTCGCCCTCGAAGCTGAACATCTCGCCGCTCCAGAGCTTGCGCATCAGCGCGAGCATCTCGTCGGCGCGTTTGCCCCGGCGTTCGAACTCCTGGCCGACGAGGCCAAACTCGACCTTCGACCAGCCGACACCGATCGTCATCGTGATGCGGTTGTTCGAGAGCGCCGCCGCCGTCGCAACCTGCTTCGCGGCGAGATAGGGGTTGCGCATCGGGAGGACGAAGGCGTTCGTCGTGAAACGCAGCCGAGTCGTCACCGCCGCGAGGGCGCCGGCGGTGACCCACGGATCGGGAAACTCGGTCATCTCGTCGTAGCGGCGGACACCGTCCTCCGTGTAGGGGTACGGCGTATCGAGCGTCTCCGGATACACGGCGTGATCCGAAAAACCGATCGCCGTATAGCCCGCCTCGTCGGCGGCCTTGGCGAGGGGAATCAAATGCTGCGGCGGCTGGAATGCGCCCGAGATCACGAACTTCATCGATGCTCCTTCTGTTCCGACGACACGAGCCGCGTCGCTCTCAGCCACGCGGGGCCGCGTTGCTTCCTAGCCACGCGGGGTAAAGAGAATCAGGGTCTCGCGGCCGAGGTCTTCGAAGCGGACCTCGACGGGCAGGCCGACGGAGACGCTCTCGGGCGTGCAGCCGACGAGGTTCGCCGTGAGGCGCGGGCCCTCTTCGAGCTCGACGGCGGCGATGATGAGAGGGAGCTGCGAGTGCTGCGCCGGATCGATGCCGACGCGGTCGACGGTGTAGGAGTAGACCTGGCCGCGGCCGCTGACCTGCTCCCATTTCCAATCGTCCCCGAGGCATTTCGGACAGCGCGAGCGCGGATAGAAGAAGAAGCCGTCGCGCGGACAGCGTTGAAGGACGAGGCGCCCCTCCTTCGCCGCGTCGAAATACGGCGCGCTCGTCGGGGTTCGCCGCGGAATCGGCCGGCCGTTCTCGGCGAAGGGCTGCTCGACTCTCATGCTAGGCCCCTTCCAGAACGAGGCCGACGTTCGCCGCCATCAGTCCGCCGACGCCCGTCACGTACGCGAGGTCGGCCTTCTTCAGCTGCACGACGCC
>JANMTD010000481.1:0-8446 GCA_031390075.1 Deltaproteobacteria bacterium | reverse complement strand
CAGCGAGAGAGGAGCTGCGAATTGGCCGAGCTACCCGCCTCCGCCTCGCTGCCGAGTCCCGAGTCGATGGATCTCGGCCGCTACCTCGAGGACACGATCACGATCGATTGGCAGACGCCCGCGGTCTCGGACCTCGCGCGGCGGCTGCTCTCGGAGGCGGAGACCCCGGCGGCGGGAATCGAGCGGATGTTCCGGTTCGTGCGCGACGAGATCACGCACACGTTCGATCTCGAGCTGGCCCCCGCGGCGGCGCCGAAGCCGCCGACGCGGGAGACCCTCGCGGGCCCCGATGCGATTCTCGTGCGGCGCGGAGTCGCTTGCCGGGCCAGCGAAGTCCTCGCGCTCGGGCACGGGCTCTGCCACGCGAAGAGCCATCTGCTGGCGGCGCTGCTCCGCTTCGCCGGCCATCCGACGGGGTTTTGTTATGTCCGCCTCGTCGACGACGAGCGACCGGGCCGCTTCGTCTTGCACGGATTCAATGCGTTCTATTGGCCGCCGACCGGCGGCTGGATCCCCATCGATGCCCGCGGCAATCGGGGCGAGATCGCGAGTGAGTGCCGCTTCGAGGCGCCCTTCAGTCTGGCGTACGTGCCGGATGCCGGGCGAGGCGAAGCGCTCCTCCCCTGGATCTTCAGGCGGCCGGGCCGGCGTGTGGTCGACGCGCTCGAGCGGGCGCCCGGCGTCGAGGCGCTGCGGCGGAATCTGCCGGATCGACCGGAGTGACGGGTTTCCCCGTAGGCCTCTCCCTCTGCTCATCAGCGCCATGCACGCGGTTCCGTCGATCCCGAGGCGCTCGAGCTTCATGTAGAGCCCCTTTTACGCGAGTTCAAATCACCGCGTCGTGCGCCCGCGGATCGGGCTGGTTTTTCAGTGCCGTCGCTGACGGGCATGTTGGCTTGCGGTCCTGCTACAAATCGAAACGAGCTTCTGGTGTATCGCGGGCCTGCGCCGCGGCAAGCAATCCCTGTGAACGCGAATCATGCGTGCCCGCTCGTCAGCGCGGGTGCGCGAATTCACGAGCGAAACAACTCACCGAAATTGCAAAAGAGAACATGAAGACGAACCAGGAACCGAACCCTCTCTTCACGCCGTCCCGCGCGCGCGACATGCAGCACGCCGCGACAGCCACCGTCCCGGGCACAGCACACCCGGGTCGGTCGGCGTGCCGGGCCAGGCGGTCGAGCCTCGTCCTGGGTCTTTTTGCGCTGGTCGTGGCCGGCGGCTGCGCCTCGACCAAGGTGAGCGACCGCGAGACGCTGGTGACCGAGAAGCTCGCGCGGCCCGGCAACATCTGGGTCTACGACTTCGCCGCCACGCCCGCTGATTTGCCGGCGGACTCCGCGCTGGCCAGCCAGTTGACCGCGCATGCGACGCCGCAGACCGACAAGGAGATTGCGGAAGGTCGCGAGTTGGGCGCCGCGATTGCCAAGCAGCTCGTCGCGCAGATTCGCGAGCTCGGCATGCCCGCGGAGGTGGCGACGGCCGGAACGGAACCGCAGGTCAATGATGTCGTAATCAAGGGCAGTCTTCTCTCCGTGCACGAGGGCAGTACCGCCGAGCGCGTCGCTGTCGGTTTCGGGGCCGGGGCGTCCTCGGTGAGCACCGCGGTGGAAGGCTTCCAGATGACGGCGACGGGGCTTCGCAAGCTCGGCTCCGGCACCGTCGATGCCGACGGCGGCAAGAGCCCCGGCGCCGCGTTGGGGCTGGCGACCTTCATCGCCACGGCCAACCCGGCGGGACTCATCATCAGCAGCGGCGTGAAGCTGTACGGAGAGGCCAGCGGCAGCAGCAAGGTCGAGGGCCGGGCCAAGGCGACCGCCAAGGAAATCTCGGAGGTGCTCGAGAAGCGCTTCCAGGAGCAGGGCTGGATCAGTTGATGAGGCGCGGAATGGGACGAGAGCTGCGATGTCGGCTCCGACACGCTCACGGGCGTGAACGACGTCGTAAACCGGGACCCTGCTTGACGACCGGTTGGTCGTGAGCGCGGGGAGGAGATGGTGTCATGTCGGATACGGCGTACGAGCTGAACGCGCACCCGCTTCGCATCGGTCGCTTCGTCGTGAGGCGCCGGCGTGCGCGTTGGGCGGCGACGATCCTGCTCTGTCTCAGTCCGTTCGCTTCCCACCGCTTCGCATCGGCTCAGGGCGGGGTGGTGGGCTGGGGGTTTGACGACTATGGGCAGCTGGCGGTCCCCGATTCCGTGAACGGTGTCGCCGGAACTGCCTCGGCGATTGCCGTGGCTTACTATCACAGCTGCGCAATACAATCGGGAAGCGCAGCCGTCTTCTGCTGGGGCGGGAATCCCTGGGGTCAGGCGACGCCGCCGGCCACAGTGAACGGGACGAGTGGCAGCGCGTCGGCCATTTCGGCGAGTGGCGGCCACACTTGTGCGATTCAATCGGGCAGTGAGGCAATCGTTTGCTGGGGATCCGATTTCTACGGTGAATCGTCGGCGATTCCCATTGCGAAGGCGGCGGCCATCTCGGTTTCAGGCCCGCATAGCTGCGCGATTCAGTCTGGAACCGGAAGAGTGTTCTGTTGGGGCCTGAACTCCGAAGGCCAGGGCGAGTCGCCCGATTCGGTCAACGGATCGCTCGGCACGGCGACGATCATCTCGGCGGGCTTCACGTTCAACTGCGCCCTTCAGGCGGGCACTGCCGCTGTCGTGTGCTGGGGCAGCAACGCCTTCGGCCAGCGCAACCCGCCCGACTCCGTGAATGGCACGACCGGTACGGCGACGACCATCTCGGCGGGAAACTACCACGGCTGCGCGATCCAGTCGGAGAGTGGTGCGGTGGTCTGCTGGGGAGACGACACCTATGGACAGAGCACCCCTCCGGACTCGGTGAACGGCACGACTGGCACAGCGACGCAGATCTCATCGGGTGCCGCGCACGCCTGCGCGATCCAATCTGGAAGCGGCTCGGTGGTGTGCTGGGGCGACAATCTCTTCGGGGAAAGCGTGCCGCCGCCTTCCGTGGACGGAACCTTCGGAACGGCCACTGCGATCGCGGCAGGCGGGAATCACGCGCTCGCCATCGCGGTTCCCGAGCCGGATTTCGTGGTCTCGTTGTGGAGTGCGACGGTCCTGCTCGTGATCCGAAGGCGGCGACACCTGACCGGTGCATCCAGGTCCAGCTAGTCGATCCCCAGCCGTTTCAACTTTTTGTAGAGCCCCTCTCGGGTCAGCCCCAGCCGCCGCGCGGTCGACGCCTTGCGGCCGCCGTTATTCGCGAGCGCACGGCGGATCAGCCAGGCTTCGACGCGGTCGACGGCCTGGCGGAGCGTCTCGTCGGGGCCGCCGCCGGGGGCGATCGGCTCCAGGATCTCGACGAGCTTGCGCGAGAGGACCTTCGGCGTGACGAGGGAGCCGCTCGGCGTCAGCATCAGGACGCGCAGCATCTCGTTCTCGAGCTCGCGCACGTTGCCCGGCCAGCCATAGCTCTCGAGCAGCTGCGCGGTCGCGAGCGTGAGATGACAATCCTGCTTGCCCTCGCGCGGGCCGTGGAGCGCGAGGAAATGGCGCGCGAGGGGCAGGATGTCCTTGCGCCGCTCGCGCAGCGGCGGGACGCGGATCGGGAACACATTGAGCCGGTAGTAGAGGTCCTCGCGAAAATGCCCCGACCGGACCTCGTCCTGCAGGACGCGATTCGTCGCTGCGACGATCCGACAATGGACGGGTACGGAGCGGGTCCCGCCGACCGGCCGGATCTCGCGCTCCTGGAGCACGCGCAGGAGCTTCGCCTGGAGCGAGAGCTCCATCTCGGCGATCTCGTCGAGAAAGAGCGTGCCCCGGCCCGCGGCCTCGAAGAGACCGGGCTTGGTCCGGTCGGCGCCGGTGAAGGAGCCCTTCAGATGGCCGAAGAGCTCGCTCTCGAGGAGCGCTTCGGGAAACGCAGCGCAGTTGATCGCGACGAAGGGCTCGACGGCGCGATCGCTGCGGGTATGGAGCTGGCGCGCGACGACCTCCTTGCCGGCCCCCGTCTCGCCCGTCAGGAGCACCGTCGACGGGCTCGACGCCGCGAGCGCCACGAGCTGCGAGACCTCGCGCATCGCCGAGCTGCGGGCGACTAACGGCGAGATCGCATCGTCGCTCGCGGGAACGAGGAAGCAGTCGGGCGACGGTGCACTCGCGTGCCGGGCGTCGAGGGCCTCGCTCACGGCATGGACGAAGCCGGGCCTCGCGCATTCGGGATCGAGAAAGAGCACGCCCGCGGCGCCCGCCGCGAGCGCCTCATCCGCGGACTCGGCGAGGGATTCCGGCACGCACACGAGGACCGGGACCCCTCGCGCGATCTCGCTCGCGCGGAGGACGGCCTCGCCTACCGGGTGGGCCGGCATCGCCTCGAGCAGCACGCCGTCAAAAGGAACGCGCGGAAGCTTCGCGGCGTCGGCGAGATCGGGCACCCACGTGACGTCGAGCTCGGGGGCCTCGCTGATCCCACTCGCCGCGAGACCGCGGCCGGATCCGATCCAGAGCAGGGTTCGAATCGTCGGCATGAAGCATCCCCTCGACTTCGCGCGGACTCGGTCGATCGAGCCGGGCGTGCGTCGAGGAGGGTGGGCCGCGCCGGGATCCGGCGCGCTGGAATCGGGCTCAAGAAATTCTCGGATTGTCGTCCGGCTCGAGCTCCAGACCGAGGTCGAGCGCGAGCCCGAGCTCGGACTCGAGGGCGAGGCCGACAGTCAGGTCGGGCTCGTTCGCGCCGGTCAGCTGGGCGAGGCGGGTCGCCGCGGCGCGCTCGCTGTCGAAGCGGGTCACGCTGTTGTGGCCCAGCAGATACCACTCGCCGCGCAGCTCTTCGACGCGCCAGTCGCCTTCGAGGGGGACGCAGACGCCGCCGGGCAGCACGAGAAAAGGACGCTTGTACATGAGGGCTCCAAGCCCCAGCCTAGCTGGACCGCCGCCGCACGTCGACCACATCTCCGCTGCCGACGATCACGGCGTCGGTCAGCCCGAGGAAGAATCCGGTCCCGAGCACACCCGGCAATGCGCAGATCGCCTGCTCGAGGGCCCGGGTGTCGAGGGGCGGCCGGAGCTGCGCATCGAGGATCCAGTTGCCGTTGTCGGTCACGAGGGGGCTCTTGTCGGCGCCGGCGCGCAGCTCGCACGCGAGGCCGAGGCGTTCGAGCTCCGCGCGGACGAGGGCGACGCCGAAGGGCAGGACCTCGATCGGAAGCCGTCCGCGTTCGCCCAGCTTCTCGACGAGCTTCTCGGGCCCGACGAGGATCACGAGCTGGTCCGAGGACAGGGCGACGATCTTCTCGCGAACCATCGCCGCGCCATAGCCCTTGATCAGATCGAGCTGCGGGTCGACCTCGTCGGCGCCGTCGAAGGTGATGTCGAGGCGCGGGACTTCGTCGAGGCGGGCGAGGGGGATCGCGAGGCGCCGGGCGAGGGCGGCGGTGGCTTCGCTGGTCGGGACGCCGGTGACCCTTAGGCCTGCGGCGACGCGCCGGCCGAGGGCTTCGACGAAGGCGGCGGCGGCGCGGCCGGTGCCGAGGCCGATCTGCATGCCGTCGCGCACGAAGTCGAGGGCGGCCTCGGCGGCGGCGTTAGGCGGGGATGCGGAGTCGACGGGTGTCTTGCTCATGTCAGGAGAGGGCTCCCTGGATCCAGTGCGCGAGCTCGTCGAGGGCGGCCAGGGGATCGGCGCCGACGTCGACGCCGAGCATCCGCCGCCCGCGCTCCGACAGCACGCGGAAATCGCCGACGGCCTGCGCCTCGGCCAGGCGATCGAAATCGCCGCCGATCGCCGGGATCGCGAGGGCGCCGCCTTTGCGCGATCCGGCGGACTGACAGATCTGCAGACCGACGACGCGATTCGGTCCGCCCTTGTGGAGCTGGCCCGTCGAGTGGAGATAGCGGGGGCCGAAGGAGAGGGCCGTCGCGACACGCCGTGCGGCGCCGACCGTCGCGCGGATCCGCTCGAGCTTCGCGCGGATCTCGGGGCTGTCCGCGAGGAAGGCGTTCAGGAGGAAGCTGTCGTTCGGCACGAGCGAATCGACGAGAGCCTTCACGAGCCGCGCAGGATCGCCCTGCGCCCCGCGCACCGCGGGCGACAGCAATTTCGCGGCGAAGATCCGGATCCCGCCCGCTTCGAGATCGGCGGCCTCCCGCGCGCGCCCGGGGCCACGGTCGGCAGCGGCCATCAGATCGCGGGTCGCGAGCTTGGCGGACTCGACGTCCGGCTGGTCGAACGGATTGAGTCCCAAGAGCGAGCCCACGACGGCAGTCGCCATCTCCCACTGGAAGATCGCCTGGCCGAGGTCGAAGGCGTCGGCGAACTCGATCTGGATCGTCGGGTGCCCCGCCCGCGCGAGCAGCGCGAGCTGCGCTGCACGCCCCTTCGCCGTCGTGTCCCCCGCGAGCGCGAGATCGACGAAGACGCGGTCGCTCGCATAACGCTCGGGCGCGCCGAGGCCCTCGTCCGAGATCGGCATGATCCCCTGGCCGGCCTTGCCGGTCGACTCCGCGACGAGCTGCTCGATCCAACCGCCGAAGCTCTCGATCTCGGGCGAGAGCGAGAGGGTCAGCTTGTCGCGCCCGCGCTGGGCGAGGGTGCCGAGCGCGAGCCCGAGGGCCACACCCGGATTCGACTCGGCCGAGACGGTCGGCCCGCAGGCCGTGGCCATCGCGCGCGCGCGGGCGAGTAGCGTTTCGGGCTCGAGGCCCATCGCCGCCGCGGGCAGCAGGCCGAAGGGCGAGAGCGCCGAGAAGCGGCCGCCGACGTCCGGGCGGCCGAGGGCGATGCCCAGGAATCCCGCCGCGCGGGCACGCGCTTCGAGAGCACTTCCGGGATCGGTGATCGCGACGAAATGCCGGCCGGCAGCGGCGGCGCCGAGCTTCGCCGTCAGGCGCGCGTGGATCAGCTCGAAGAGGGCATTGGGCTCGATCGTCGAGCCCGACTTCGACGAAACGAAGAACAGGCTGCGCTCGATCGGCGCGCGCGCGAGAAACGACTCGATCGCGTCGGGCACCGTCGAATCGAGGACGAGCAGCCGGCGCCGGCGTCCCCCCGAGAGGCCAGGCGACTTCGAGGACGCGTCGTTCCACGTCCGGCCCAGCACATCGGGCCAGAGCGACGAGCCGCCCATGCCGAGCACGACGGCCGTGTCCGCGGGATGCGCGGCGATCGCTTCGCGAAGGGCCGTGCTCCCGATCGCCTCGGCGGCGCCGGCCGTCGGAAGCTCGAGCCAGCCGAGCCAACGGGCCTCGTCGCGATTCGAGAAGATCGAGGCGTCGCGCTCCCAGAGGCGTCGCGTGCGCGACTCGCGCTCCCAGCGGCACTGCGCGGCCAGGACGGCGACCGCGTGCTCACCGAGCTCGACGATCATCTAGACCTTCCGCCCGCCCACGACCTGCTGGCGCTTCGTCTCGACCGACTGGAGCAGCGCGTCGAAGGCATCGCTGAAGAGCGCGCAGCCCTTCGTCAGGAGCTCGTCCGTGATCGCATCGAGGGAGATTCCGAGGTCGGCGAGCTCCGCGAGCACGAGACCGGCTTCGCGGTCGAGGCGCTTCGGGTCCGAGCCGAGGGCGTCGCGGACCTTGCCCTCGATCCGGAAGGCGATGAGTGTCGCGTCGGGCACCGTGTTGACCGTATGCTTGCCGATCAGCTCGTCGACGTAGAGCGTCTTGGGCAGCGCCGGGTCCTTCGTCCCGGTGCTCGCCCAGAGCACGCGCTGCGGATCGGCGCCGGCCGCGGCGAGCTTCTGCCAGCGCGGACCCGCGAGCGCTTCGAGGAAGCGCGCGTAGGCGACCTTCGCGTTCGCGATCGCGACCTTGGCGTTGAGCGCCTGGAGGCGCTTCTTGCGCTCCTCGGTCGGCGACGCGGCGAGGGCCTTCTCGACCTGCTGGTTCACGCTCGCGTCGATCCGCGAAACGAAGAAGCTCGCGACGCTGCCAATGCCCGCGACCGATTCGCCGCGGGCGAGCCGCGCCTCGAGGCCCGACATGTAGGCGTCGTGGACTTTTTGATAGGCGTCGACGGCGAAGAGCAGCGTTACATTGATGCTCAGACCGTCCGCGATCAGCTGGCGGATCGCCGGGATGCCGGCCGGCGTCGCCGGGACCTTGATCATCAAGTTGTCGCGGGAGACGGCCTGCGAGAGGCGGTGGGCCTCGGCGATCGTGCCGGCCGTGTCGTGGGCCAGATGGGGCGACACCTCGAGGGAGACGAAGCCGTCGCGTCCGCCGCTCGCCTCGAAGACCGGGCGGAGCACGTCGCAGCCGAGCTGGATGTCGACGACAGCGAGCCGTTCGAAGATGTCGAGGGCGTCCTTTGCGCCCTGGGCGACGAGGGCGCGGGCCGCGGCGTCGTAGTCGCTCGACTTGGCGATCGCCTTCTCGAAGATGGCGGGGTTCGAAGTGACCCCGCGGATCCCTTCGGCGGCGACCCAGCGGCGCAGCTCACCCGAGAGCAGCAGATCGCGGCTGATGTTGTCG
>JANMTD010000480.1:0-4949 GCA_031390075.1 Deltaproteobacteria bacterium | reverse complement strand
CTCATCGAATGCTCTCGTCTCCTCGGCGGGCGAATCCAGCACCCCGGTCGGGGCCGCTCTCACGCGGATGGTGCGCGCCAGCATACCGCGGCTTTGCACCCAGCTCCGCGCCATTCCCGGTCCAATTGCTGGATCCGAGACGCTCTTGACCAAGGCTTCGCGTCCCCAGTGCAGCGTTCCCGTCGAGCACGGGCTGGCTCGACGGGAACAGGCGTCTGCATCTGGGCCTTGATCAGGCGCGGGGAGCGCGCATCCGCCGCTCGCCGATCGAAAGGCCAGCCAGTCCGAGGCCGAGCAGGAGTGCCATCGAGGGCTCGGGAATCGCTCCGATATCGCCGATTTCGCCCTCGAGGACCATCATCTTGCGATTTCGGAAGAAGAACCCAAACTGCTCTCCACGGCTGTTGTAAGCGCCTTTGACCTGCAGCAGCACGGCGATGTCCTGATTGGCGAATGCGCCGAGCTCGAGCGACTGGGTCGCATGCGAGAGCGTGAAGCTGACCGACCGGTCGGTCCCGCCCTGCGCCGGCTTCTTGAAGGAGACCACCAGGTCGCACGTCGTGCAGTTCGGATCGATCGGTCGCGGCCCTTCCTCGTCCTCGGGCATGTTGAAGAAGCTCCGCTTCACGTCATCTCCGACGACGGAGAGTCCGCTCAGTACGAGGTTGTTCGCCAGGCCCGACGCGAACCCCTTGATCTTGATCCTCGAGTCGTCCCCTTGGACGGCAACTGACAAGACCAGGCTTCCGGGCGTGATCGCGTCGTCGATCGTCAGCAGCGCGGAGAACGAGTCATCCCCGTCCGAACCGACGGCGGTCGCGGTGACCGTGGTCGCAGCGGCCAGACCGGGCAACAGCCCGAGCACGAGGAGGGCGAGGATCGACGTGACCCCTCGCCTGAAACAGATTCCGCTTCCAGAATTCCCAATGAGCTGCATCGATGACTCCCTCTTTTTTTTCCGCATCAAAATTGTTGGTCGCGTGCCACATAGGCCTACAGCCGCACGAGGGAGTGGGAAGCAAGGGGAAGACCGGGCAAGTTTTGTTGCGTGCTCGCTGCCGATTACTGGGGAGTCGGTAGGCCCTTCGGCGATTTGTCGGTACGAGAAGCGTCGGCCGAGGTCGTTGCGGTCGCTCGACGGTGGCGGGCCAGCCAATCTCGAATCGCGGTGGCCGGCTGTCTACTCGGCCGCGGCGGCGACGACACGCCAGATGACGTTGCCGACGTCGTCGGCCACCAATAAAGCGCCCTGCCGATCGAACGCGACACCGACGGGTCTTCCGTAAGCATCGCCGTCAGCGCCGACGAATCCGGTCAGCACGTCGATCGGTTGACCCGATGGCTCGTGTTTCGCGAACGGCACGAACACGACCTTGTACCCGCTGATCGGATTGCGATTCCAGGAGCCGTGCTGGCCGACGAACATTCCGTGTTGCAGCGTGGCGGGCAACGCATTCGATGACGAGAAAGCGAGTCCGAGCGATGCCGTGTGCGCACCCAGGGCATAGTCGGGCCTGATCGCCCGCGCGACGAGGTCCGGACGCGGCGGCTTGACCCGCGTGTCGACGTGGGCGCCAAAGTAGCTGTACGGCCAGCCGTAGAAGCCGCCGTCGGTCACCGCACTCATGTAGTCCGGCACGAGATCGTTGCCGATCTCGTCGCGCTCGTTCACGGCTGTCCAGAGCGCATCGCTGCTCGGCTCCCACGCCATCCCGACGGGGTTTCGCAGGCCGGAGGCAAAGATGCGATGGCGCCCGCTCGCGAGCTCGATCTCCCAGATCGACGCGCGATCCAGTTCGTTCTCGATGCCGTGTTCGGCCGCGTTGCTGTTCGAACCGACACTCGCGTAGAGTCGCGTTCCGTCGGGGCTGGCGATGATGTTCTTGGTCCAGTGGTGATTGATCGGGCCCGCAGGCAATGACACCACGATCACCCCAGGCGCCGTGATCGAGAGCGCCGATTCTACGTACGGGAAACGCAGTACGGCATCGGTGTTGGCCACATAGAAGTCGTCGCCGACCAGAGCCATGCCGAACGGCGAGTGAAGCCCGTCCAGGAATATCGAGCGCGTTTCGGCGACGCCGTCGCCATCCCCGTCGCGCAGGAGTGTGATGCGGTCGGCGCTCGGTACGGCGGCCCCCGTGCGCTTCATCACCTGCCGCATGAAGAAACCCTTGATGCCGGGTGCGTCGTCCGGTCGCGGGGGTGCGTTGGTCTCGGCGACGAGCACGTCCCCGTTCCGCAACACGAAAAGCCAACGCGGATGATCGAGGCGATCGGCGAATCTGGAAACCGTGGTCCCGGACGCCGGAATCGGCTTCGAACCGGGCCGCCAACCCGCAGCGGGTGCGATCTCGAGCGTGGGAATCAGTGCGCGATCTGGGGCGGGCAGGCCAGGATTCGGCCCAAAGCCCGAGCTGATCGGCAAGCTCTCCGGGTCCGCGCAGGCGCTCGCGGCGAGCGCCCACGCGAGCACCGAAAGGAAACGAACCTTGCGAACTGCCACCGACTCACGATGCACTCGATCTGGATTCCTTTTCTACAATTTGCCGTGCAGTTCGGGCCACACCGCTGAGCGGTTCGAGCTCCGGGATTCGCTAAGGAGTTGCGTCCGACGGGGCTACGTCGAGTCCGATCGCCGAGATATGGCCGGTCTCTTCGAGCACGGCCAGCTTCACGCGGTCAGGCGATTCGAAGCCCAGCTTGCGCAGCCCTGCCAACAATTCTTCCTCGTTCATGCCCTCGCGGACTAGCGTGCGCTCGAGAATCCGACCATCGCGCACGAGGGCGCATGGCTTCCCGCGCACCAGCTCATGAATCCAGGTGGAGCGTGCGCAAAGGTCGGCCAGACCCAGGTGGGCGGCGAAGACCGTTGCCACGAAGACCAGGGCATTCGCGAAGCCCGCTTGCAGGGCCGCGCCCTGAAGCACGACACCGAGCGTGATGATCACGATCAAGTCGAACGTGGTGGTCTGGCCCGCCAGGCGTTTTCCAGCGAGGCGCATGATGGCGATCAGGGCCACGTAGTAACCCAGTGCCCTGAGGGATTGTCGAATGAGCTCTTCGAACATCGGTATTGATCTTGCAATTCGCGGTCCCAGGGATGTCCCAGCCGCTTCCCCTGTTTCTCAGGTCATGTGTTGATGAAGGAGCCAGGAGATGAAAGCAGTCGTGTATGACGGGCCGCACCAGATCAGCGTCAGGAGCATGCCCGATGCCAGGATCTCCCATCCGACCGACGTGTTGATCAGGATCACCAGCAGCAATATCTGCGGATCCGATCTGCACATGTTCGAAGGACGAACCAGTCTCGAGAAGGGTCGCATCATCGGTCACGAAAATCTGGGGGAGGTCATCGAACTCGGTCAGGCGGTGAAACACATCCGGGTGGGCGATCGGGTGTGCATTCCCTTCAATGTGTCGTGTGGATTTTGCAAGAATTGCGAGCGGGGATTCACCAGCGCGTGCCTGACCATGAACCCTGGCACGGCCGGGGCGGCCTACGGTTTCGCCGACATGGGACCGTACGAAGGGGGACAGGCGGAGCTGCTGGTCGTGCCCCACGCCGATTTCAACTGCTTGAAGCTGCCTGAGGACGCCATCGAGAAGGAGCATGACTACGTCATGCTCGCCGACATCTGGCCGACCGGGCATCACGCCGTCGAGTTGTCGGGACTGCTGCCCGGAGAAACGATCGTAATCTACGGAGCCGGTCCCGTCGGGCTGATGGCTGCGTTGTCGGCGACGATCAAGGGTGCGTCCAAAGTCATGGTCGTCGACCGACATCCGGATCGGCTCGAGTTGGCGGAACAGATTGGTGCGGTGGCGATCGACGACAGCAAGGCGCCCGCAGTCGCTCAGGTGCTGGAGATGACGGATGGCGAAGGCGCCGACCGGGGCGCCGAATGCGTGGGTTATCAGGCGCATGACCACGGCGGACGCGAACAGCCTGCAATGGTCATGAACGATCTGGTCGCTTCCGTAAAGGCGACCGGCGGGCTCGGCATCATTGGAGTCTATTTGCCGGAAGACCCCGGCGGCCCGGACGCATTGGCGAAGCAAGGCAAGATCGCCTTCGACTTCGGCAAGTTCTGGTCGAAGGGTCAGAGCATGGGGACCGGTCAGGCGCCGGTCAAGAAATACAATCGGCACCTGATGAGCCTGATTCACGCCGGCAAGGCGAAACCCTCGTGGATCGTCTCCCACGAGATATCCCTCGACGAAGCGCCCGATGCCTACGCGCATTTCAATGCGCGCGATGACGGCTGGACCAAGGTCGTGTTGAAACCGTAGTGGGCTCGCCGGTCTCGATGGAAGCCAGCTTTCGACTGATCAAAGCCACCGTTGCAGCATGGCTCGATGACTACGCACCCAGCATGGGCGCGGCACTGGCCTACTACACGATGTTCTCGATCGCGCCGCTTCTGCTGATCGTGATCTCCGTGGCCGGGCTGGTGTTCGGCCAGGAGGCGGCGCAGGGCGAGATCTTCCGACAGTTGCGGGGCCTGATGGGTGATTCGGGCGCCATGGCGGTCGAGGCGATGGTGGCGAGCGTCAACGAGCGCCCGGCGGAAAGCTCGATCGGCGCCCTGATCGGAATCATCCTGCTGCTGATCGGCGCCACGTCGGTTTTCGGCGAGCTGCAGGATGCGCTCGATCGGATCTGGCGCGCGCCGGTGCGTGCCGACAGCTCGGGCTGGTGGGGATTGATCCGGTCGCGCCTGCTCTCGTTCGGGATGATCCTCGGCATCGGGTTCCTGTTGATGGTGTCGCTGATCGCGAGCGCCGGATTGTCCGCGCTGGGACTGTGGTGGGCACCGCTGTTCGGACGCTGGGATGTGCTCCTTCAGGCCGTCAACCTGGTCGTCGGATTCGCGATCACGACGCTGCTGTTCGCGATGATCTACAAGATCCTTCCGCGGGTGCGGATTCGCTGGCTGGACGTCTGG
>JANMTD010000479.1:0-4185 GCA_031390075.1 Deltaproteobacteria bacterium | reverse complement strand
CGGGCCGCGGCGTCGTAGTCGCTCGACTTGGCGATCGCCTTCTCGAAGATGGCGGGGTTCGAAGTGACCCCGCGGATCCCTTCGGCGGCGACCCAGCGGCGCAGCTCACCCGAGAGCAGCAGATCGCGGCTGATGTTGTCGAGCCAGATCGATTGGCCGAATTCATGGGCCTGGAACACCGGCGTGTTCCCGGTCGCAGAGGCTTGAGCGCACATGGAAGGGCGGGTCCTCGGTGGCACGCGGGGATGGGGGGAGCGTCCGAGGTCGCAGTATACGGAAACAGACGGGGCCGGCGATGCGGTGTGGATGCCTCCGACGGTGGTCTTTGATCTGAATCCCACAACTGTGGGAACCGCCAAGGTTCGCTACGAGTTCTTGGTGACGGCGCCTGAGCCCTCCGCGTCCCTCTTGTTGCCTCTGGGCATGGCGTGGAAATCTCCTTGTCCGGATCTGGAGAGGGCTCGGGGTCGGCGACGGCCCCGGGCTACTCGACAGCTGCCTTTTCTTCACCCCCGGCAAAAATCATTACGTAAACCGGGCCGTCCGGGGGACGCCGGTCTCCTAACCAACTAGTAGGCAAACAAGCTCGTCCAATCGGGCGAAACCCCCGCAGCGATCTCGGCCTCGCTGAAGAATCGACCCTTGCGGAGCCGATCGATGAGTAGAACTCCTCCGCCCGGCGCCGCACCGAATCGGCCCGCATAGCCGAACACGGGTGCTCGCGGGTCAAAGGCTGTCGGTATCCCTGGCACGACGATCGGTGATCCTGGTAGGCCTGGAAAGGACGGCGCGAGCGTGTAGGTCTTCAGCCTGTCCCAAACCGATTCGCCATTGTATGAAACCCACCATGAAAACGTTCCAGGAGCCACGCAACGGATCGAGAAGTCGGTGATATCGCCGCAGCGACCATTTTGCGGCTCGAGCCTGATGAGGTCGTCGACGTTGTTGTGGTCCAGGTCCGCGATGAGGAGAGCGCGCACGTCGCCTCTGGGGGATGTCGCGAGCGGTCTCCAGCTGCCACGGGCGCTCTCCGAGATGGACCACCGCCCGCCGTCGAGGGCGAGCACATCGGTGACGCCGTCGCCCGTGAAATCGCCGAACCGAAGCGCGCTGAGCGGCTTGCGCGAGCTTTGGGCATGCTGCCAACCGGCGGGCGCCGACAGCGGAGTCACCAGCCATTCACCGCTGTCCGTCCGCCAGAAGGCGTGCGTCGTACGGCGCGTCACCCCCGGCCGATGATCCCGGATGTTAGGATCGAACTGGCCGAAGACGACTTGCCCGAGCGGTGCGTCGAATGCGCCGAGACTTTGCCATTCGCCCGTGCCTCCGCTCGCGATCACCCATTCTCCATCGCTCTCGGTCAGCACGTCACACCGCTGATCGTCGTCGAAGTACCCGAGCCTGACCTGACCCAGACGCTCGGTCCGGGCGCTGAGATAGGACCATGGGAACTCGCCGGCGCTCGAGAACCACCAGGTCCGGCCGGTGGCGAGAAAGAGATCGTCGATGCCATCGGCGTCGAAGTCGCAGACGCCGTAGAGCCCGTACGGATCGAAATCGATGTCGTTGCTGGGCCCGAGCTGGATGCGTTCGTCGAGATCGTCGCGATAGTAGATATTGACCGCGTCGTCGCCCTCGTCGTCCTCGAGGCCTTCGTGGGCAAAGATGTTGTCCCGGATGACGGCGCCGAGGACCCTGCCATCCTCCTGCAGTCGGCCCTGCGGCCGGCCACGAATGAACAGCGCCTCGCCTTTCAGATATTGGAACGAGTTCTCCGCGAACACGGAGAATACGCCCGCCTGGCCGCCCTTTCCTCTGCTCTCGGTGCCGTGGATGTCGAACTGGTGCGTATAGAAGCCCAGACCATGATATCCGCCCCCCTTCAGAACCAGGTTCCTGAGCGCTTCGTAGCCGCCCATATCCCCGGCCCCTTCGATGGCATGGCGATTGAAGTCGAACAGATTCTCGTAGATCTGGGCCCAGGCTCCGTGGGACACCTGGACGCCATAGCCCCCCGTATGAGAGTCCGTGACTTCGCGCGGATTCTGATTGTTGTGGATGAAGTTCCCGAAGATCCGGACCTGGTCCGGATGACCGATTCGATCTCCGGGGAAATTGTTCGGCGGTGTCTGCCCGGGACCCTCTTCCGGCTGATCGTCCGCATCTCCTTCGTCGAGGACCTGCACGCCGACCTCACCCCAACCGAAGACCTCCATGTTCGAGATCTCGATGTCGAGGCATCGATCGACCCTGATGCCGAAGCTCGCACGGTGTTGCTGGCCGATGCTGGGCCCAAGGATCCGGAAGCCGGAGACGCGCACATGGTCGCTCGGCTCGGGCTCGCCCGCGGAGCAGCCGATCATGAGGAAGATCTTGTCGTCCTCACGCTGCGGCCCGTACCGGAGCAGCGGTCCTTGCGACTGCGGCGTCCGGGCCGATGGAAAATCGCGGGCGCTGGCGCCCTGCGTCGACGGGGGTGGGGTCGTCGGGGGCGGCGAAGCCGAGCTGAGATCCGTGCCCGGACAAAGACCCTCGCGTTCATCGAGTGTGAGAATCTCCTCGCAGCTCAGGCGAGGCGTCGCGGAAACGACAGGAAAGGTCGGGGTGCTCGCGAGCGTCACGCACCTGCCGAGATCCAACGGGAGCTCGAGGTCCGGGTCCGCGTCGGCGAAATCCATCTCGACGGTAGGTCCCAGGAGAACGGTCGTGTTGGGGCGACGGACCGCATGCGCGAGGCACCGCCGCATGCAGTTGTGCTGAGGTCTGTCGACACTCGGATCCGCCTCCCGAATCTCTACGATGGCTTCAGACTCGCTCTGGCAGCTCCCGCTCGCCCCGCCGACATCGAATTCGAGGTCGTCAATGGCAAACTTCACTCCGTTCTCGAGATGAAGTTCCGCCCGTATGATGCGCGGCGTGGCGCTCGGGTCCGTCACCTCGAACACGGTCGTGAACACCGAATCCGCAACCGGCTTGGGACCGTCGCGAGCCACCTCCTGCTCGAACGCATCCCAGGCGATCAACGTCCCGTTCAGGGTGACCCCCGCGGACGCAGCCGAGAGCTTCACGCGCGACTGGGGGAAGCCAAATCTCATGACCAACGGGATCGGGTCGAACTGTTCGGCCCCGAGAGGGATGGTGCGCAGGACCTGTGTGCCAGAAGGTGCCGCCGGATCCGTGTCCAGATAGTGATCCATGAACACGACACCGCGGTCGCTGTACTGCGTATTGATCGTCGTTCCGGCTGCGAGGTCTTCGAAATCCAGGGTGGTCGCCCTGGCGGTGCCGCCGGATACGAGCGTCAGCATCGTGGCCCAGCTCGCAGCTGCGACAATCCATCGGCGCCATCGCCTCCAGCCGACGATGCAGGCCTGACTCTCGCCCGCTTGATCTGAGATAGAGAGCTTGTCCATTGATGTTCCTCTCCTCACGCTCGGTTCGTACACCGCAATATATGGGAGGCGAAGCTCCTAAGTTCTTACCGATTCATGATCATTTCTTGCGCGCGAAGGTTTTTTCAGTCGCTGTCTCCACCCGCAGGGTCCCTCCAGTGGGCGCGTAGGTCATTCAAAGCCCATTTCCCAAACGTCCGTCAGGGCCGACTCTGATCCCACGACCTACTGAGAGTCACCTTACTCCCGAAGGCGGGCTCGGATTTCGCCGCTCAACTCCCCAGATGGCGATCAGCAGGTCGACGAGCGACCGGATGTCCGCTTGCGCGCTGCACTGGCGAAGAGCAGCGTGACATTGATGCTCAGACCGTCCGCGATCAGCTGCCGGATGGCCGGGATGCCGGCCGGCGTCGCGGGGAACTTGATCATCAGGTTGTCGCGGGAGACGGCCTGCGAGAGGCGGTGGGCCTCGGCGATCGTACCGGCCGTGTCGTGGGCCAGATGGGGCGATACCTCGAGGGAGACGAAGCCGTCGCGACCGCCGCTCGCGTCGAAGACCGGGCGGAGCACGTCGCAGCCGAGCTGGATGTCGACGACGGCGAGCCGCTCGAAGATGTCGAGCGCGTTTTTGGCACCCTGCGCGACGAGCGCACGGGCCGCGGCGTCGTAGTCGCTCGACTTGGCGATCGCCTTCTCGAAGATGGCGGGGTTCGAAGTGACCCCGCGGATCCCTTCGGCGGCGACCCAGCGGCGCAGCTCACCCGAGAGCAGCAGATCGCGGCTGATGTTGTCG
>JANMTD010000472.1:0-4133 GCA_031390075.1 Deltaproteobacteria bacterium | reverse complement strand
CCGTGGACGGGAACGAGATCGCGTTGGGAGGGCGAGGTCATGAGTGCGGGTCCTCTTTTTTGTGTGCTTCTCTCATGTCGAGTCATGTCGAGCCGCGCGGCGCGACTACCAGACCGGGAACTCGCTCCATCCATCGCTGAGCAGCTCGCGCTCGGCCTGACCGTCGAAACGACGCACCGTGAGCCGCCGCTTTCCGCTCTCGACGCGGATGAAGGCGATGAATTCCCCGTCGGGTGAAACCGTGGGCATCCGCTCTTCCTGGGTGCCCGGATTGATCGCGACCCGAGCGGTCCCGTCGAGCCGCATGCGCCGCAGTCGATAGCCCGCAGTGGACGTCGATGCAAACACGATCCACTCGCCGTCCGGGGTCAGGGTCGGCTCGCGGCCCGCAAGCAGGATCTGCTCCTCGCTGCCGGCCTTTGCCTCGCGCGTGGCGATGAACGAATCGTACGCCGTGGGCCCGTCCCGGCGCGGCCGCGCAACGACCTGCTCGTAGACGATCCGGTCCGCGCCGGGCGTGAGCCGGAGGCTCCCGGGCGGCACGTTCTGCGCGATGACCTCGCCCGCCGCGTCGCCTCCACGGTCGAGCTCGACCGTCATCTCCGAAAGCCCGAAGAGAGCCGGGCGGTGGATCCGAAGTCGGACGACCTCGTCGGCGGCTCCGTAGTCGCCGCGCGGATGCTCGTCGGGACCGAGCGAGAGCGGGCGGAGATCGCGGCGATCGAGGTGGTACTCGTAGAGCTGCTCTTTCTCGCCGCGATGGGCGGAGGCGAAGAGCAGGCGCCGATGATCCCGCGACCACGCGATCGGCCTCGCATCGGGCGGCGCCGCCTCGACCCGCTCGAGCTCGCCCGTCCGCGGCCAGTAGAGCGTAAGACGACCCGGGTGTTTGGCGAGCTGCGGCCGCAGCTGGATGGCCTCCTCGGCGCGCAGGTGGGCGCGGATCTCGAGCTCCTGCTGGGCTTCCGGATCTTCTTTGTTGGGCGGCAGCGGCGGCAGCTCGGGAATCTTCGCGAAGACCTCGCTCCGCTTCTGCGACGCCTTGTCCTCCCAGTACATGAATGCGATCGGTGCCTCGGGCAGCATCTCGATCGAAATGCGCCCCGACGCGCAGCCCGACGAGCCAGCGACGAGCGCCACCAGGATCGCGAGCCGAATCCCATCCCTAATCGCCGCGCGCGGCGCCGTCTCCGCGCCCACCCCGACGAGCCCTTCGCTGCGACCGCTCATGCGCGCGCCTCGAGGCGGCGTCCGACGAAGGGCTGCGCCGCGTTCCCCGTCGGCTCGAATAGCCCCACGTCCTGCACGCCATCGCCCAGCAGCGACACGACGATCTGTGCCGCCTCCGGAAACGGAAAGAGCGGATGCGCTGCGAAGGCGAGATCGTCTTGCGACAGATAACAGCCTTGGCCGAAATGGGAGTGGTACACCGCGCTCACCGTCTCCTGCCGCGCCCCCGCCTCTTCGAGCGCCCGCAGGTACTCGCTCTCGGACATGTAGTAGGCGTGCCGCGCATCCCGCGGAAAGGCGACCGGATCGTCCACGTGGATCTTCGTCATGACGTTCGTGATCCGCAGCGCGCGCACGAAGCGCTCCTCGGCATTGCCCAACACGAGCCCACAGCACTCCTCCGGAGCCACATCCAGGGCGTGCCGGCAGATCTCGAGCAGCACCTCACTCGGGATCGAACCACTCCCGCGCTCCGGATCCAGATCGACGCGTGCGACTACCAATTCCATCTCGCGAGAACCCGAGCCGGGTTCCTGGACACGGGGGGCCAGGGCGCGGCCGAGTCTATCAGATCTCCTGCCCTCAGATCTCATAGTCGAAGCGGCTCGGGAGGTCCCGCACCACCGACCGCCGCACCGCCTCGCGGCAGACGTCCGCGACCCGGATCTCACCGAGCACCCCCGCCATCCGCGCCGCGAGGTCGTCCCAGAGGAAATCCGGGCGGTGCACCGAGGGCGAGTCGTCGGACCCGCCGCCCTCCGCATCGAAGCCCGGCGGCGCCTCGCCGACAATGGGCCCGTCGACGGCCTCGACCACTTCACGCAGGCTGATCTGCGAGGGCGGCCGTGTCAGCACGAAGCCCCCGCCCGGTCCGCGCTTGCCGGTCACGAGCCCGGCTTTGCGCAGGCGCTGGAAGATCTGCTCGAGAAAGCGATGCGGTATGCGCTGGCGCTCCCCGATGCGCCGGACGTGGACGGGCTCGCCCGCGCCGTTGTAGGCGAGGTCGAAGATGCCGCAGAGGGCGTACTGGACCTGACGCGAGAAGCGCACCGCGGGCAGGATGCAGGACGCACCCGCACGTCGCCAACCCGTCGACTTGCCCGCGCAGGCCACCCTCGTCATGTTCTGGCGCCCCAATTCGCCCCGCGGCACCGCCCGCGCGAGCGCCCGATCGGATCGTCCCTTGCTGCTGCGACTCGACGAGATCGAGAAGAGGATCGGCGACCGCCTGCTCTTTCGCGGCGTGTCCTTCGTCGTCCGGGCGGGGGATCGGATCGGCGTCGTCGGCCCGAACGGCGCCGGCAAGACGACGCTCCTGCGCATGATCCTGGGCGAGGAGCCCCTCGACGGGGGTCAGCTCCAGCGGGCACGCACGACCCGGCTGGGGATGTTGCGCCAGGAGATCGACCCCCGCGCTTCCCACACCGTGCGCGAGGAGGCGCGTACGGCCCTCGCCGAGCTCGACCGGCTCGAGGCGGAGATCGCCGAGCTCGAAGCCGAGATGAGTCGCCATGGCCGGGATGACGTCGCCCTCCCCGCCTCGCTGACCGAACGCTACGACGCCGTCGGCCATCGCTACCGCCTGGCGGGCGGCTTCGAACGAGACGCGCGCGTGTCCGCCGTGCTCGCGGGGCTAGGCTTCGATGACGAACGCGCAGCCCGTCCGCTCTCGAGCTTCAGCGGCGGCTGGCTGATGCGTGTCGAGCTGGCGAAGCTGTTGCTCGCGCGACCCGACGTGCTGCTCCTCGACGAGCCGACGAACCACCTCGATCTGCCCTCGATCCGCTTCTTCGAAGAGACCCTCGAGCGCTTTCCCGGCGCCGTCGTCGTCGTCTCCCACGACCGCACCTTCCTGCGTCGCCAGGCCAATCGGATCGTCGAGCTCGATGGCCTGGGCGGCGCAACCTTCTACGAGGGCAACTACGACGACTATCTGCGCGAGCGCGTCGCGCGCCGTGAGGAGCTGCTCGCCCGCAAGGCGAACCAGGACCGCCAGATCGCCGAGATGGAGCGATTCGTCGAACGCTTCCGCGCCCAGGCGACGAAGGCGCGCCAGGCGCAGAGCCGGCTGAAGGCCCTCGATCGCATCGAACGCATCGAGCTCGAGCCCGATCGCCGAAAGCAGATGCGTCTGCGGCTCCCCGAGCCCGCGCGCTCGGGCGAGCGTGTCCTGGCACTCGAGGCGATCCACAAGCGCTATGGCGACGTGCCCATCTATGCGGGCGTCGATCTCGAGCTCCTGCGCGGCGAGCGAGTCGCTCTCGCCGGGCCGAACGGCGCCGGAAAATCGACGCTGCTGCGGATCGCCGCCGGCGTGCTCGGCTTCGACGCGGGCAGCCGGAGCCTCGGCCACAACGTCGAGCTCGCCTACTACGCGCAGCACCAGCTCGAGGCCCTCGATTCGAATGCCACGATCCTCGAGGAGGTCGAGCGGAGCGCCCGCTTCGAGGACATCCCGCGCCTGCGCGGACTGCTCGGCGCCCTGCTCTTCAGCGGCGACGACGTCGAGAAGCGGATCGCCGTCCTCTCCGGCGGCGAGAAGGCCCGTGTCGCGCTGGCAAAGCTCCTGCTCCGGCCGGCGAATCTCCTGATTCTCGACGAGCCGACCAATCACCTCGACATCGAAGCCTGCGAGGTCCTCGAGGATGCGTTCAAGAGCTTCGCGGGGACACTGCTCTTCGTCTCCCACGATCGCTCCTTCATCAATGCGCTGGCGACGCGGGTGGTCGATGTCTCCCACGGCCGACTCGAGAGCCACCTCGGAAACTACGACGCCTATCTCGAGCGCCTTCAGCGCCTCGAGGCGAATTCGACATCGAGCGCGTCGGCCGGGGCTCCCTCCGAAGAGCGCTCCGACAAGCTCGACCGCCAGCGCGACCGCGAGCTGCGCAAGGCCCGCGAAC
>JANMTD010000184.1:0-2344 GCA_031390075.1 Deltaproteobacteria bacterium | reverse complement strand
CGGCGGCGGTGAGGTGACCCTCGGCGACCAGCGCTTCGGCGGCCTGGCGATAGATGTCCGGGCGGTAGACGCGCTTCGCGGCCTCGTGGTACCAGGCGTCCGGCTTGTCCTCGCCGATCTGACCCCAACGCCGCATCTGCGTCAGGAACCAGACCGCGTGGCTGTAGTAAGGGTAGGTCGCGTCGTAGCGGAAGAAGACGTTGAAGTCGGGCAGTTCCCGCTTGTCGCCGGGGGCGTACTCGAAGGTCCCGGTCATGCTCGCGGCGATCACCGCGGCGTCGGCGCCGACGTACTCGCTCTTCGCGAGAATCAGGACGGCCTTCTTGCGGTTCTCGAGGCTCGCGTCGAGCCATTTGCCGGCGCGGATCAGCGCCTTCGTCGCGGCGATCGCGGTATTCGGATTCTTTTCGGCCCAGGCGCGTGTGATCCCGAAGACCTTCTCGGGGTTGTTCTTCCAGATCTCGTAGCTCGTGACGACGGGGACACCGATCTTCTTGAAGACGGCCTGCTGGTTCCAGGGCTCGCCGACCGCATAACCCTGGATCGTTCCCTGCTGGAGGGTCGCGGGCATCTGCGGCGGCGGTGTCACCGAGAGCAGGGTGTCGGCGTCGGTCGTTCCCGTGGCGTCCGCGGGCGTATAGAAGCCGGGGCTGATGCCGGCGGCCGCGAGCCAATAGCGAAGCTGATAGTTGTGGGTCGAGACGGGGAAGACCATCGCGAGCTTGAGCGGCTCGCCCTTGCGCTTCGCCTCCTCGACGATCGGCACGAGGGCGTTCGCCTTGATCGGATGGGCCGGTCTGGCGCCCGCGAGCGCCGGGTCGGCGAGCTTCATCTTTTCCCAGATGGCGTTCGAGACGGTGATCGCGTTGCCGTTCAGGTCCATGCTGAAGGGCGTGATCACGTCGGCCTGGGTGCCGATTCCGATCGTCGCGCCGATCGGCTGTCCGGCCAGCATGTGGGCGCCGTCGAGCTCGCCGCTGATCACGCGGTCGAGCAGGATCTTCCAGTTGGCCTGCGCCTCGAGGGTGACGAAGAGACCTTCTTCCTCGAAGTACCCGAGCTCCTTCGCGATCACGAGGGCGGCGCAATCCGTCAGCTTGATGAAGCCGAACTTCAGCTCCTCCTTCTCCGGCAGACCGGCCGCGCCGGACGGACTCGTGAGCAAGGAGAGCAGGATGACCAGAGCCCCGCGGAGGCCCATTCGCCGCCCGGCTCGTTCCCCGTCTGTCGATCGCGTGCGGCCTGCGTTCATGGACAACTTCGACTCCTTGACTCCCTGTTTCGAGGCCCAGAAAAGAAAAGGCGCTCAGCGAACTCTTCGAGTTCGTGAGCGCCCTTGCTCTGCTCGTCTCGACCCCTTCGGTCGAGCGAGCGATTCCTGTCTCGGTGGATCCGTCGTTGGATCCGTCGTCGGGCATCTCGGCCCGACGGGTTGAGAGACGATCACTGTCTATTCAAGAAGCCTGCCAAGCGCGGCGCCCAGTGAAGAGGCGGCGACTCCTCCGCCACAACCGGCCGACATGCGCTTCGATCGACACACTCGGTCTAGTTCCAGCTCAGCACCGACGATCGGGCCGGGTCCGGAACCCGACGGGAGAGCGGAAGAATGTGGCAGTCGCTGGCCAGGAATTGAGCAGCGGACCTCGTGCACTGCGCCGTCCTCGGACCAGGCGATCCTGCGCTGCCGGGCGCACTGGCACGGCAGTTGCTCTCCAGGCGATGTCGGCGCGCCGCCGAATGCGCACCTTTCGGCGCGGCTGTATCGGGGAGACGATGGCTTCGAAGCTCAGGGTGCTGGTGATCGACGATCAACCCCAGCGCTACGAAGCGATCGTGCGTGCGATCGAGGCAGCGGGCGACCAGGTCGTCGCGCGGGTGGAGGACTCGGGCGTGGACCTCCACGCGATCGTGCAGTCCGTGCAGCCCGACGTCGTCATCATCGACATCGATTCGCCCGGCCGCGACATGCTCGAGGACATGCGCCGGATCAGCCACGAGCAGCACCGTCCGATCGTGATGTTCGTCGACGAGGCCGATCCGGATTCGATTCGCCGCGCGATCCAGGCGGGCGTGGCGGCCTACGTCGTGAAAGGGGCGGCACCGGAACGCGTGCGGTCTGTCCTCGACGTCGCGATCGCCCGCTTCCACGAGCAGAAAGCCCTCCGCGACCAGCTCGCCGAAGCCCTCGACTCCCTCGAGGAGCGCAAGCTCGTCGACCGGGCGAAGGCAATCCTGATGCGGCGCAGGAAGCTCTCGGAGCCGGAGGCCTACCAGCTCCTGCGCAAGACGGCGATGGATCGAAGCATGCGGCTCGCCGAGGTCGCACGGCGGCTGGTGGAGATGG
>JANMTD010000449.1:0-6743 GCA_031390075.1 Deltaproteobacteria bacterium | reverse complement strand
ACGCATCGAGACCCTGAAACAATCCTTCGCCGACCCCGCGATCGGCCGGGACTACGAGCGGATCCGCGCCCTGCAAGTGGAGCAGGCCGCACTCCAGGCCGGACTCGACGCGCTCTACGCCGAGTGGGAAGCGCTGTCGTCCGAGGCGTCGTCCGAGGTGTAGTCAGGCGCGGCCGGCGAGCGTGAACGCCATGCGGCCGCGGTCGTCGTCGACGTGGACGAGCCGGACCTGGACGTGGGTCCCGACCTCGATGCGGCGCCCGGCACCCTCGTCGGTGAGCGCCTCGGCCTCTTCGTCGAGGCGCCAGCTCCGGTCGAGGCGACCGAAGGGGACGAGCCCGCTCGCCGCCGGCCGCACGAGCCGTACGAAGAGCCCGTGTATCCCGACGCCCGTGACCTCGGCCTCGAAGCTCTCTCCCTCGCGCCCCGCGAGCAGCGCGCAGCAGGCGAAGGCGCTGGCCTCCCGCTCCGCTTCGACGGCCACCCGCTCGCGCCCCGACAACCAGATCGCGAGCCCCTCGAGCGCCCCCGCCTCCCGCGAGCCCGCGGCCAGAGCCGGCCGCTCCCCGCGCAGCCACTGCTTCAGGCTGCGGTGCACGGCGAGATCCGCATAACGCCGGATCGGCGACGTGAAGTGGAGGTAGTGCGGAAACTGGAGGGCGAAATGGCCCCTCGAGCTCGCCTCGTAGCGCGCCTGGCTCATGGACCGCAGCGTCGCGAGATGGATGCGCTCCTCGGTCGAATGACCGCGCACGGAGCGCAGCATCGCCGCGATCGCCCCCGGCTGCTCGAGATCGCCCGGCTCGGGCACACCGAGCCGCTCGAGAAACAGGCCGAGCTCCTCGAGCCGGCGCGGATCGGGGGAAGGATGGACCCGATGGAGCGTGTCCCGGTCCGCCTGTTCGAGGGCCTTCGCGACAGCGCGATTCGCGGCGAGCATCGCCTCTTCGACGAGGCCGTGGGCGGGGTTCCGCCGGCGGAGCACCGCGTCGACCGGCCGTCCCGAAGGATCGACCTCGACTTCGACCTCGGGCAGCTCGAGCTCGATTGCGCCGCTCACCCGCCGCCGCAGCGCGAGCCGCTCGGCGATCTGCGCCAGTCGCACGAGGGAAGGGAGCCACGCCGCACCGCCCTCGCTGTCGCGGGCCGCTGCGCCCTCGCCCGGAGCGGCGTCCCCAGACGAGGCGGCGAGCCAATCGGCCGCCTGCTCATAGGAGAGCTTGGCATGGCTGCGGATCACGGCTTCGTGGAAGCGCGCCTCGGCGATCTCGCCCTCGGCCGAGAGCCGAAGCTCGACGACGAGCACCAGCCGATCCTCGTCCGGCCGAAGCGAGCAGAGATCGCTCGAGAGGCGCTCGGGCAGCATCGGGACCGCCCGGTCGGGGAAATAGAAGCTGTTGCCCCGCCGCCGGGCCTCGGCGTCGACGAAGCTCCCCGCCGCGACGAAATGACTGACGTCGGCGATCGCGACCCAGAGCCGATCGGACCCGCCTTCCGCATCGGCGAACAGCGCGTCGTCGTGGTCGCGCGCCGAGGCGGGATCGATCGTGATGAACGGGAGATCGCGCAGGTCGAGGCGGCGCGCGAGCTCCGCGGCGGAGAGGGAATCCGCGAGTGCGTCGGCCTCGAGCCGGGCGCGGCGTGAGAAGCTGGCGGGGAGGCGGTACTTCCAGGCGAGCGCGCGGTGGTCGGCGTCGGGATCGCCGGCCTGTCCCAGGACCTCGAGGACACGCACGCCGAGCTTTTTCGAAGGCCGACGACCCGGGCCGCGGCGCTCCCCCTTCGCCTTGCGGTCGCGGGCTTCCGGTTCTCGCGTCACGAGGACGCGGTCCCCCTCGAGCGCGCCCTTCGACTGCGAAGGCGCGAGCTCGAGCGGCGGCAGCTCGAGTCCGCCGAAGGGGACGAGGCCGAGGGTCTGGCCCGTGCGCCGGAGGGTGCAGACCCAGCTCTCGCGCTCGTCTTCGATCACGCGGACGAGGACCCCGCGCCGGTCCTGGCCCGCCGACCGCGGCTCGAATCGGATCCGCGAGCCGGGCTCGACGGCCTCGCCCAGGCAGTCGACCTGCCAGCGGGTGCGCGTTTCGTCCTCGACCTCGATCTGCTGGCCGTCGGAATGGGTCCGGTGGATCGCGACGACGAGACCCTCGCGAGGGCGCACCGGTCCGCGCCGCGGGCCCCCGCCCGGCGTGCGCTTTGCCGGCCCCTTGCGCCGCCCGCCGCCCCCCTTTTTCTTGACCAAACATCACCTCATCGAATCGATGATTTCGGGTTTGACGCGTCCGCGCCCCCACCGTACCCTGCCGCCCGCTGCCCGGGTGGCGGAATTGGTAGACGCGCTGGACTCAGAATCCAGTGTTTGCAAAGACGTGCTGGTTCGACTCCAGTCCCGGGCACCACTCTTCATGGGCTGAAGGCTCTCCTCGTCATGGGCTGAAGGCTCTCCTCGCAATCGATCTCCGGATCGATCGCCGGCTCCGGCCGGCGCGGGTAGAGTGTCACGATGACGTCTCGAGAATCCGTCCTCTTCGAGCTCGATGCCGACGGCGTGGCGCTCATCACGCTCAACCGACCCGACAAGCTGAACGCCTGCTCGGGCGACATGCTGTCGCGCCTCGCCGAACACTACCAGCGCTGCGATGAAGACGATTCGGTCCGCGCCGTCGTCGTGACCGGTAGCGGCCGCGCCTTCTGTACCGGCGCCGACATGACGGACGCAGCGCGCACCTTCGACGTCTCGAAGAGCGGCGGCTTCGAGCATTTCAGCGCCGCCGGTGTCGAGTTTCCCGCGTTCCGCGTGCGAAAGCTGGTGGTCGCCGCGGTGAACGGCCACGCGATCGGGCTCGGCATGACGATCGCGATGCAGTGTGACGTCCGGATCTTCGCCCGGGAGGGGAAGTACGGGATCGTCCAGGTGCGGCGCGGCGTGATGGGCGACGCCTACTCGCATTGGACCCTGGTCCGCCTGGTCGGCCTCGCGCGGGCCGCGGAGATCATGTTGACCGGCCGCACCTTTCAAGGGGACGAGCTCGAACGATTGGCCGTCGCCAGCGAGATCCGCCCCGCTGCCGAGGTCCTGCCCCGAGCCCTCGAGCTCGCGCGGGACACGGCGATCCACGCCGCCCCCCTCTCCGTCGCCGTCTCGAAGCGCCTGCTCTGGGAGTCCTCCGAGCTCAGCGCCGATCAGGTCCTCCACCGCGAGACGGAGCTCCACAAGCACCTGATGCCCGCACCAGACGCCGTCGAGGGCCCGATGGCCCATGTCGAGCGGCGGATCCCGCAGTGGAAGTTCCGGGTTTCCCGGGATTGGCCCGACTGGCCTCGGGACTGACGATCGAGGGCCCGAGATCGTCCTCCCACGGCGGTTGACCCCCGACCGCTCGCGCCTATGGTTGCCGTCAGCCCGGTCGGACGGACCGTTGTCCGGCCCGGCCCCCCCCTTCCGACCGGCAAGCGAGGCTCCAAAAGAAGTGTCCGACCAAGATTCGAACGACGAGCGCAAAGGCAAAGGCGAGGGCACGAAGAGCGAGACGTCGCCGAGCCGCGCCTCCTCGGTCGCCTCCTTCGCCGTCCAGGTCGCTGGCGCCGAGACCCTCGAAGTGCCGGCCATCCTGCCCGTCCTGCCGGTGCGGGACGTCGTCGTTTTTCCCGGTGTCACGATGCCGCTTGCGATCGGACGTCCCCGCTCCCTCGCCGCCCTCGAAGAGGCCGGTCAGGACGGTTATATGCTCGTCGTCGCCCAGCGCGATCCGCAGACCGAGAACCCGGGCCTCGAGGCGCTCCACGAAGTCGGGACGATCGTGCGCGTGATGCGGATCATCGATACGCGCCGCGACGGCAAGCAGGCCCTCGTCGTCGGCCTCGCCCGCGCGGTGATGACGCGGACCGTGGCCTGGGAGCCGACGCTGCGTGTCCAGGTGCTTCCGCTCGCGGAGCCCGAGGAGCTCTCGCCCTCGCTCGAGGCGGCGTGGCGGCGGGTGGTGATGCTGGCCCAGCGCGTGATCGAGCTGCGCGACGACATGCCCGACGAATGGAAGGCCTTTCTCCAGAGCATCCCCTCGCCCGGTCTGCTCGCGGATCTGATCGCCTCGAACATCGCGATGTCGCCGAAGGACCGGATCAAGCTGCTCTCGGAAGCCGATCCCGAAACGCGTCTCGGTCTGGTCGAGCACCACCTCGAGAAAGAGGTCACGATCGCCGAGACACAGCGCACGCTGGCCGGCGAGGCCGGCGGGGAGACCGATCCGCGGCGTCGCGAGCGCATGCTCCGGCAGCGCATGCGCGAGATCCAGAAGGAGATCGGCGAGACCGACGCCGGGGCCCGGGAGATCGACGAGCTGCGCGAGAAGCTCGACAACTCGGCGCTGCCCGCCGAGGCTGAAGCCCTCGCCCAGCGCGAGTTGAAGCGGCTCTCGTCGCTGCCGCAACACGCCCCGGACCGGCACCTGATCCGAACCTATCTCGACTGGCTGCTCGAGCTCCCGTGGAACAAACAGTCCGAGGACCACCTCGATCTCGCCGAAGCCCGTCGGATTCTCGATGCCGACCATCACGGTCTGCGGCAGGTGAAGGATCGGATCCTCGAATTCCTGGCCGTGCGCAAGCTCGCCCCCGATGCCCAGGCGCCGATCCTCTGTTTCGTCGGACCGCCCGGCGTCGGCAAGACCTCCCTCGGCCGCTCGATCGCGCGCTGCATGGGGCGCCAATTCACGCGCGCATCGCTCGGCGGCGTGCGCGACGAGGCCGAGATCCGCGGCCACCGAAGGACCTACGTCGGCTCGATGCCGGGACGCATCCTGCAGAGCCTGAAGCGCGCGGGCTCACGCAATCCCGTCTTCCTGCTCGACGAGATCGACAAGGTCGGCTCCGATTTCCGCGGCGATCCCTCGTCGGCGCTGCTCGAGGTCCTCGACCCCGAACAGAACCACAGCTTCTCCGACCACTACATCGAGGCCCCCTTCGATCTCTCGCGCGTCCTCTTCATAGCCACGGCCAATACGCTCTCGACGATTCCGCCGGCGCTGCTCGACCGCATGGAGGTGATCGAGCTCTCCGGGTACACGGAGGGGGAAAAGCTCGCGATCGCGGAGCAGTACCTCGTACCCCGTCAGATCGACGCGCACGGGCTCACGGCCGAGCAAGTCAAGATCGATCGCGCGGCCCTCGAAAAAGTGATCGGCGAATACACCCGCGAGGCCGGCGTCCGCAATCTTGAGCGCGAGATCAACACGCTTGCCCGCAAGGCGGTCAAGGACATCATGACCTCCAAGAAAAAGAAGGTCAGGGTGACGCCGGAAGTTGTCAATGAATATCTCGGTGTCAAGAAATACCGCCACGGCGAATCAGAACGCGAGGACATGGTGGGCGTGGTAACGGGTCTGGCCTGGACCGAAGTGGGCGGTGAAATTCTCACCATTGAGGCCCTCATGATGCCGGGCAAGGGCAAGATGACGGTGACCGGCAACTTGCGCGATGTGATGAAGGAGTCGATCTCGGCCGCCTCATCCTACGTGCGTTCGAAAGCTACCACCATCGGCGTGAAGCCGCCGATGTTCGACAAGCGCGACATTCACGTCCATGTGCCGGAAGGCGCAACCCCCAAGGACGGGCCATCGGCCGGCATTGGCATGGTGACCGCCATTGTTTCGGTGATGACCGGGATCGCGGTGAAGCATGATGTTGCCATGACGGGCGAGATCACGCTCCGTGGGCGGGTGCTGCCCATTGGCGGCCTCAAGGAGAAACTGCTGGCGGCCCTTCGCGCCGGGATCAAGACAGTCATGATCCCGGAAGACAATGTGAAGGACCTCGCTGACATCCCGGACAATGTGAAAAACGGCATGGAAATCATCCCCGTGGCCCGCATGATTGACGTGCTGAAACACGCCCTCGTGCGCATGCCCGAACCCATCGAATGGGACGAGGTGGCCGAAGAAGCGGCAGCGGCTGCTCGCGCTGCCGCAGAGCGGGCAGGCGAGGGTGCCCGCGCGCACTGATCTTCCACACAATTGCAGAATAGGCAGGCCTCACCGGGCCTGCCTTTTTTTGTCAGTGCTGCTGGGTGAATGCAATCCGCAAAGCGAACAGGCCGAAGACGCCGGCAAATCCAAAATCAATTAAGCGCAGCACGCGTGGCCGCGTGCGCAGCCAGTTCACGAGTCTCGCCGCACCCCAGATCATGATGATGGTGAGCGGAACGTTGATGACGATAAAATAAATGCCCAGAAACATCAGCTTCGCAGTCACATGGGGATCGCTTGCCGCGACAAACTGCGGCAGGAAGGTGATGAAAAACAGCACCACTTTCGGATTGGTCAAATTGACGGTGAAACCCATCAAGAATGAGGACCACATCGAAGTCCGGCGCTGCCCTGTCGCTTGTACGCTGAGCGCGGACCCGTTGTGGATTGCGTCAACCGCGAGCCAGAGCAGATAACCGGCGCCTACGAATTTGAGGGCCAGAAAACCCAGTTCGGATGCGGCGATCAGGGCCGAGATGCCAAAGGCCGCCAGCATGGTGTGGACGAGGCACCCCACATTGGCGCCAATGCCTGAAGCAATACCGGCCTTGCGGCCACTGGAGAGGGTGCGCGCCAGAAACAGGCTCATGTCCGGTCCCGGGGTTATGAACAGGATGACCGAGGCTACCGAGTAGGCCAGCAAGGTAGTGGGATCAGGAAGGAAATTCATGGCCGGTTTGTCGCCCGGAATAGCCCCGCATTCAAGTCCGATCTTGCCAAAGCAAG
>JANMTD010000432.1:0-2644 GCA_031390075.1 Deltaproteobacteria bacterium | reverse complement strand
CGAGCGTTTCAGGGATCGCGAGGCAGTTCGTATTGAATGCCCGCGTCCGTCTCCAGGTCCTGGATTCGAGACCGGAGCTGCTCGCCGCGAAGGGAGCCCTTGACCGCCATCATCCGGACTTGCGGCGGGACCTCGGTACCGAGCTGGGCAAAGAGCTCCGGGTGTTCGGCCTCGTAGCGGTTCGCCGCGTCGTTGGAGATCGATCCGACATCGCTGATCTGGTCCCGCAGGTAGGCGAGGGCCAGCGCCTTCTGATCAGAGCCCGGGCCGAGCTTGTCCTCGTAACCCGCCGCCCGCGCCGACGCGACGAGCAGCTTGAAGCGGACCATCTGCTCGAGCGCCTGCTGCCGCGCGCTCGCGAGATCGTCCCCGGTGACGCGCAGCGGGTAACTCCCCAGCCACGCGTTGAACTCGCCTACGGTGATGAAAGCACCCTTATCGGAACTCACGAGTGTCGCTGATTCTGCTCGGTCCCGAATCCGCAGCTTCCCCACATCGTCGTTGTAGGGATCCGTCGGACTCGAAGGCAGCGCAGGCGCATTCGCGACCGCGGATCTTTCCCGCGTCGAATCAGTCCCTACCGTGCCGCCGTCGTCATGTGCGCACGCACTGGAAAGCGCGAGAAGGGCGACGAGGAGACTCCCGAGGAGTCGCGAACGCCACCGGATCGCGATCACGGAAGCGCCATGCAAAGAGTGGCCAGGCGACAGTAATTCACCGTACCAGGCAACGAGCACCCCTGTGCTGCGCACACTGCCGGGTTCCCATTCGCCGGCGACTGCGCCCAAGCCGCAACGAAATTGACTGTATCCGGGCCGATCGTCGCGTCCCTGAAGATGTCCATGCAAGCCTTGCCGTACTCAGGGTTCAGACTCACGGAAACGATTCCATTCTGCATCATGCTGGTCACGTCGAACAGCACCACATAACCCAGGTTTTGACCAGGACCCCCCGCCGTATTGGCACCGGCCAATACCGCCAGCGGAGCGCCACAAAGCCCAGCCTCGGCGCTGCTGGGACCAATCAGGGCCGACGACGCAAGCAGAAGACCAAATAAGATCCCGCGGAACATCGACATCGAGATTTCCTCCCAAGACTGCGGACTGCAGGCTTGGGCGTCATTGATCCCCACACACAGAAATGTCAACGAGAATCACCGACAGGGGCAGGATTTCCGATACGCGGGTGCTTTCACAACCGCATCGGCGCGTCCGTGGAGCGGCGCATGGCCGCTCGCGCGAGGTCGCGCGCCGCCTAACCCCGTCCGGTCAGGGCGTAGATGCCGTCCTTGCACTCGTGGGCCCGTTTGACGGTCGTCGAGGGCACGATCTGGGCCAGGTCGTCGACCATCTCGGTCACGATCTCGCCGAGCGTCCGCCCGAGCCGGGGCAGGTTCGCACCAGCCTGGCCCGTGCCCGGGCCGCCGCCGAGGCCGCGCGCCGCCATGAATCGCAGCAGCGGCGCGTCCGACACAGAATCGCGGAACTCGACGACGAGCGTGGCGGAGCCGAAGGACGAGACGAAGCTCGTACTCGAGCCGGAGCTCGAGCTGTCGGACGTGTGCAGTCGCAAGTCCTTCAGCCCGACGTTGACGACCACGACGCAGGGGCCGGGCGCCGTCGCGATCCCGACGGGACCGTTCGCCGTGACCCCGGCGAGGGCGCCCGCGAGGATCTGACCGACTTCTTTTTCCTGGCTGGGATCGAGGGGCGGCTGGCCGTCCGCGTAGAGAAAGCCCGCGACCTGCACGATCACATCGTCGTAGCGCCCGAGGTGGTGATCGGGTTTGACCCAGAGGACCGAGCGCTTCGTGCTGCGCGCGAGCTGGAGACCGTCGCTCGTCGTCTGGGCGACCTGCCCCGAAGCGCGGGGAGTAGCGTCGCTGGCGCAGCCGAAGGGCCCGCCGCTGACGCTGGCAAAGAAGGCCAGAAGGAATCCGGCCCCCATGCGCGCGGATCGAGGAATGGGCATCTGGTCGAAACGGGTCATGCGCGGACTCCGAGGGAGAGAGGTGGAGGATTGAGGAACGGACACCCGGGGAAAGCCGCGGAGGAAGCGGAGGACGGGAGAAGACGAGGGGAGGGCGGGGAGCCAGGAGCGGGAGCGACGACCGATGGGCATCGGGGCCTCCATGGGTGGTCGGGTGCGTGGGCAGACGATGGCACGCGGGGATCGGGGCCACCAAGGCGACCGCCCGACGCGAACCCGCCCGGGGTCGAGGGGCGAGCAGCCCGAGTCGGTCGAGATGTCGCGCGCGCAGGGGGGAATCGAGGCCGAGCGGCCCGTCGGCGCGAAGACCCGGCGAAGCTCGCCCCGGGTATCGCGCCACGCCGAGGCGAGGTAGGCTCCGTCCCGTCGTTTTCCCCGCCCGATCGTTCGACGAGCCGGAGAGGGGACGGGGCGAAGAGCCCGGCAAACGGCATCCGGAGAGATGGCCGAGCGGTCGAAGGCGCACGCTTGGAAAGCGTGTGTAGGGCAACCTACCGTGGGTTCGAATCCCACTCTCTCCGCCATCTTGTCTACGTCTCTGGAGCTTTCGAGCTCGAGACGCTTGTTATTCTGAATAATGCCGAGAGTTCTCGGGGTATTAGGCGATCGGGGCGACGAGATCCGACCAAAGACCGCGGATTCGGGGCCAAAAGGG
>JANMTD010000354.1:0-11160 GCA_031390075.1 Deltaproteobacteria bacterium | reverse complement strand
GTATTGGCTCGCGTCGGTGGCGAGGGTGACGAAGGCGTGGTTCTTCGCGGCGGAGCGGATCATCGAGGGCCCGCCGATGTCGATGTTCTCGACCGCCTGGGCGCGGGTCACGCCGGGCCGCGAGACCGTCGCCTCGAAGGGGTAGAGATTGCAGACGACGAGATCGATCTCGCCGATCGCGTGGGCCGCGAGGTCGGCGCGATCGGACTCGAGATTGCGGCGGGCGAGGATGCCGCCATGGATCTTCGGATGCAGCGTCTTGACGCGGCCACCGAGCATCTCGGGGCTCGCCGTCAGCTCGGCCACGTCGAGAACCGGCAACCCGGCGTCGCGCAGCGCCGTCGCCGTTCCGCCCGAGGCGATCAGCTCGATCGCGAGGCCGTGGAGCTCCTTCGCGAGCTCGATGAGCCCCGTCTTGTCCGAGACGGAGAGCAGCGCGCGCACGACCCGGCGCACACCGCGCTCCGCGTCGTAGGACGGATCCGCCACGATCGGCGAGGGCTGTGAATCATGTGAGGCCACGGGTCACTCCTGCTGCCGGCCTGCGGTCGGCCTGCCCTACCGAGACGGCCGACTCGCGCGGCCCTCGCGACGCGGCCATCTCGGCCGGGCGGGCCACCCTGCAGGTCGTCGCGCGCGCACGTCGGGCGCGGATGGATCGGGGATTCTGGGGGCCCGCTCTTTGTACCCGCGCCCGCTCGCGCCGTCAAACCGCGCGATCGAAGAGCGGGGGCTCGGCGGGTGGTGCCCCCTCGCCGTAGTGACGGGGCACCCGGGCGCCGACCCCGACGAGGATCTCGTAGCCGAGGGTTCCGGCGCCACCCGCGAAATCTTCGACCGCCACGCGCGCGCCCTCGGGCGTGCGACCGAAGACCGTGGCCACCTCTCCGACCTCGACCGCGGCGTCACCGACGTCGACGCCGATGTAATCCATCGAAGCGCGTCCGACGATCGGCCGCAGAGCCCCCGCCAGGAAGACCCTGCCCGCCCCCGACGCCGCCGCGCGCGGGATCCCGTCGGCGTAGCCGAGAGGCAGCGTGGCCACCGTGGTCGCCCGCGCGGCCCGCCAGGTCCCGCCGTAGCCCACGCTCTCACCCCGGGCGACCCGGCGCGTCGCGACGACCCGCGCCGCGAGCGTCATGACGGGCTCGAGATCCAGGGCTTCGGCGCTGCGGCCCAGGACCGCACCCGGCCCGATGAACGGCGAGACCCCGTAGAGCATCAGTCCCGGCCGCACCGCCTGGGTCACGAGGCCGCAGCCCGACTCGCCGCCGGCGCCCGGATCATCTTCCCCGGCGCCCTTTCCCTCGAGCTCGGCCTTCCCCTCGAACTCGGGCTTCCCCTCCAACTCAGAAAGCCGCAGCAGGCCCGCCGAGTTGGCCATGTGAACGCTCGGCCGGACCCCACCCCGGGCCACGTGCTCGTCGACGACCGCCGCGAGCAGCGCCCACTGCGCCCGCGCGAACCCCGGATCGATCGCATCGGCGCAGGCGAGATGGCTGAAGAGGCCGGAGAGCACGAGCTGCGGCGTCGCGCGCAGCTGGGCGAGAAAGGCCGGCGCCCGCTCGCAGCCGACGCCCATCCGTCGCATGCCGGTATCGACCTCGACCTCGACCGAGAGCGGCGAGTCGGTGCGCGCGAAGCGGCGGGCCAGCTCGAGTCCGCGCGCGTCGTGGAGCACCGGCGTCAGGCCCCATTTGACCGCGCGCTCCGCCGCCGCGCCGTCGTCGAGTCCGCCCATCAGCAGGATCGGCGCCATGATGCCCGCGCGCCGGAGCTTCGCGCCCTCGGCGACGCTCACGACCGCGAGACGCCCGACGCCTTCTTGCAGCAGGGCCCGTGCGACCTGCTCCGCGCCGTGGCCATAGGCATCCGCCTTGACGACGGCGATCACGCTGCGACCAGCGGCGCACGCGATCGCCCGGCGCGCGTTGTGGCGCAGGGCCGCGAGGTCGATCCAGGCCCAGACGGGCCGTTCCTCCGCGACTTCGCGCATTACGCTTCTCCTCGCAACACAGGCCCGGCGCCCGCGGCGAAGCGCAGAAGCTACCGAATGGCGGCGGGGAACCCATCCGCGGCGGTGCCCCGGTGCGTCGGGTATGTTCGCCCGCAGCCGCGCGGATCGCGAGAGAACCGAACGCGATGAGTCCGACGGGAAGCAAGATGGGAAGTGGATGGGAAGTGGAATGGGAAGCGAAACGGGCAGCGAGTTCGAACGGGGCGCGGGCGAGGCGACGGTCCTCGTGAATGGCGTCGACGTCGGGCTGCGGGCGCCGTGCTCGGTCGCCGACCTGCTCGACCAGCTCGGAATGCAGGGCAAGCGGGTCGCCGTCTCGATCAACCGGAGCGTCATCCCGCGCTCGCGGCATGGAGAGGCGCGCGTCTGCGCGGGCGACCGGATCGAGATCCTCGAGGCGGTCGGAGGCGGTTAGGCGTGACACGCATGACACACATCACACAAGAGAAACAAGAGACGACGAACCCGACCGCGAAAGAGCCCGTCGCCTTCAGGATCGGGCGCCACGAATTCCGCTCGCGCCTGATCATCGGCTCGGGCAAATACGCGAGCTTCGAGCAGAACCTCGCCTGCGCCATCGCGTCCGGGGCCGAGATGGTGACGGTCGCGCTGCGGCGCGTGAACTTCGACGCCGCGAAGGGCCCGCGCCTGCTCGATCTGATCTCCCCCGAGCGCTTCACGATCCTCCCCAACACAGCAGGCTGCTACACGGCCGACGACGCCGTCACGACCGCCCAGCTCGGCCGCGAGCTGCTCGGCACCGATCTCGTGAAGCTCGAGGTGATCGGCGACGAGCGAACGCTCTTCCCCGACGTGCCGGCGACGCTGGAGGCCGCGAAGCGCCTGATCGCCGACGGCTTCATCGTGCTCCCCTACATCACCGACGACCCCGTCGCCTGCCAACGCCTGGCGGGGATGGGTTGCCCCGTCGTCATGCCGCTCGCGGCGCCGATCGGCTCCGGGCTCGGCATCCGCAATCCGGCCAACCTGCGCATCATCCTCGAGACCGTCGAGGTCCCGGTGATCGTCGACGCGGGCGTCGGCACGGCGAGCGATGCGGCGATCGCGATGGAGCTCGGCGCGACGGCCCTGCTGATGAACACGGCGATCGCCCAGGCGAAGGACCCCCTCAAGATGGCCGCGGCGATGCGCAAGGCCGTCGAAGCCGGCCGCCTCGCCTACGAAGCGGGCCGCATGCCGAAGCGACTCTACGCCTCGGCTTCGAGCCCTCTCGATGGCACCGCGGCCTTCTAGTCCGCGGTCAATCCTGTGCGCCGTGCTCGACGGCGATGCGCTCGGCGGTGATCCGCGTGGATTCGCCGCGGCCCTCTTCGAAGCGGGCGTCGATTGGATCCAGCTCCGCGACCGGAAGCGCGAGGCTGCGGAGCTCTTCGAGCTCGCGCGAGCGCTCGTCTCCGCGCGCAACACAGCCGACACAGCGCGCGGGCTCGCTCCGCGAGTCCTCGTCAACAAACGCGCCGACGTGGCTCTGGCGGCGGGCGCAGACGGGGTCCACCTCGGCATCGACGCGCTCGACGCGCGCTCGGTCGAGGCCCTCGATCGCGGGCTCGTGCTCGGCGCTTCGCTCCATTCGATCGCCGAGCTGGAAACGCTCATCTCCGGAGGAGCGCCCCTCGCCTACGCCCAGCTCGCGCCGATCTGGTCCCCGCGCTCGAAGCCGGCCGAGCGTCCGGAGCTCGGAATCGAGCAGTTCGCCGGCGCGGCAGCGATCGCGGCGCGGGCCGGCATCCTGCTGCTGGCGCAGGGGGGTCTCGATGCCCCGCGCGCGATCCAGGCGGTCGCAGCCGGAGCCTCCGGCATCGCGGTGACCGGGATCATCAGCCAGGCGCAGGATCCCGCTGCGGCGGCCCGCGCCCTTCGCCGTGCCCTCGACGCGTCGGCGCCTCTCGCGCTCGCCCCCGCCGAGGCCCCGCAATGAACCGCATCCGGCCTCGCGGCTTCAGAGGGTCGACCGGGCGGGTGCAGGGTGCGCTCGCGAGACACCCGCGTTCTGGAGGCCCCCCCTCTCCCATGCGCAGGCATTTCCTGCATCGTCTCTCCGCCACCGCCACCGCGGCCGTCGCCCTCGCGCTGCTCAGCGCAGGCGCGGCCGACGCGGCCGATCCCTTCCTGCGCCGCACGGCGACGGTGCGGGTCGTCGAGAAAGTCGGGCCCGCCGTCGTCAACATCACGACACAGCGCCTGCAGGAGCGCCCGAGCCCCTTCAGCTCGAATCGCCAGCCCGACATCGGCCCGCTCTCCGACGATTTCTTCGACCATTTCTTCGAGTCCGGCGAGCGCAGCACGCAGAGTCTCGGCTCCGGCGTGATCTTCGATCGAAACGGCCACGTGCTGACCAACGAGCACGTGATCGCCCGCGCCGACCGCGTGAAGGTCGCGATGTCGGACGGGCGCGAGTTCGACGCCGAGCTCGTGGGCGCCGACCCGAACAACGATCTCGCCGTGCTCCGGATCCTGACTGACGAGCCGCTCCCATACGTCCCGCCGGGTGATTCCCAGGATCTGATGGTCGGCGAGCCCGTGATCGCGATCGGCAATCCCTTCGGTCTCTCGAATAGCGTGACGACGGGGGTCATCTCGGCGCTGGACCGCTCGGTCAATGCGCGCGGAAGCTTCGCGTTCCACGGGCTCCTCCAGACCGATGCGGCGATCAATCCGGGCAATTCGGGCGGGCCCCTGCTGAACGCCGAGGGCGAGCTCGTCGGGATCAATGCGGCGATCTTCGGCGGCGCCGAGGGCATCGGCTTCGCGATCCCGATCGAGGTCGCGCGGCGGGTGATCCGGGAGCTGCTGCTCTACGGCGAGGTCCATCCGGTCTGGCTCGGCCTCGAGTTCCAGGATCTGGACCCCGCGCTGCGACAGGTCATGGCGTTGCCGCGCGGCGTGGCGGGCGCGCTCATCAACCGGCTCCATCCGAACAGCCCCGCCTCACGGGCGGGCATCCGCCGCGGCGATCTGGTGGCGAGCCTCGACGGCCGCGCGATTCGCGACGCGTCCCAGCTCTTCGAGATGCTCGAGGGCATGACTCCGGGACAGGTGCGCGTCTTCGAGCTCTACCGCGAGGGCAGCTTCCGCAAGGCGAGCGTGACAGCCGAGGAGCTTCCGCAGGCGGTGGTCGACAGCATCGCGAGCCGGAAGCTGGGCCTCGATCTCGCGCTCTCGGAGAAGGCCACGAGCTTCGAGATCACGGCCGTGGCGCCGGAGTCCGCCGCCGCCAAGCTCGGCCTGCGAGCCGGTGATCGGCTATTGCGCATGAACGGCGTGACGCTTGCCTCTCGCGAGGACCTGCGACGTGCCGTCGCGCGACTTCGCAGCAGTGCGCGGGCCCTGATCGTGGTTCAACGCGGGCCCGGCCGATACCATCTGACCCTTCCCCTGATTTGACGTAGAGAGTCTGAGAACGAGAGTTCGCGCACGAGGAGAATCGAGCATGCGTCGAGTGTTGATCGCGATCGTGACCACCGGATGGATCCTGGCCGGCGGGGCCGGCTGCTTCGAGTCCGGAACAAGCGAGACCACGACCGCCGCCCCGGAGCGCGAGGTCGCAGCGTCGACACCCGTCGCCTTCGAGCAGGAGGGGAAGCCCGAACCGGTCGAGCACGCGGTCTTCTGGGGAACCGAGAGCGATATCCCGGAAGCCCAGCCGGCGGGGATCCCCACGAGCTTTGCCGACCTCGCGGAGCGCGTGGCGCCCGCCGTGGTCAGCATCCAGACGAGCGGCACGGTCGATCTCGGCGAGCAGCCGGTGCTGCCGCCCGGCTTCGAAGAGTTCTTCGGCGGCGGACCCTTCTCGCCCCACGGCCGCGGACGGCCCCACAAGAGCAGCGGCGAGGGCAGCGGCTTCGTGATCTCGGCGGACGGCTTCGTCGTGACGAACAACCACGTGGTCGAGAACATGGACGAGATCAAGATCCGCTTCCTCGACGGCAGGGAGCTCGACGCGAAGATCGTGGGCCGCGATCCGAAGACCGACATCGCGCTGCTCAAGGTCGACTCGAAGGGGACGCCGCTCGCGACGATCGCCCTCGGCGATTCCGATGCGATCCGCGCCGGGGACTGGGTCGTGGCCATCGGCAATCCCTTCGGCCTCGAACACACCGTGACCGCCGGCATCGTCTCCGCCAAACACCGCCGCGACGTCACGAACGAATCCTACGAGGATTTCATCCAGACCGACGCCGCCATCAACCCCGGCAACTCGGGCGGTCCGCTGATCGACCTGCAGGGTCGCGTGGTCGGCATCAACACCGCGATCCGCAGCGACGCCAACACGATCGGCTTCTCCGTGCCGATCAATCAGGCGAAGCAGATCCTCCCGCAGCTCAAGAGCGAGGGCCGCGTGACGCGTGGATGGCTCGGCGTCCAGATCCAGGAAGTGACCGAGACGATGGCCGAGCAATTCGGGCTCGACGAGGCGAGCGGCGCCCTCGTATCGCAGATCCTCGAAGGCACGCCGGCGGCGGACGCCGGGATCGAGCGCGGCGACGTGATCATCGAGTTCAACGGCGAGAAGATCGGCGAGTGGCGCGATCTGCCGATCGTGGTCGCGCAGGCCAAAGTCGAGAAGGACGCCAAGGTCGTTGTGATGCGCGACGGCAAGCGCAGGGATCTGCGGGTGAAAATCGGCCGCCTGCCCGACGACGAGCAGGTCGCGTCGAACGAGACCCAGGAGGAAGGCGCGGGCGCCTACGGACTCCGGCTCCAGGACCTGACGCCGGCCCTGGCCGAGCAGCTCGGAATCGAGGAAGCCTCGGGCGTCCTCGTCGCCGACGTGGATCCGGCAGGTCCGGCCGCCGAGGCGGGAATCCGGCGCGGGGATGTGATCGTCGAGATCGATCGGGCGCCGGTCTCGAACGCCGAGGCACTGGCGAGCAAGCTGGGCTCGATCCCGAAGAGCGCCCTGCTGCTGGTGCGCCGGGGCGAGAACACGCTCTACGTCGCCCTCGAACGCGCGGAGAGCTAGCGCGGCAGGCGGCGGCGATCCCGGAGCTCGTGGTCGGGCACGACGCGCAGGGGCATGTTGTCGCTCGTCTGCGAGAGGATGAGCGAGCGATCGGCACGCAGGCAGGTGGCAGCCCAGGCGCCGGCGGCAGTGAACGTGCTGATCTGGACGTTGTAGTCGGCGACGACCGGCAGGCGATGCAGCTCCTGGAAGATCTGCGCCTGGTGCTCGAAGGCGCCGGAGGTCTGCTCGATCAATCCCGCCTCCCGATCGTGGATCTGGATGTTCGACCCACAGCGGCCGACGATCGGCTTCGCGACGTAGCCCTGCTCCCGAAGTGATCCCGTCAGCTCGAACGAGGTCCGCAGCAGATAGGGACATTCCGGGAAGAGCTGGAACAGCACGGGCAGGATCGCCTTGTTGGACGGGATCAGCGTCCAGAGCGGCTCGTAGACCATCACGCTCTTGCGCAGCAGCACGTCGACCAGCCGCGGCGCGCCGGCGTGGCGCTGGCCCGCTTTGTAGGTCCGGAGCCGCTCGGGATCGTCGCCGCACTCGGCCCGGATCTGGTCGAGCGCCGTCTCCCAGGCCCAGGTCTTCCAGACCCAGCGGATCGGCTGGCCATCGGGATCGAGAATGTTTCCCTTCGCGTCCCAGGACAGCCCTTCGACCCCCTGGAGAATCTTGCATTCGATGCCGGCCTCCTCGAGCGCCTCCTTCATGAAGAGCGCGTGATAGGTCTCCTCGGGGTCGCGATCCTGCATGATGTGGAGCGGCGATTCGACGTCGCTCGCGCGCCAGGCGTCGACGAGCTCGTCGTGGAGCGATTCGCCCGGGTCGCGGCCGACCTCGCAGCCGTAGTGCTCGGCCCAGCGGCCCTGGATCTTGCCGCACTCCATGTGGCAGGCCGCGGAGTCGGCGTTGTACTCGTAGACCTTGATGCCGCGGGGCGAGATCGCGAAATCGAAGCGGCCCGTGATCATCTGGTTGAGTCGGTTGTTCCAGGACTCGTGGATCTTGGGCCAAAGTGCCCGCGGCAGGTTGAAGCGCGCGAGCAGCGCCTCGTCGCGCAGCACGTGATCGGTGGCGTGCATGAAGAGGCCGTGCAGCTCGCCGGTCGCGCGGATGAGCTCGTCGTGGGCGCTCTCGGAGATCACGAAATAACGCCGCTGGTCCTCGTCCCGGGTCGCGAGGCGATGGCCGCCCACGACGTCGACGTAGGCGGCTTCGTCCGCGTTCGCGACGTTGAGCCAGGAGCGCCGCGAACGCCGTTTCTTCTCGACCTCCCGCGACTCGATCTCGAAGAGCGCCGGCTCGGCGGCGGCGGCCGGCTCGGAATGGGTCGGATCGTCGGTCTGGATGACCCAGCCGAGGATCAACGCGTCCTTGAACGAGCATTCGACCCAGTACTCGCCGTCCTCGGTGACCTTGGTGCGGAGCTCCCGGGCGAAGCGCTGGCCCTCGGGCCAGACGCGGTGCCCCACGTTCTGCTCGGCGAAGCGGATGAATTCGGGGCCGACCTCGGTCACGACGGCGACGTGGCCCGTGTGCTCGAACTCGCCGTCGGGCTCCCAGATCAGGAGACTGCCGGGCTCGGGCGGACGCCGCGAGCCGTTGCGGAAGGAGTGGAGCGGCAGCGTCCGCTTCGACTTGACCTCGCGCACGCTGCGCAGGCGGAAGATCTCGTGGGCCATCGCCACGTCGTCGAACACGCAGCCGGTGTTCAGGTACATCCAGCGCCGGGCGAACTCGACGCACTGCCATTTGTACCCCATGTAGAGACCGTCGAGATAGCTGCGGAAGGCGCTGCGATCGGGCAGGTCGCGGGGGTCGGCGGTCTCGTAGTCGGACGAGTAGACGGGCACGTCCCCGGGCGCGACCCCGAGCTGCACGCCGAACGGCGCGGGCCCCTGCTCGGGCGCCTCCGCTTCCGTCTCCGTCGATTCGATTGCGGTCGAGTCCATCAGTCGGGCGACAGTGTGGCGCGTCCGGGCCAATCCGGAAGTGCCTCGTCTTCGGGGTCCGGTGTTCGCACGAGGGAGGCGAAATCGAAGACACCGGGATCCGCGAGCTGCGAGACGCTGACGTTGCAGATCGCGTTGAAGATCGAATCGATCCGCCCCGGGTTCTGCTTCTCCCATTCCGCCAGCATGCCGGCGATCGCCTTGCGCTGCAGGTTCGGCTGCGAGCCGCAGAGGGTGCACGGGATGATCGGAAACGCCCGCGCCCGGGCGTAGCGGACGAGCTCCCGCTCGGGGACATAGCAGAGCGGCCGGATCACGACGTTGCGCCCGTCCTCGGAGAGGAGCTTGGGCGGCATCGCCTTCAAGCGTCCCCCGTGGAAGAGATTGAGAAAGAGCGTCTCGACGATGTCGTCGCGGTGGTGGCCGAGGGCGATCTTGTCGATCCCGTGCTCGCGCGCCCAGCGGTAGAGGGCCCCCCGCCGCAGCCGGCTGCAGAGCCCACACTGCGTCTTCCCCTCCGGCACGACGCGCTTGACCACGCTGTAGGTGTCCTGCTCGACGATCTCGAAGGGAACACCGAGCGCGCGGAGGTACTCCGGCAGCACGTGCTCGGGAAAGCCCGGCTGCTTCTGGTCGAGGTTCACCGCCACGAGCTCGAAGTCGACCGGCGCTGCCCGCTGCTGGGAGAGCAGCAGGTCGAGCATCGCGTAGGAATCCTTCCCCCCCGACAGACAGACCATCACGCGATCGCCGGCCGCGATCATCCGGAAATCGGCGATCGCCTTGCCGACGAGCCCGCGCAGGCGCGCCTGCAGACGCTTGAAATTCGCCGAATCGGTCGTCATCGCGGCACTCGGATTCGCCACGGGATCGAGGCTCATGTCGGGGCTCCGGGCGCGGGATCTCGTCCGGCGAGGCTGCGGTGTTGATACAGGACGCCGTCGTCGAAGCCCTGGCGTCGGTAGTAATGGCGTGTCCCGATCGCGGAAATGACGGAGAGCGTGTCGTGGCCCGCCGCCCGGGCGCGGACGGCCGCCTCCTCGAGGAGCCGTGCCCCGAGGCCGCGGTGCTGGGCACGCCGCTCGGCTTCGGCACCGATCCGGACGGCGCCCCCGTAGACATGGAGCTCCCGGACGATCGCGTTGGGACCGAGCTCGGGAATGAACGAGCTCTCGCGCGGCAACGAGAGCCGCAGGAACGCGACGATCCGGTCGCGGTCGGTGACGAGCTCGAGGAAGAGCTCGCGCGAAGCGCCGGCATCGTACGCCGTCTCGACGAGCCGCAGGGCAGCGGTCTCGAAATCGTCGCCGCGGATCTCGCGCGCGCGGATCTCGACGAGGGATAGGCCCTGGCGCGCGACCTCCGCCTCCGCGAGCTGGCGGAAATTCGTGCGTTTGTTGCCCGTCACGATGTCGTCGGAGGAGATGTCCCGGATCACCCGCGTCACGCGACACCAGCGCGGCACCTGGGCGAGACTCCCCGCCACGACCGCGAGGAGCTCGGTGTCAGTGTAGGGCCGCCACTCGCCGTTCTTCCAGGATCGCATCAGCTCCGCCGTCTCGACCAGGCTGCAGGGATAGAGCTTGAGCTCGTCGGGGCGATAGTCCGGGTCGCTAAAGAGCCGCGCGAAATCGGCGCTGTCCGAGTCGGGGGTCGCACCTTTCAGGTTGGCCATCCAGTGCGCATGGATCTTGAAGCCGGCCTGGCGCAGCAGTTGGAATGCCCGGCGCGTCTCGGCGAGGCCGTGGCCCCGGTGGTTCTCGGCGAGGATCATCTCGTCGAGGCTCTGGACGCCGAGCTGGACCTTCGTCGCCCCGAGCCGGCGCAGCCGGATGACCTCGTCGGGGCTCACGTGATCGGGCCGGGTCTCGAGCACGAGCCCGACGCAGCGCGCGCCGGCCGACTCGTTGCGAACCTGGGCCGCTTCGAGGGCGGGCCAGTCGGATTCCTCGGCCGGCGCGAGCAGACGGCCCGCCTGGCTCTTCCTCAGGAACTCGCTGACGCGCAGGTTGTAGGGATTCTTCTCGAAGGCGGCGCCATCGACCTCGGCGTCGATCTCCTCGAAGTCGGGCAGCCGAAACGCGCGCTCGTCGCGCCGATCGAGGCCCGACCCGTAGTCGCTCATCGCCTCGAGGCAGCGCTCGACGAAGTAGACCTGATAGGCCTCGGGATAGAACGACCAGGTCCCGCCGAGCACGATCAGCTCGATCTTGTCG
>JANMTD010000307.1:0-12503 GCA_031390075.1 Deltaproteobacteria bacterium | reverse complement strand
CCGGCAAGCAGATGGCGATCGACGCCGATCTGAACCAGGGCGTGATCGACGACGGCGAGGCGAAGCGGAGACGGATCGACGTCCAGCGCGAGGCGGATTTCTACGGCGCGATGGACGGTGCCTCGAAGTTCGTGAAGGGCGATGCGATCGCGGGCATCGTGATCATGGTGATCAACCTGGTCGGTGGGCTCGCGGTCGGGGTGTTCCAGGCGGGCATGCCGCTCCTCGAGGCGGTCGAGACCTACACGATCCTGACGGTCGGCGACGGACTCGTCGCCCAGGTCCCGGCGCTCGTGATCTCGGCGGCGGCGGCCGTCATCGTGAGCCGGGCAGGGGCCGGAGATTCGCTTTCGAGCGAGTTGCGGGATCAGGTCTTCCTCCAGCCGAAGGCGATGTCGATGGTGTCGGCCATGTTGGGCGTGATGGCGATCGTGCCGGGCCTGCCCTTCTTTCCGTTCGCGCTGCTCTCGGTCGGCGCGGGGGTCCTGGCGACCTACGGCAAGCCGATTTCTAAGCCGACGGCGGCGCCGCAGATTGCGCCGGTGCACGCGCCGACGGAGGAGGAGCAGATCCGGGAGGCCCTGGTCCTCGACGACCTCGAGCTGGAGATCGGCTACGGCCTGATTCCCCTCGTCGACGCGAAGAAGGGGGGCGAGCTCTTGTCGCGCATCCGTGCGACGCGCCGGCAGCTGGCGTCCGAGCTCGGCTTCATCGTGCCCCTGATCCACATCCGCGACAATCTCGATCTGCGGCCCGGGGGCTATTCGATCCGGGTTCGCGGCGAGCAGGTCGCGAGCCACGAGATCCCCCCGAATCGCGCGCTCGCGATCTCCCCGGGTGACGATGCCGAGCCGATTCCCGGGCTGCCGACGACCGACCCGGCCTTCGGCATGCCGGCGCGTTGGATCGAGGAGCGCGACCGGGAGCGCGCCGCCTCGGCGGGCTATGCGGTCGTCGATGCCTCGACGGCGCTCTCGACCCATCTCGCCGAGGTCGTGCGCGCCCACGCCGTCGAGCTGTTGACCCGCAGCCGTGTCCAGGACCTGCTCGACCAGTTCTCGGCGAGCAACGGCTCAACGACCGGGCAGAAAGCGATCGAAGGCATCGTCCCGGGCCTCGTCAGTCTCTCGCTCCTGCACCGCACGCTCCGCTCGCTGCTCGCCGAGCGGGTGTCGATCCGCGACCTCGGAACGATCCTCGACACCCTCGCCGAGTACGCGGGCAAGATCCAGGATCCCGATCTGCTGACGGATCTCGTGCGCGAACGCCTCGGCCGTGCGATCACGCGGCCCTACCTCGAACACGACGGAAGGCTCTCGGTCCTGACCCTCGCCCCAGAGCTCGAGGAGCAACTGCGCAGTGTCGTGCAGCGCTCCGAGAGTGGCTCCTTCCTGGCGGTCGATCCGATCACCCTCGACGGGCTCATCCGCGCGGTCCAGCGCGCGGTGGCTGCGCTCGGGATCGGGAGCGATGGGCGGGGGCCGGTCCTGCTCGCGGCGCAGAGCATCCGCTCGCCGCTGCGGCAGATCGTGTCCCGCTTCATGCCGCGGGTGGCGGTGCTCTCCCATGCCGAGCTGCCGGGCGGCGTGCAGGTGATTTCGCTCGGCACCGTCCGGCTCGAAGCCAATGCACATTAAGCGCTTCGAGGCCGCGACGATGGAGGAGGCGCTCGCGCAGGTGCGCGCGACGCTGGGGCCGGACGCGCTGATCCTGTCCTCGCGGACGGGGGTTCGGGGACGTGGTGCCTTCGGGCTGCTCGCGCGCAGCTACGTCGAAGTCCAGGCCGCGACTCCGCGGGGTCCGGTTGCACGCGAGTCGGCGACCGCGCATCTCGGCGCGGTGCGCTTCGAGGAGGGCGATGCCTGCGAACCGGGGCGGGACACCCTCCGCGCGCTCGTCGACGACCTGCGCCGCGAGCTCGCGGCCCTGCGCAGGCGCGAGTCGTTCGAGGAAGAGGTGCGAAGCGAGCTCCGCGGTCTGCGGACGGCGGTCGGTCGGGTCGCCGAGTCGAAGCCGGGCGTCGAGGGCGAGCGGGCCGTCCGCTCGCTCGCCGAGACGGGGCTCGATTGGATTCATGCGCAATCGCTCGTCGACGAATGGAAGGCGCGCCAATCGGAAGGGGCCGAGCGATCCCTCGAGCAGATCCTCTCCGCTCGCATCGATGCCCGCCTTGCACCGCCGCGGTCCGACAGCGAGGGTCGAATCCGCATCCTGATCGGCGCTCCGGGGGCGGGCAAGACGACGACGCTCGCAAAGCTCGCCGGCCGCAGCGACGAAGGCGAGCGCGAGGTTTCCCTCGTGTCCCTCGATCCCTTCCGGATCGGAGCGCGGGACCAGCTGCGCGCTTTCGCCGGACTCCTCGACTCGCCCTACAGCGAGCTGTCGGCGCCGGGCGAGCTGGCCGAGGTCGCCCGGCGACATCCGGATCACGCGATCTTCGTCGACACCGCCGGTCGCTCGCCCGGCGACGCCCAGCGCCTCGCCTGCCTCGTGGGACTCCGCAGCCAGCTCGGGCGCGAGGCCTCGATCGAGCTCGTGATCGACGCGACCTCGCGGCGCGACGTCGCCCGGGCCCAGCTCTCGCGCTTTGCGCCGCTTGCCCCGGATCGCCTCATCCTGACGAAGCTCGACGAGTGTGAGTCCCTGGCAGCGGTCGTGAACTGGCTGCTTGACGATCGCTGTCCGCCGCTCTGCTGGCTCGGGACGGGGCAACGGGTCCCCGAGGATCTCGAGGTGGCAGAGCCCGCGCTCTTCGCGCAGAACGTGTTGAGTCGTGCGGCATGATCGTCCACCAGGCGTTCGGATTGAAGAGCCGCGAAGTCGCCCGGCGCTCGCCGCACGGATCGCGGCCGGGCGTGGTCGCGATCGTCAGCGGGAAGGGCGGGGTCGGCAAGAGTGCGCTCGCGGTGAATCTCGCGACGGCCGCGGCGACCCGCGGTGTCGCTACGCTGCTGATCGACGGCGACCTCGGACTCGCCAATGCGGATCTGTTGATGGGCGTCGTGCCGCGCTACGACCTGGGGGATGCCGTCCTGACGGACGTCGACCTGGGCGACATCCTCTGCGCGGGGCCCGGCGGACTCGAGCTGCTCGTCGTCGGGGCCCGGCGCGGCGCCATCGCACGTCTCGAGGAGGGTCTGGCCGCAGCGTCCGAGGACCGACTCGCGCGCCGGATCGCGGAGAAATCGCTCACGGTTCTCGATCTCGGCGCCGGGATCGGTGCCGACGTGATCGGGCTCGCGCGGCACGGAGATCCGGTCTGGCTCGTCGCGACCCCCGAGCCCACGAGCCTCGCCGACGCCTACACCACCGCCAAACACCTCTGGGAGCGCGCGCCGGGGCTGCGCCTCGAGCTCGTCGTGAACCGCGCGCACGACCGATCCGCCGGCGAGCGGACCCATCGCGCGCTCGCTCGCTTGGTGCAGCGTTTTCTCGGGCGCACGCTGCCGCTGCGCGCCGTCCTGCCGGAGGATCCGGCGATGGGTCAGGCAGTGGCCCGCCAGAATCCCGTCGTCCTCGACGCGCCCGATGCGCCCGTCAGCCGGCGCATCCGCCTGCTCGCCGAGTCCCTCGTCGAGGAGATCGCAGGCGCCGAGCGGGCCATCTCCGCGAGCGGGGAAAGCGCGCCCGCGCGAGACGGCTGGCGTTGATTTCCATCTGCAACGCCGCGTTTCAGATCGAGCCGTCGACCCGGCGAAGATTGCCCTGCGCTTTCGGTGTCGTCGACAACAGGCCTGCGAGAAGCTGTCCCGCAGCGGTCCGGCAACTGGCACGTCACTTGCTCTCTCGACTTCGGGGGACTCGAATCAAGATGGGAAGCGACGCCTACATCGCAGCCTCGGGAGCAGCGACCCAGCTGCGCGACCTCGACGTGGTCTCGAACAACCTCGCCAACGCCGGGACCCCCGGCTACAAGCGAAGCGAGTCGATCTTCCGCGCCGTCTACGAGGCGGCGCTGCGCGACGCGGAGGGTGAGCTCCAGCCCGGCGCGCCTGGCAGCGCCTTCGTCCGCACCGACCTGGTCGGCACGGATTTCGCCCGCGGCTCCGCCCAGCACACGGGCTCGCCGCTCCACGCCATGATCGACGGGGGCGGCTTCTTCGAGATCCAGACCGTGAACGGCCCCCGCTATACCCGCGCCGGAAACTTCATCGTGAATCGCGATGGCCAGCTCTCGACGCCCTCCGGCCAGGCGGTGATGGGCGACGGCGGTCCGATCCTGATCGCGGACGGCGACGCCCGCATCCATCCCTCCGGCAACATCGTCGACCGCAGCGGAAACGTCTTCGGCCGACTCAAGGTCGTCGAGTTCGAAGATCTCCAGGGCCTCCAGCGCGAGGGCCAGAGCCTCTTTCGCGCCGCGCAAGGCGACGCGGGAACGCCGGCCGTCTCGCCCGTCGTGATCCCGGAATCGATCGAGGGATCGAACGTCCAGTCGACCCGCGAGCTCGCGACCCTCGTGATGTTGCAGCGCGCCTTCGAAGTGAACCTGCGCGCGATGCAGGTCGACGATGAAACAACCCAGAGCCTGATCGAGGGGATCCGCTGATGAGAGCACTCTTCACTGCCGCAACGGGGATGGAGGCGCAGCAGGCGCAGATCGACACGATCGCGAACAACATCGCGAACGTCGGGACCACCGGCTTCAAGCGGTCCCGCGCGGAGTTCCAGGATCTCTTCTACGAGACACTGCGCGCGCCCGGCGCTTCGGGCACGGACGGCTCGGTGCTGCCGACGGGCGTTCAGGTCGGTCACGGTGTGAAGCTCGCCGCGGTCAACACGATCTATTCGCCGGGCGACCGGGTCAACACCGGCAATCCGCTGGATCTCGCGATCGACGGCACCGGCTTCTTCCAGATCCTGCGCCCGACCGGCGAGACCGTCTACACCCGCGACGGCACATTCAAGCTCGACGCCGACGGCAACGTCGTGACGTCGCTCGGCTACCAGCTGATCCCGAATCTCACGGTCCCGCCCGACACGACCTCGCTCACGATTCTTTCGGACGGCACCGTGAATGCGGTGCAGGCGGGCCAGGTGCAGCCGACCAATCTCGGCCAGATCCAGCTCACTCGCTTCGCGAATCCGGCGGGCCTGCGCACCGCCGGCGGGAACCTGCTCGAAGCGACGCAGGCCTCGGGCGATCCGCAGACGGGAATTCCGGAGCAGGATGGCTACGGCGGGATCTCGGCGGGATTCCTCGAGGGCTCGAACGTCGAGGTCGCCGAGGAGCTCGTCGCGATGATCCTCGCGCAGCGGGCCTTCGAGGTCAGCTCGCGGGTGATCCAGGCCGGCGACGAGATGCTCCGCGTGGCGTCGCAGCTCTCGCAATAACGCATTCGAGATTCCGGCGCGCGCGCTCGCGGCGTCCGGAAAAGGGGCAACGAGTCTTGTCGCAATGCTTCGCGAAGAAGGCACTCGGATGGTTCGGGACGGTCGCACTCGCGCTCGCCGCGGTTCCGGGCGTGCGGGCGGAGTCGCCCTCGGTCGAGCGGGTGCGTGCCGATCTCGAGCGCTTCCTCGCGGAGCGGGTCGAGGACGAAGATGCGTCGATCGAGCTGCCCGCGCTGCGGGCCTTCGACTTCGACCTCTCGCGGGCGACCGGCGAGATCCGGACGGAGCTCTCCTCCCGGAGCGCCACGCCGTTTCGGGGGCGGGTCGCCGTGGCGGTGGCCCTCTTCGTCGGGGATCAGCTGGTGAAGCGGGCCGTCGTCTCGCCGTACATCGAGGTCGCGGATCGGGTCGTCGTCGCGGCGCGGCCCCTCGTCAAGGGGCGCGTCATCGTGCGTGAGGATCTGGCCTGGTCCTCGCGCGATCGCGCCGGGTCGCCCCCCGACGTGGCACGCGATCTCGAATCGCTCGTGGGGCTCCGGGCGAAGCGCGGGGTCTCGGGAGAACAGCTCGTCCGCAACGGCGATTTCGAGGTGGTGCCGGTCGTCGAGCGCGGCGATCGCGTCACGCTGGTCCTGATCCAGGGGCCTCTCCTGATCCAGGGCGCAGGGCTCGCGAAGGAGACCGGTGCGACGGGCGATTGGATTCGCGTCGTGAACCTCGACTCGAAGCGCGAGCTGACGGGCAGGGTCGATCGCGAGGGGCGTGTGCATGTCGCGTTCTGAGGGCCGATCTCCGCGCTCGATCGTCTGGCTGGTCGCCCTCGTGGCGATCGGGTCGGGAACGGCTTGCGTCGAGACCTCGATCCGGGAAGGGCGCGAGGCGATGGACTACGAAGCCGCGGAGCTGCCGCCTGCGGCGCGTCCGAGCGCGGGCTCGATCTGGTCCGGCTCGACCCAGTCCTCTTCCTTCATGTTCTTCGACGAGAAGGCGAGGTCGGTCGGCGATCTCGTGACGGTCGTGATCGTCGAGCAGACGCGCGCCGAGGGCGACGCGCGGACGGAGACGGAGTCCGAGCGCACGATCAATGGATCCCTCTCGTCGGACGTCGGCTTCCAGAAGCTGATCTCGAGCCCGATCCGGGGCCTGATGAGGATCTTCGGATTCGACGAGCCCGGCACGACCCGCGTGGAAGGCGAGAGCGTGAACTTCATCCAGAGCGGCATGCAGAACGACTTTACGGGCGAGGGCCTGACGAGCCGCAGCGGCCGCTTTACAGGCGTCATCACCTGCCGCGTGATCGGTGTGCTCCCGAATGGAATCCTCCACATCCGGGGCCGGCGCTCGGTCGTGGTCAATCACGAGGCCCAGTACATCTCCCTCGAAGGGCTCGTGCGACAGGAAGACCTCACGATCGAGAACCAGGTGCTCTCGAATTCGGTGGCGGAGATGCGGCTCGCGTACGACGGGCTCGGCGTGATCGACGACAAACAACGACCGGGCTGGATGGCTCGCGTCATCGACTGGATCTACCCGTTCTAGGACAGGGCATGCAAGACGGATTTGCGCACAGGATCGGGAGGTCGGCCGACCGCCGCAGGGCGGCGTGGCGAGGGGCATGTCTCGTGCTCGGTCTCGCGCTCGTGCTGTGCCCGTTCGGCGGTGTGACGGCGGCGCGGCTCAAGGACATGGCGTCGGTGAAGGGCGTGCGCTCGAACCAGGTCATCGGCTACGGGCTCGTCGTCGGGCTCCGCGGGACCGGCGACAAGCAGGGCACGCAGTTCACGACCCAGTCCCTCCGCAGCCTGCTCGCCAAGATGGGGATCTCGCTCGATCCGCGCCAGATCCGGGTCGCCAACGTCGCGGCCGTGATGGTGACGGCGAAGCTTCCGGCCTTCGCGCGGACCGGGTCCGCGATCGATGCGGTCGTGTCCTCCGTCGGCGACGCCTCGAGCCTCGCGGGCGGGATACTCTTGATGACACCGCTGCTCGGCAACGACGGCCAGATCTACGCCGTCGCCCAGGGTGCCATCGCGATCGGCGGCTACTCGGCCGAGGGGGGCGGCACCTCGATTTCCCAGAATCATCCGACCGTCGCATCGCTGGTCGGTGGCGCGATCGTCGAGCGGGAGGTCGCCTACTCGATGGTCGGCCAGGAGGAGTTCGAGATCGCGCTCCACCGCCCCGACTTCACCACGGCGACGCGGACCGCCGCCCGCATCAACGACGAGTTTCGCGAGCCCGTCGCCGTCGCCCGGGATTCCGGCACCCTCGACCTCAGACTGCCCTCGGCCTATCAGAAGGACGTGGTCGGCTTCATGGCCCGGGTCGAGACCCTCGAGGTCGCCCCCGACAAGGCCGCGCGGATCATCCTCAACGAGCGCACGGGCACGATCGTGATGGGCGACTCCGTCCGCGTCTCCACCGTCGCCGTCGCCCACGGCAACCTGACGGTCGTCGTCAATCAGATCAACGAGGTCTCCCAGCCCGGGCCCTTCTCCGACGGCGAGACGACCGCGATCCAGAATACTGATATCGAGACCAGTCAGGACGAGAGCAAGCTGATCGTGATCGAGGAGACCGTCACGATCGGCGATCTCGTGCGGGCGCTGAACGCCATGGGCACGACGCCGACCGACCTGATCTCGATCATCCAGGCGATCAAGGCATCGGGTGCACTGTCGGCCGATGTGGAGATGATGTGATGGGTGCAATCGATCACCTGAGTGTCGCGACGGAGCTCTCGCTCGGGACCCGGGGCGAGGGCAAGGCCGACGAGGCCACCGCGCTGCGCTCCTTCGAGGCCTACTTCCTCGGCGAGATGCTACGCATCGCCGCGCCGAGCAATCCGACCGGTCTCTTCGACGGGGGCGAGACGGGCCGCATGTACCGGGAGCATTTCTACCAGGAGCTGGCGCGCATCATCGCGGAGAACGGTGGAGTCGGCATCGCGACCTCCCTCGCAGGCGAGCTCGACCCCGTCGACGGGAACGAGGATGGGAACGCGGACGCGGCGGAGGAAGGGGTTCGATGAAGGGCGTGGACCAGCATGTCGCGGGGCTCGAGGTCGTCTTGCAGGCCGAGGAGAATCTCTACCTCCGCCTGCGCGAGCTCCTGCGCCGCGAGGAAGACGAGCTGATCGAGCTCGATCCGGCTCGCATCGCGCAGACGGTCGACGAGAAACGCAGCCTCGCCGAGGAGGCGCGGCTGCTCGAGGATTCCCGGCGTGCGCTCGCGGGAGCACTCGCCGTCGCCCTGGGCCTCGGGGACCGGCCGCAGAAGCTCTCCGTGTTGATCGAAGCCCTGGGCGGCGAGGCCGCGCGACTTCCGGAGCTCCACGGCCGGCTCTCGGCCCTCGTCGGATCGACCCGCAGCCTGCTCGAAGCGAATGGCGGCTTCTCGGACCGATCGCTGCGCCGGGTGCAGGAGACGCTCAAGTTGCTCGGCCGGGCCGTGCCCGAGCGGGTCGGCTACGGGCCGGGTCTCGAGCGCGGGGCTGGTGTCGGGCGGGGCCGCATCGTGCGGGCTGCGATCTGAGGGAATAGCATGGCAGGTCTCTTCGACACCCTGGGAACGGCGACGCGCGGCTTGGCCGTCGTGCAGAGCGGCATCGCCACGACCGGACACAACATCGCGAACGCAGACACGCCGGGTTATTCGCGCCAGCGTTCCGTCGTCGAGGCCTCGCTGGCGCAGATGACGGGGGCCGGTGCGATCGGCACCGGTGCCGAGCAGATCAGCGTCGACCGGGTGATCGATCGCTTCGTCGCGCAGCGCCTGGTCCGCGAGACCTCGCGTCAGGCGACCCTCGACACCGAAGCGTCGATCTACCGCCAGATGGAATCGGTCGTGAGCGCATCGGACGGCAACGGTCTTGCGGGGGACCTGACCTCCTTCTTCGACGCCCTCCACGATCTCTCGAATGCGAGCGACCCCGGTCAGGCCGCGGCGCGGACCCAGCTGCTCTCCGCGGGTCAGTCCCTCGTCGATTCGATCCGGCGCACGGACTCCCAGCTCCGCCAGCTCCAGCGTGCGGCGGACCAGGGCATCTCGGGCCTGTTGGTCGAGGTGAACTCGATCAGCCAGGAGATCGCGACGCTCAACAAGAAGATCGCGATTGCCGAGGTCACGGCGCCGGCCAACGACCTGCGCGATCAGCGCGACCAGCTCGTGCTCTCGCTGGCCGAGAAGGTCGACATCACGCTCGTCACCGACAATCAGGGCATGCTCTCCGTGCGCATCTCGGGCGGCCTTCCGCTCGTCGACAAGGACATCGCCGCCGAGCTCGAGGCGGTCGTCGACCCGGCCAATCCGAACGCCTTCGATCCGCGCTTCTCCCAGGTCTTCTACAACGGGGCCGGGAGCTTCTTCGACGCGACTTCCCTGATCCGCGGAGGCGAGCTCGGGGGCCTCATCGAGGCGCGGGACGGGACCCTCGCCGGCGCGATCCGCGAGCTCGACGCCTTCGCCTACTCCCTTGCCGACAGCTTCAACCAGGTCCACCGCGGCGGGCTCGGCCTCGCCGACGGCAATGCGCACGATTTCTTCGCGGATCTCTCGGGTCAGGCGAGCGTCGACGATTCGGCCCGCAACTTCGCGCTCTCGATCGACATCGACCCGAGCCAGGGCGGAAGCCTGTTGAACATCGCCGCCGGGGCTGGACCGAACCCGGTGACGGGCGGGCCCGGTGCCGCCTCGGGTGACACGGCCTGGGTCGAGCAATTGAAGGTTCTGCGCACGGGGAATGTCGCGACCTATCTCGCGGGCGACGTCCCGGGCACGCCGACGGGGACCTCGACCTCCGCCGTGAGCGCCCTCGGCCGCTTCATCGGTGACATCGGACAGGGCGCGCGGACCGCCGAGCGCTCGCTCGCACAGCAGGAATCGGTGCTCAGTGCGGTGAAGGACCGGCGAGACGAGGTCTCCGGGGTTTCGATCGACGAAGAGGTCGCGGAGCTGGTGAAGCTCCAGGCCAGTTTCCAGGCGAATGCGAAGGTGCTCTCGACCATCTCGAAGATGCTCGACGAGCTGTTCGCGGCGCTCTAGGCCGGCAGCAAGGACGAAACGAATGCGGATCACCCAGACGATGCTCGCCCGGATGAGCATGCAGCAGCTGACGAATCAGCGCGGTCGGCTCGCGCGCACGCAGGAGCAGGCGGCGACGGGTCTGCGCGTGAATCGCCCCTCGGACGATCCGGTCGACTACCGCTCGGCATTGCGGCTCAAGGATTCCGTGAGCCAGACCGGGCGCTATCTGCGGAGCATCGATCTGTCGAAGACTCGCCTCCACGCCACGGAGGACGCGATCGCCGACGCCGCGGAGGTCGTCGGACAGGCCCAGGCGCTGGCCGTCCAGGCGGGCAATTCCACTAACGGTGCGACAGCGCGTGCGGCCCTGCGCGTCCAGGTGGAGCAGTACTTCGATCAGATCCTCGACGCGTCGAATGCCCGGGCATCGGGCGGGGGCTACGTCTTCTCGGGTGTCGCCTCGGACACCGTCGCCTTCGTCCAGACGGGGACCTTCGTGTCGGGCTCGCCGCCGCCGACGGTGGCCTTCGCCGGCGACGACAGCGCCGTCTCGGTCGAGATCGACGAAGGGGTCTCGATCGAGGTGACCCGCAGCGGCCAGGGCGCATTCCAGGGCCCGGTCGATGTGTTCGCGGTCCTGGGGCAGCTCTGGCAGGGGCTCGACCAGCCCGACTCGTCCGCGTCGAGGGCGCTGATTCGCACGGCGATGGGCGACCTCACGGTCGCGTTCGACCATCTCAACGTGGAGCGGGCTCATATCGGCGGCGCCGAGGCCAAGGCCGATTCATTCGAGCTGCGCCTGCGCAGCCAGGAGCAGGAGCTCGCCACCCAGGTGTCCGTACTCGAGGACGCGGACGCCTATCAAGTCTATTCGGATCTCGCGGCCCAGGAGGCCGCGTTGCAGGCTTCACTCGAAGTCACTGCACGGATGCAGCAACCGACGCTGCTCGATTTTCTATGACGGGCTCGCGACGGCGGGCTCCAGGGGGTTCTGATGTTGGTGCTGACGCGTAGGCATGGAGAGAGCGTTCGGATCGGACCGGATATCCGGATCACGATCGTGGCCTCGACGGGTGCCCAGGTCCGGATCGCGATCGAGGCACCGGAGGAGATCGGGATCTTCCGCGAGGAGATCTTCGAGCAGGTGGCATCGGCGAACGTCGAAGCTGCGTCACAGGGAAATGCGCTGGTCGGCCCCATCCGGGCGGTCCGGGGCCATGCGAAGAATCGAATGGGAGGAAGCCAGAATGGGTGAATCGATCAGTTTCGAGAGTCGTCGGGTCGGGAAGATCGAGATCGCGGAGTCGGAGGTGGTGACCTTTGAGCCGTTGCCGGGATTCCCGAATCGATCCCGCTTCGTGATCATGGAGCACGCCGAGGCCTCCGAGCTGGCCTGGCTCGTCAGCATCGAGGATCCGGACCTCGCCTTCGTGGTCGCGGCGCCCTGGGGCTTCTTCCCGAACTACGATCCGCCGGTCGAGCGCGAGCACCTTGCCATGCTCGGGATCGAGAAGCGCGAAGAGGTCGAGCTGCTCTCGATCGTCACGCTCGCGGGCAAGTCGATCTTCCTGAACCTGGCGGCCCCGCTCGTCATCAACGTGACGACCCGCAAGGGCATCCAGGTCGTGGGGGATGATCCGCGCTACACGACGCGCGCAGCAATCCCGGCTCTCGAGGCCCAGACGGCCGCGGGAACGGCGCCGCGGACGACCGCGCAGACGAGCTCCGCGACCCCTGCACCTTGAGCGGGGGTACGCGCGGAACGATCGGGGCCGGGCTCTTCGATCAGGGCAGGGGGATGCCGAGGGGCGCCCGACCGGGCGTGGGCGGGCGAAGCGACTCGTCGACCCCACCGGCGAGGGGCGGGAGCTTCTCGAGCAGACGCTCGAGGTCCCGTTCGCGCTCGGCCGGGGTCTGTGTCGCGACGAACTCACCGTCGGCGAGGATCACGATCTCGACCCTGCGATTGCGGGCGCGCTCGGCGGGAGCCTCGCTTTCGGCGATCGGCCGGAAGGCGGCATAGCCCGTGGTCGCGACGCGGCGCGGGTCGATGTCGTGCTCTTCGATGAAATAGCGCGCGACCGCCGCCGCCCGGGCGCTCGAGAGCTCCCAGTTCGAGGGAAAGGCGTTTTTTCGAACCGGCA
>JANMTD010000263.1:0-4875 GCA_031390075.1 Deltaproteobacteria bacterium | reverse complement strand
GCGCTTCAACGGGACGGTCATCGTCGAGTGGCTCAACGTGTCGAATCAGTCGGATTCGATGCCGGACTGGCTGATCACGCATAACGAGCTCATCCGGCGCGGCGCAGCCTACGTCGGTGTCACCGCGCAGCGGGTCGGCGTCGCCGCGGCAGTCGGCCGGGAACCCGGTCGCTACGGCCCGGCCGCGGCGAACCTGGTCCACCCCGGAGACAGCTTCTCCTACGACATCTTCTCGCAGGCCGGGGAAGCGGTGTGGGACAATCCGTCGCTGCTGCTCGGAGGGAACCCCGCGCGCGCCGTGATCGCGGCGGGTGAGTCGCAGTCTGCCTCACGCATGGTGACCTATGTGAATGCGATTCATCCCCTCGTGGACGTCTTCGATGGCTTCCTGGTCCATAGCCGCGGAACGAACAGCTCGGCCTTGCGGCAAGCGCCGCTCGTGGCCGTCCTCACGCCGGGCGCGACGCGGATCCGCACGGATCTCGGCGTGCCGGTTTTCGTGTTCCAGGCCGAGACGGATTCGCGACTGACACGACAGCCCGACACGGCGATCTTCCGCCAGTGGGAGGTCGCGGGTTCGTCACACGCCGATATCTATGTCCTGGGGATCGGCCAGGTCGACACCGGGCGCAACGCGACGGCGGCCCAGCAGCTCTTCGACGCCATGCGGACCCCGGTGGCGGAGCCGCTTCCCGGCATTCTTCCCGCCTGCGTATTCGGCGTGAACTCGGGCCCCCACCACTGGGTCCTGCAGGCGGCCCTGCGCCATCTCGACAACTGGGTGCGACGCGGGATCCTGCCTCCCGCCGGCGGCGCGGGGATCGACGATCCGATCGTGCTCGACGCCAACGGCAATGTCACGGGAGGCGTGCGGACACCCCACGTCGACGTGCCGGTGGCGGTGATCCGCGGCACGGGCAACTCCGCGCCGGGACCGTTCAATTTCTGTGGGCTCTTCGGAACGACGACAGCGTTGACCCAGGAGCAGCTCGACGCACTCTATCCGAATCATTTCCACTTCGTCGTCGACTGGGCGGGATCGCTCTTCGATGCCATTCGGCGGGGCCACATCCTCTTCGAGGATGCGGGATTCCTGTTGGCACCGGTCGTGTTCTCCGACGTGCCCTGATCGATTCCCCCGTCGTGCTCACGACCGCGTCAGTCTGCCGCGACTGCCCGGTCTCTGTGGCGTGCGCATCCAGGTCGATGCTTCGGGGCGATCGCGCAGGATCATGCGCACTCGTGCGTCGGCAGCGAACAGCCCATCATGCGGCCTGCTCGACATACACAACCTTGAGTCCCACGATGGCGCCGTGATCCAATTCGGCATCCTCAGGGAATCCGCCGCGGTCGGAAAAAGCGAACTGGCAAACGACGAGCTCAGGGCGCGACGGGCGCCGAATTGACCGCGGGGAAGCCTGGAATCGTCTCCCGGTCGGCCGTGGCCCTGATTTCGGACCGCAAAAGGCGTATTGTGGTGCAACAGGGGTGCGAAAATGCCCGCTTGATCGCCCTGTCCCCCACCGCAGTATCCGGGTTGGAGCCTCATGTTCAGCCATATCAATTGGATTCGCGAGGTGGCCGGGATGCGCGGCGTCTTGCAGGTCCTGCGCGAGAAGCTCGGCGCAGATCCCGGACTCGTCGCCGTCCGGCGCGACGAGCTCGCGCATCCGGTCTACCTGCGCGTGCGCTCGACCGATGTCGCTACGTTCCAACAGATCTTTGCGCAACGGGAGTACGCGTTCGACGTGAGGCGCCAGCCGCGAACGATCATCGACGCGGGCGCGAATGTCGGATTTGCCTCGGTCTACTTCGCCAACCGGTATCCAAATGCCCGGATCATCGCGCTGGAACCGGAAGCGAGTAACTTCGAGCTGCTCGTCCACAACGCCGCGCCCTATCCGAATATCGTGGCCGTGCACGGCGCCCTTTGGGACGACGACACGCAGGTCAACCTCCTCGACACCGGTGCCGGGAACTGGGGCTTCATGACGCAGGAGCCCGGTCAGGATTCGAGCGAGCATCACGGAACGATCATGGGTGTCGTCCCCACGTTCACGGTGTCCACATTGATGAAGAAATACGGCCTCGACCACGTCGATATCTTGAAGATCAACATCGAAGGCGCCGAGCGCGAGGTGTTTGCGGCTGCTGGAGCCTGGATATCGAGCGTCGACTCGCTGATCGCGGAGCTGCACGAGCGCAGGAAGATCGGCTGCAACCGCAGCTTCTACAACGCAACCAATGGGTTCGATGAGGAGTGGTTGCAGGGCGAGAACGTCTACGTCACCCGAACGGACGGGTGCATCGTTCGACCGCGTTCAGCCGGATAGTCGACATGCCTGCAGATCTCGTGAAGCCGCCGATTGCTGGCATCGAAATAGGCGCCCACGATCGAATCGATCTGCTTCCGATATTCGCTCTCGAGATGCGAATGCACAGCGGCCGGCATATGGCGGTCCACCAGCCTGCAGAGCCGATCGAGCATTCTTCTCGAAAGCGGATCGCGGTTCGTCCTCAAATGCCTCAAAGGCACATGGCGATTGAGCCACGATTTCAGCTTCAACGTGGCGCCGCGCAATCCGACATGGGCCCGCTCGGTTTCGACATCCGTCGCTTCGTTGGAAGAGACGCCCACGAAATCCTGCAAACGCGAAATCGCCAAGGCCGGGTCGACCGCAACTTCCTCCTGCGACAGCACCATCACATTGTCCGCGCCGAAGACTCGAGCGAGACCTTCGAAGATCACGTCGTACTTCAGGGCATCCAGGTGAAGCAGCCCGCGAAAACCTGGCCTTCCCCTTCCATCCCACAGATAGGACTCGATGTCGTGGTATCCGCCGGTCAGGACATGTTCCTTGTAGGCAGAAAAGATCAGGCTGCGCTGCTCGCGAATCGTAAGGAGAACCCGAACTCTTTCGCCGGCGAACGTCTCGCGGATGTTGTGGACGATGGATTCGCCCCAGTACTGGCCGCTCACGATATTACCCAGAAGCGTTTCCTCGGATATGACCGGGACCAGTCGATCTCGCCACGCCCCTTGAATTGCCGGCATGAAGACCGATCGCGCTTCGACGGCGCTGAATCCGAACATCGGGTGCAACAGAAAAGTTTCTAGAGCCGATGCGGATCGAATCCCGAACGGCGATCGAAAGCCGAGAGAATGGTTGTCGAAGACTCTTTTCTGCAACCACGTCGTCGCTGTTTTCGGGTAACCCAGGTGCAACAGGATGTATTGTTCGCTCATTCCCCATCCCGCAAGGCCACTTCAGTGCGACTTAGAGGACGACTTTTTCGGACTGATGTCAAGGGTTCTCCGCCGGTCCGATTCGAACGGCCTCGGAATTGCCGGGGCTTTCCGGAAAATCCGAGACGGTTCACTAACACCCGTCGAGCAGCTCGAGCGTCCATCGGATGCGGCGGTCGAGCCAGATCTCCTGGGTGTTCTCCCTTGCGGTCTCGACACCGCGAATCGCCATCGATACCAGGCGAGAGCGGTCTGCATCCAGCTCGCAGATGCGCTCTGCCAGGGCCTGTGGGTCGGGCCAGGGCGAAGTCTCGACGGCCCCCGTCGCCCGGAGATCACGGTAGTAGGCGATGTCGAAGGCGAGGATGGGGAGGCCTGCGGCCATGGCGTCGAAGGCCGCCCGGGGGGTGTCTTCGACGAGGGGTGTGGCGACGTGCATCGAACAGGTGGACAGGATCTCGAAGAGTTCTGGACCGAAAGGCACCGCATCCCGAAGCTCGACCCATTCTCCGGCCCCGAGCTCATGGATGACCGATTCGAGCAAGGGCCGGGTTTTCCCGCTCCCGAGCAGCAGCAGCTCGAGGGGGCGACCGCAGCGTGTTCGCGCGAGATGCACGGCGCGAATCAGCAGGTCGAGGCCCTTGTACGGAACGAAGCGTCCGAAGTACACGATCCGAAGCGGAAGCTTTGGATCGGAAAGACGTGCGATCCGAACCCCGAGTTGGGGGGCAGAGAGGATGTGGTCCGGCGAGTGGACCGTATCGAAGAAATTGCGCACGTTCGGACGCCCTCGGCCGTAGTCCGCCACCATGCGTGCGCTTTTCAGCAGGCAGAGTGAACAGCATCGGACCGCGAGCCAGACCTGCAATCGCCGCAGGGGATCCAAGAGATAGCGACAGACGAGGTAGGTCTTCCGCGACCAGGTGCCGCTCTGGTAGTGCATGCGGGCCTTGTCGCGGAAATCGATGTCGATGAAGAACAGCGTCTTTCGGCGCAGCAGCACGCCGAATACGATGGCCAGGAACGCGCTGGGCCGGAATAGATCCTGGGAGAGTCCGGAGTGCACGATCGATGCCCCGCGCGTGGCGCGCCAGAGCGCTGGCAGGATGCGTCTCGCGTCCTTCAGCCAGTAATCGCGGGGTGCTCCGCCGTCCTGAGAGAGAGGCAGGAACACGATCCCGTCCTCGGCCTCCGTGACTTCGCCCAGGTGATGGCGATTTGCCTCGTAGAAATCCGCGCGGTAGGAGGGAGCGGCCACGACCATGCGCTCGAAGCGGGGGCCGAGCCGTTGGCGCAGCATGCGCAGATGGCTCGCAAAGGCGCTCTCGGTCGCGAGGACTCCTGGTCGCGGGGCGTAGCAGCGCGCTTCAACGACGATCAGATAGTCCAACCCGATCCCCCCGAGTCGTCAGTCGCGAGTCGACCGGGACTTCGACGGTGGGCGCGACTTCAGTTCCCGCAGCCGCTTTCGCGTGCGTCGATACAGCTTCTCGGCCGGCGCGAGCAGAAGGCCGCTCAACCATTCCCCGGGTCGCGCCTTGAAGATCGTATTGAAGGTTTCACCGTTCCAGCCCGCCGTCGGCTCCTTCGTGTAGTAGTAGGCCGCAAAGGACTTGCGCACCTTGTCC